>CALUZA010000021.1 GCA_944325185.1 Candidatus Gastranaerophilales bacterium | reverse complement strand
TTCATTAATCTTTTTGGCTGAGCTTGAGGGGATTGTATTTTTGATGGTCAAAAATCTGTTTACTATCATACAGATGTAAAACTTCTAATTCAAAAAAATTGACAATAATATTAATTTTAAATAAATGTCTGCACTTTTAATTTATATTTTATATTTTATATTTTATATTTTATATTTTTAAATTTATTTATTTTTTACCAATTCTTGATTTCCACTCATTTGCGTGCGATGAATACAAAAAACCATCATATCCAGCAAAAATTACTACAGAATTTTTAGGGACTTCGTTTAAGAAGTCTACAAGTGCTTCTCTTTCTTCTTTTGGTATATTTTCATTATTGATATCATCTATTGAATTATATCTTAATACAAAGGCGTTATTGTGTACTTTTGAATGTCTAACAACCAATTCTGTCATATTTCCCTTTGCGTGATAATTATCATTTGCTTTAGCATGATGTGTTGCCATTTGCATTAGCTCTTTTTCGGATTCTAAAATTGCATCTTTAATTTCCTTACCTGTTAAAGTTTTATCTCCAATCAATATGCTTTCGGAATCTTTTATTTGGGTTATATAATTATAATCCTCAGTTTTTGCAACTAATTGAGCATATTCACTCGGTGATAGATTAAGTTTTTTTTGAATTTTGTCTGGTATTATTTTCCTCCAAGCTAAAGAAATTCCGTTGCTTGCTGCAATTCTTTTTATTTCGTCTTTTGTTTTAGCTTTTCCGCTACCTTGATCGTAATAAGTTGCATTTAAAACGTCTGTTGCCCTTAAATCTACAAGAATTCCAAATCTTTTAAATAATGCTGTATCGTCTTTTGATATTATACTTACGCTTTGTGGAGACATTGTAATCGGGTTTGATGATAATTGATTAAATACAGAAAATTGCGACATTGAATTTGCGGTATGTACTCCAAGCGTTAAATCCTTGGCGTTTGTTCCGGGAATAAAGCCAAATTGACCCATATCAAAATCATCTGGTAAATCCTCTAAATTAAGATATTTTATTGTTTTTACGGTTCCATTCGGAAGTGTAATTGTTGTGCTTGGAATTAAAGAAGGTTTTATTAGTGGTGTTGTATATATTAAAGGAGTTGTTTCATTTATTTTTAAGATAGTATCCTTAAGTTCTTTTTGAGAATCATCGGATAATCCTTTAAGTTTATCATCTAAGAAATCTGGATTTCCAGAGGCAATTAAATCTGCTCTTGCAAAGATTTTTTGTATGGCATAATTTGAAGATTTTAACATTTGTATAGCCAAAGTTTCACTATCCGTAATATGTTTGTTATAGTCTGCTCCCCAATGATGATTTAAAATATTATTTACTATTTCATATCTGATTGACTGAGCTATAGAATATCTGCCTAATATATCGTATGTGTATTTTGCCGAAACAAATGGATGATTATGATCAACCACTCCTTCGTTTTTGGCAATATCATGAACTATTGTCATTAATTTTAATTCTGTTTTTTGATAGTTTGATAAATCATTGTATTTAGGATCGGTTATTGCAGTTTTATATGCTTCTAAAATATGAATATCAAGAGAATATGCATGAGTGTTGTGTTGTTGTTTTCCAATAATATTAACAAATTCAGGCATACCTTGAATTAGTGAATTAAGTGCTTTATCAAGTTCAGTGTCTTTTGTTTCAACTTTGTTATTTAAAATAAAATTTTTAGCAATTTCTAATACTTCGCCTTCAATACCACTGGAATTCAATTTTGTTAAATCAATTATGCCATTGTATCCTGTGATTTTGCCGTTATTATCATAGATAGGTGAAATATCTAATTTATTAATTATTTCTTCCTGTTTTGTTTTTGAGGTTTTTTCAAGTATTCTCGATAAATCTTTCAAAAATGAATTTCTTGAATAAGATAAAGGTATTCCGTTCTTTTTATATTTGGTAAAATCAGTGTTACCTATTACTTTATCTGCATTTGAATTATTTGCAAAAAAGTTCTTAAACATATTTGCTTGAGCTTCTTTAGATATATCAACCAAGTTGATTTTTGCTGTTATATCAACTTTATTTAATGCAAGCTTTATTGCGCTTTCAGCTGAAATCCCCATATTTATATGTTTTATTATTAAATCAAGATTGCTGGAATTTTCCGGTTTTGAAATTGTTGTTAAGTCGTAACCTGTTATTTCATTATTTTCCAAAAACTTCATTATAGTTTCATTTTCTAGTAGTATTGTTATATTTTTAAAGTATTCTGGATTGGACATGGCTGCTAAGTTGTCCCCGTTGACTTTTTCTTCTTCTATAAGTTTTTTTATAGTTTCGTTTTCTAATAAAATTGTTATATTTTTAAAGTATTCCGGATTGGACATAGTTGCTAAGCTATCTCCGTTGACTTTTTCTTCTTCTATAAGTTTTTTTATAGTTTCATTTTCTAATAATTCTATTGCATTATCAAAGTATTTAGGACTTAATATGCTTGCCAAGCTAAGGAAACTTATTTTCAATTTTTCTGCAAATTTTTTAATTGCTTCGTATTCAAATAATTTTGCTACTTTTTCGGGGTCTGCTTTAGATAATATTCCTAAATATAGACCATTTATCCCTCCTTTTTTTATAAGTTCTTTTATAGTTTTATTTTCTAATAACTTTATTACTTTTTCGGGGTCTTCTTCAGATAACAATTTTAAGCAAGCAATATCTATCCACCCTTTTTCTATAAGTTGTTTTATGGTTTTGTTTTTTAATAATATTGTTGCGTTATCAAATATTTCGGAGTCTGATAGCGCTCTTAAATTGTCGCCTGATAGTTTCCTTTGTTTTGTAAGTTTTTTTATGGTTTCATTTTCCAGTAACTTTATTGCGTTATCAAATTTTTCAGGGTCAGATAAATCTGCCAGATGGTGACTGGTTATTGCACGTTGTTTTGCAAGTTTTTTTACGATCTCATTTTCCAGTAATTTTATTGCGTTATCAAATTTTGTGGGACGTGATAGTTCTACTAAATCAAATTTAGTAGGCATCATGCTTTTTTTTGCAAGTTCTTTTATTGTTTCGTTTTCTAATAATTTCGCTGCATTATCGAAGTATTTGGGGTCTGACAATATTCTTAAGACATCGCCATGTAGTATTTCTTGTTTTATAAGTTTTTTTACGGTTTCGCTTTTTAATAATGCCTCTATATTTTTAGGGTTTCCCATACACAGATAGGCTAAAAAATTGCCTTTTATTTTATTGTCTTCAGCCAATTCTTTAATACTTTCGTTTTGAAGGAGAAATATTAAATTTTTAAAATATTCGTTTGCTAATTGCAAAAAACCACCTAAACGGATACTATTTATCTTATCATTTTCAGCTAGTTTTTGAATAGTGCTATCTTGCAAAAGTGACTGTAATCGTTCAAATTTTGTTTTATCTATTTTTACAATGTTTCGTAAAAAATCACGGCCTAGGCCATCTTTTCTGATTAACATTTGAATAGTATCATCAGGCAGAATTGACTTTAATTGTTCAAAATATTCACTTTCTAATTGCGTTATAGCCATTAAGTCAAACCCATCTGCTTTACCATTTTCAATTGAATATTGAACAGCAGTGTCTTGTAGTACTAAATTAAGTTGCTCCAGCTGAGCACTATTTGATCCTGTAATTTCTCCAAAATGATATTCTTGTATTCTATTATCTTCGATCATTTTTTTAATAGAATCATTTTGAAATAATATTTCAAGCTGTTTAAAAGATGCTTCATCTGCATTGATAAAACGATACAAAGCACCGACACCCATATTTTTATTATCAAGAGCTAATCTAACATTATCATTTTTTAGCATTGTATTTAATTGTTCAAAATGATTTTCATCACTTTGTGCAAATTCGCACAAACAAAAATCAAATATTTCGTCTTCTTTAAACATTTGTTGAAGGCTGCTGTTTTGCATTAGAATATCTAATCTTTTAAAAGCTTCTCCATCTAGTTGAGCAAATCTTTCCGTATTTTCTTTTGAAGTTGCAAATATTTGTGCAGCAGGGTTGTTTTTTAAATAATTTTTTCTTTTTTCATAAGTATCAAATCTGTTTTTTTGTAATTGTGTTTCTTGTGCAACGCTTGTTTTTTCCCGTCCACCAAAAGATAGGGCTGTTGATGAATTTAAATAACTATTTATATTGTGCTTGCTTTGTAAAGCCATTTGATTAAATAATCTTTTTAAATTTTCATATAATTCACTATAACTACCTTTATATTCAGCATATTTTCCTTTTATTTGCTTAAAAGAAAGCAAATATTTTTTAGGTTTATCAGCTAAAAACGAATTATATGCAGCAATAGTACCTATGCCATTATTATTGTTAATATCTTCAACTTTTTTGACTGAAGTTATTTCATTAATCTTTTTGGCTGAGCTTGAGGGGATTGTATTTTTGATGGTCAAAAATC
>CALUZA010000020.1 GCA_944325185.1 Candidatus Gastranaerophilales bacterium | reverse complement strand
TATTTTCAATAACCGGTGCAAGTTTTTCAAGAACAGGTTTTAATTTTTCATTTATAGCCTCTCCGGTTTGACCAGCCCACAAGCCTATTGTATCAGCTAAAGTGGATAACTTCCCTGACATAGTTGCCGAACGTTTATCCATAAATTTATAAAAACGACCGCCTGCAGATGTCGCTTTTTGCATTGATTGTACGACCATTTCAAAAGATATTCTGCCTTCTGACATATCATCATTTAATTGCACCATTGATTTACCGGTCATCTTTGAGAGTTCCTGTAACGGGTTAAAACCGGCATTGACCATCTGTAAACGGTCTTGACCTTGCAGTTTACCATTTGCAGCTATCTGAGAAAATGCAAGAGAAAGCGAATTAAAACGCTCTTTATCCCCTCCTGAAATATCTCCGAGCATTCTTGTATATTCAAGGACTTTATTTTCAGCGATGCCAAAGTTAAGCATTAATTTTGTATTTCTTAGCAAGTCTGTGGTTTCAAAAGGTGTTTTAATAGCCATATTTTGGATATCTTTGAACATTTTTTGAGCTTTTTCTGTACTGCCCAGCATAACTTCCAGATCTACTTTTGTATCTTCAAACATCATCCCCATTTTGCCGAGATAAGAGCCAAATCTGCTTATTTGCTGAATACTGAAAGCCGCAGCAATAGTTCCTCCTAAAAATTTAAACCCTGCAGTTAAACCTGTGATACTTTTTTCAATGCCTCTTAATGAGCTGATACTGCCTTTATTAAAAACTCTCAAAGAGTTGCGTGTTTTATTAATTTTTTCGCTGAATTTGTTAAGCGACCCGTTGATTTTTTGCAGCGAATCGCTTACTTTATCTTTTAAAACAAATGTATCAGTGTATTTAGCCATTGTTAAACCTCAATCTTATTTTTATCAGCCCACCATAACATTGAGGCTAAATAAAACATTTTTTCTCTGTGTGTAAGATTTAAAATATGTTCCGGTATTATACCTTTGTCGAGATAATAAGCACATAGAAACAGGTCTAAATCCTTTTCTATTGCTTTTTTATTTCTTCCAACCTTTCTGTTACTAACTTTTCAGCATTCTCTGGTGTAATCCCGTTAATATCAGTTATAAATGCAATAATTCTGATAATTTCTTCAGGTTCAAATAACGCTTCAATAATATCATAGTATTTAACAATGAGCTTATTCTGTTTTGCTCTTTCGGCAAGCTGAGCAAGACCTAATGATTCATAAATAAACGGTTTCATTTTCTCGACTATGTCTCCGATAGTCATATCATTTCCACTTGCACTATTCATATAGAAAAAATCTCTTTTGCGTTTCTTAGTCATTGTTTTGACCTGAAATTCTTCGCCCGCTACATTTAATGTATAAATCTTTTGTTCCGGTTCATTGTTGTGAAGTTCAATGCGTTTTAAAAGCTTATCTAAATTCATAAAATCTCCTTATATTGCCTACTTTTTAATGATATTATTCTTTCAAATTGGCAATTTTAAGGATTTGCAGAAAGTAATAAAGAATTGCAGGCATGAAATTTATAAATCTTCAAGCATTTTTTTGTGTTTTTCATCCTGAACTACAATATTAATACCCGCTTTTTGTTTGTTATCAACTTCATAAAGTCCAGTGTGTTTAGCTAACATATCAAGGGCTTTGTTTGCACCTGCACTGTCAACAAGTTTATATGTGCCGATTTCTTCGCTAACAGGTATTTCTTGCATACAAACATTGGCAACTTTTACAATTTTTGCTATAACCTCATCCTGCGTAATCTTTGTGCGTTCGTTACGATTTTCGATAAGCTCTTTCAAGTAGGCTTGAATGTCAGGTTTTGTCAGGTTTTCATTTGCGATACTTTTTGCTGTTTTAGCACTATATCCAGCTCTGATAGCGGCTTGCGTACCGTTAAAGTCAATTAAGTATTCATTACAGAATTGTTTTTGTTTTTCGTTTAATGTCATAACCACATCCTTATTTGTACCTGTATCTATAATTCTAGACTATTTAAAAATGGTAAATTGTGCTTAAACCTTGTCATATTCACTGCTTCCTCTATTTCAAGTCCCTTTTGCAAATACCTTAACAGTGTTATATGAATTTTTAATCGTTTTTGTATATCCTTATTGCAGGTTTCAAATAATTCAGCCTGACAGTCGCCATTTTGTTGATAATATAGAATAATATGCGTTTTTCTAAACAAATAAAGCAATACATCCGTTTGCGTTGATAATTCGTATGCAATTAAAAGATAATCCGCTATTTCTTTTAAGACATCATTTAAAACCTTATACCTAAAAATATGTTTTTCATCCCCGAGTGATTGCAATTCGCCGAATTCATCTCTTAAATAACATAAGGCAAGCACTTTATAAGCTGCTGCTTTCTTAAAAATTTCAGGTGAATATTTTAAAGCAAGCTGTTGAACTCGTTTAAAAATGGCAGAATATTTAAGCCTATCATATTGATAAACAGAATAAACCTTTTTATATCCCGGAATTGAATATCTAACCCTTTTTTTCTTTTGATGAGATTGAATAAGCAAGCTCATACTCTTAATTCTAAAGAGCCGCTTATTTGGCATTTGGATTAACCACGTTCACCAAAGTAGTTAATCTAAAAAGCCAATCCTAGCCTTACATTAACTAGACTAACTGCATTAACCGTAGTAGTTTTACAAATTAATTTTGTATAAATTTTACACACTTCAAATCAATAGGATTTCTTATAAAAATTAGTTCGTCTTTCTCTAAAAATAACCCGTCAAGTTCTCTTTTTACCTTTATGCACCTGTCATCACTAAAACATACATCACAGGCTTTAGCTACAATATGCAAATAACCGCTATAAGGAGTTTTAAACCCCAAAGTAAATTTTTCTAAATATATAACCTGTTTTATAAGCTCAAATTGAGACCCACCAGAAATATCTTTAACTGCCGTATTCATTTGTTTTACATGCTGGGGTGAACAAGAGTTATTTTGCGTTTTATAAAGCAATAAAACAACTAAAAATAATGTAATTTGTAAAAGTATTATAACAGTCAACAGGAAAATAAACATATATAAATTTTTGCTTATAATAACATTTTTACATTACACAAATTATTTATTTTTTCGTGTACCTTTATTTGTACCTTTGGGGTAAAGTTTAAGAATTTTTCACATTAAAAAAGAGGGCTAAAACCCTCTTGTAAATTAGAATGGGCTCAGAGGGACTCGAACCCTCGACCAATTGATTAAGAGTCAACTGC
>CALUZA010000019.1 GCA_944325185.1 Candidatus Gastranaerophilales bacterium | reverse complement strand
ACTACATTAAAAACAATAAATGTGAATCCTGTCCAACAAATAAAATATGTGATGGAATTAATGCCTATGATGAAAGCTATTGCACTAATCCCCCAACTGGATACTATTGCGACGGGAATAATATTAAAAGATGTATTGATAAATATGGAACAACTTGTGCAACATGTGATTCAACAAAATGTTTAAATTGTAATACAGGATATTTTTATGATGGTACATCATGTAACTTTTGCCCTTATGCATGCAGTATATGTAAAAATGCCACTCAGTGTATAACCTGTCTACCTAACCATTTTGTTGATCAAAACTATACTTGTGTTCCTTGTAATACATATATACCAAATTGCTTTTATTGTTCAAGCGCAAATACTTGTACAAGCTGTTTTGGCGGTTATTATCTTAATTCAACTGGAAAATGTTCACCATGCACCAATATAACAAATTGCGTTGATTGTTCAAACGCTTCAACCTGTTCAATGTGTAAAAAAGGATACTATGTAAATTCATCGGGAAAATGTACAGCTTGCAATATCGCAAATTGTGCTTTATGTAATAAAGACGGAACTTGTATATCTTGTAATCAAGATTATTATCTTTCGAAAGATAAAAAAAGCTGCATACAAAACGATGGATTCTTTTGTTCTGACTCTAATTTTATGCAAATCGGAAATCTATGCTTTACAAGAAAAAATATGGGCGACAGTTCAATGTTACCAATACCTTCTACTATAAGCATTGCAAAATTCAATTCTGATTATTGCAATTCTTCAAAGAGCAAATGTTGCTGGAGTGAGCCAACCGGAATGGAAGCATGCGATTCCACAAACGGAAATTACAGCGGTTGCGGCAGAACTTTATGTAATTACAGTGCCGCTAAAGAAATTTGCGAAAAGTTTAATTATGGCGGAAAAACGTGGAGATTACCCAATTCAAATGAATTAAATAATTTAAAAATTTATTCAATTAATTTAGGAAATAACGGGCTAATGCTATGCGATAATTCGAGCGGTTACGGTTCTTCATTTTGCGGTTCAAATGCATTTTGTAAAGGCGCTGCAAGCAATACTTGCGCTTATCATTATTTATGGTCAGGAACTCCTTATGATAGTTTAAATAGCTACAATTATGGTTTAGGTGTAGGCGCAGAAGGACTAGGGCCATTAACAATATTAGGTGCAAGTTCCGTTAGATGTGTAACTGAAATAGAATAATTTTTTGTGTTTTGGTAAAGGGGGCTTCAGCCCCCATTTTTTTATAATATTAAATTTTGTTAAATTTTTTTAAAAAATAATAAATTTTACCTCTTGTATGTTTTTTTGTTATAGTGTATATTTGTTTTTGCAAGTATAAAATAGATAAATATAAGGGGGAATATGAATTGGCAATAATGACACCTATCGGAAGCATGACGACTGAAAATAAACAGCAACAATACCTTGGAAGACACATATTAGCTGAATTTTTTGAATGTGATCCAAATGTTTTAAACAATCCAACACTAGTTGAAAAATATATGCTTGAAGCAGCATTAGAATGTGGCGCAACAATAGTAAACAAATGTTTTCATTTATTTATGCCGCATGGAGTTTCAGGAGTTGTCATAATTTCCGAAAGTCATCTGGCAATTCATACTTGGCCTGAATTTGGCTATGCTGCAGTTGATTTATTCACTTGCGGCGAGCAATGCGATCCTAAAATTTCTTATGAATTTTTAAAGAAAAAATTTAATTCAAAAGATGCAAAATACAGCCAATTAAACCGTGGTTTAATGGATTTTGAAGGTCACGATATCAAACATCAACCTTTTAAAATATCAGAGTCATTTTAATATTTTCTGATATTATAATTATATGCAGAATTTTGAAATTCAAAAAATGGATCAAAAACACATTGATGACATTCTTCAAATTGAAGAATTATGTTATGGTGCTCATCATTGGTCCAAAGATTCATTTTTAACCGAGTTAAATAATAAAATTTCTTCTTACAATTGTTTAATGTATGAAGATAAATGTGTCGGCTATATTGGTTTTTGGAAAATAATTGAAGAAGCCCACATTACAAATTTATCGGTACATCCGAATTTTCAAAATAAAAAATTAGCACAAAAACTACTCTTGAGTATGATTGATGAATGTTATAAAGAAAAAATCAAATTCATAACTCTTGAAGTAAGAGTCTCCAATAAGAAAGCAATCGCTTTATATGAAAAATTTGGCTTTAAATCCCTTGGGGTAAGAAGAAAATACTATCAAGATAATAATGAGGATGCGCTCATTATGTGGAGCGAAAATATTTTTGATAAAAAATACAAAGAATTATATGATAGAATTAGAGAAAATCTGAAACAATACGAGTTAAATAATGATAAATAAAAGATATAAAGATATTTTTGATCAATATATTCATAAAGGCGAATCTACACCGCTTTCAATAGGAACATTAGTTGTATGTGCTTTTTGCTTTTTGCTTTTAATCATTTCAACTTTTACACAACTAACATTTTCGCATCCTTGGTTTGAATATATTAAAGGTATGGGTTTTGCACCTGCATTTAAAAATGTAGTGTATACTCCACAAATACCTGTTATAATTTTTATAATATACGTTTTAGGGAAAAAATTTTCTTACCTGACTTTTTTAATATATCTTTTAGTCGGTTTTTTTATTTGGCCTGTTTTCATATATGGCGGAGGCATTGATTACATTAAAAATTATCTTTTTGGATATTTACTGGGTTTTGTATTTGCCATTTTATTTTCAGGAACAGTTTTAAAATTTGGTCAAACAATAAAATTAAGACTACTTTCTGCAATAATTGGAGTTTTTACAATCCATATAGTAGGTTTTATATATTGCATTTTTCTTGCAATTTTTAGAATTATTGATTTTAATTTAATTTTACCAATTGCAAAAGCAATGAGCAGTAAATTTTTCTATGATTTAATTTTCAGCTCCATAGCTCTTCTTATTGCTCCATATATCAAAAATATTTTTTGGATATGTATGAAACCAAAACCAACCTCAAACAAACCCAAAAAATCTAAAAAATTCCGGCATAAGAAACTAAATAATCAGTTATCACATTAATTAACATAGGTAAAATCACAATCAATATAAAAGCACCTAAAACAGGTTTAAATAAAAAACTCAAAGAAAAAACATTGACCTGAGGGGCTGTCTTTGAAATTATACCTAAAATAATATCTTGAGCCATTGTAGCAAGTAAAACAGGACCTGCAATATGTAATCCCATAAAAAGAATATTTCCCGTTACTTCACTTAAATATTGCACATTTACAATATTTTCAAAATGAAAATTCACGCTATACATAGGATATAAATCAAAACTTTTAATTAAAGCATTAAAAAGCCAATATATACCGCCGGAGTACATAAAAATTAAAATAGCAAGAACCGAAAAAAAGTTTGCCATAACACTAACTTGTGACTTTGTACTGGGATCCATAATCATTGCAGAAGATAAACCCATTTGAGTATTTATCATATCTCCTCCGGTTAAAATTGCCGCAAGGATACAATTTGCAACAAATCCAACTATTGCACCAAAAATAAAATTTAAAACCATACAAAGAAATATTGGTGTTCCTTCGGGAGGTGCTTCCGGTTTTATTACTCCAACCAAAATAATAGTACAAATTATTGCAAAAGAAAGCCTTACCATGGAAGGAATTTCGCTTTTAGACAAGACAGGCGCCAATCTCATCATACCAATTAAACGTAAAAATACCATAATACCGCTTCCAAGAGCCATATTAATTTCAGGAAATAAAGTTGCAAATTGTTTTAAAATTTCTTCCAAAATCTATTTCCTTAATTTCCACGTTGTATTTTCATACGTTCAATGAAATTCGGTTCAACTGTAGGATTTTGCTTTGAATTAATATAAACCTGACGTCTTGTTGCTTTTTTATCCCAAGGTATCTGTCCATTATTCATAAATGCCTTATTAAAAGATTTATCAGTATTAATTTTGTCCTGCATTTCTGTGCTAAAAGGACGTGTATATTTATAATAATCAGAAGGTAAAACAAAAGTATCATTTTTAGGCACAACCTGAAAAGCTAAATGACTTCCCTCATAGAGATAATTCGTTAAAATTTTAATAAAATATCCGCCTAATATTACTATAGTCAAAAAAACTATAACTATTTTCGGAGCAGCAGCTATTGTTTGTTCTTGAACCTGCGTTACGGCTTGCAAAATACCAACTATCAAGCCGACTAAAGCTGCCATAAGTACACATGGCATGCTTATTGCAAGCATAACCATAAAACCTTTTGCTAAATATTCAACAAGAATTTCCATCTAATTAAAACTCTCCACAAGCCCCTTAACAATAAGACTCCAACCATCTACCGCAATAAAAATCAACAATTTAAAAGGCGTTGAAACAATTTGAGGAGATAACATAAACATCCCCAAGGCAAGCAAAATATTAGCTACCACAAGATCAAGAACAATAAAAGGAACATATATTATAAAGCCTATTTCAAATGCTGTCTTTAACTCAGACACAATATACGCAGGCGCTACTTCCCAAATAGTTAATTCATCAGGAGTTGAAGGCGGCTGTTTTCTTGTTTTCTCAACAAAAAATGCCAAATCTCCTTGTCTTGTTTGCTTTAACATATATTCTTTTAAAGGTTTTGAACTCGCATTTAGCGCCTCTATTACATTTTGATTTTTTTGATAAGGTATTTGATATTCCTGATACATTTTATCAAAAACGGGTGACATCGTATAAAAAGTCAAAATCAAAGATAAACCTATTAAAGTTATTGCAGGAGGAACGGAATTTGTTCCCATTGCAGTTTTTAACATTGAAAAAACAACCGTAAACCTTAAAAAAGGAGTCATTGAAACAAAAATAAAAGGCAAAAGCGAAAAAGCCGCCATTGCAATTAATAATTGTATTACAGGATTAATGTCTTTTAACAAATTATCCATTAAAATCTCCCTGTCTTAGAGCCTGAATTTACCGTATTTAATTCTTCCAATAATTTTTTCATTATTTGATGTTTATCTTGCGCTTTATTTATAACATTTTGAGGAGTTGGCTGTTCATCTTTTTCATACAACTCCATAAATTGTTTTTGCAATTTTTCAAGATGAGATTTCTTATTATCATCAAATCTTTTAGGTTCTTGTATTTGTATATCCTTTTCACTATAACTTTTTAAAATCGTTTGGTTTTTCTCAAGTTCACTTTTAACAACATTTTTACTAGAATTATCGTCGGAAAGTTTAGATAAAAATGTTGTATGTTCAGCTCCTGAAGCAATTAAAAATTTTTCATTTTTAATTTTAACAACCATTAAAGTTTTTTTAGGTCCGATAGGACAACTATCGAGAATTTTTATCATGCCTTTATTTTCACTTTTGTTCATTACAAAAGTTTTTTTATAAACTATGAAACCGACAAGCAAAATGCCAATCATAGCAAGCGTATAAAAAATAAAAGCTGTAATATATGTCATCATTTTTATTGTTCCTTTTTATTTTTCAAAATCTGAATAATCAAATTCTTCATCCTCTACAATTTGAGGTTTATTAGAAGCTTGTTGTTTAGGTTGAGAAGGTTGTTGTACTTTAGTTTGTGGTTTTTGCAAAGAATCCGAAGATGAAGTTTGTTTAGCTGCAGAAGCCTTAGGAGTGTCTTTTTCAACTTTAGCTTCTATTTGCGAACTTTGCTGCACTTTTGAATTCATAACTTCATTTAATCTGACAGCATATCTGTCATTAATAATTATAAGCTCACCCTTTGCAACTTTCTTATCTTCAACAAAAAGAGAAATTTCATTATCAAAAACAGAACCCAAATCAACAACTTGACCTTGAGTAATTTGTTTTAATTCTCCTATTGTCATCTTTACTTTCTCAAATTCTGCGTTGATTTCAATTTGTATATCATCCCAGAGATTTTTTTCCATTATTACCTCATCATAAATTTCTTCACTATTATTATCCAAATGTCCTTCATCATCTAAATTTAAAATCAAAGAAGGATTAACCTTAACATTAAATTTTTTCTCAAATTCTCCCGAAAGCAAGATTAATTTGGAACTATCACTTTTTTCCAAAACCACAATATCATCTTCGGATAGATTTTTTAATTCGTCCAGTGTAATTTTGGAACTTCCCGCTTTTATTCTAACTGTTGCATAAGATGTTCTAAAATCTTCATCTGCAAAAGCTTTTGTTTTTTGCAAAGTTTTTAAATTAATTCTGTCATAAGGAATTGAAATCATTATTTCAGATACATTCTCATCTTTTAATTCAAGCAAAAATAAAAAATTAATATTTTTTTCACTTGCTTCAGTTAATTTAAGATTTTTCTCGGGGATTAAAATGTCTTTTAAGCGTTTATATATAAACTCTGAAAAATTATTTAAAATTTTCACTTCAAGAGGGGTCATAGCCGAAAGATTAAATCTGTTTGAATTATTAGATAAAGTTATATCCAAAAAACTTTCTATAAATTCACCCGATAATCTTACTATTATTGGTTTATGCTTTTCAACTTTAATTTGACTAGAAAAAAAGTCAATATTTTTTATTAATGCTTCGTCTCTTAATTCTCTAAAATCATTAACTGCTCTTAAAGTTATTTTTATTTCCTGTTCCCAATATTTTTCCACAGCAGATTTAACCGTCTCAACCATGCTGTCGTTGAACGAATTAAAATCTAGGTTACTAAAAATATTTTTATTTTTAAAAGACACTTTAAAAATATCCGTTGTTTTAGGCTATAAATCCCCACAGATATTATATAATTTTATTTTTTTGTAAGGCAATTTATTAAAAAAATGTAATATCATTTTTTGTAACAAATATTTAATATATAATTTTTATATAATTTTTATTGACTATAAAAGGGATACAAGGTTAAAACCCGCCGTAATTAGCCTAATCGTATGTTGCAAAACAAAATTTAAAGAGTTAGAATTACAAAAAATATAAATTTAACTAGCAAAAAATTTTCTTTATTGGTTTTGTATAATAAAAGGCAAAAAACCTTAAAAATTTGGAGAGTAATTAATGAATAACGATATCAACAACAATATAAACTTTATCAGTGCTCAAAAAGCAAACAGTAATGCTGTCCAAAAAATGCCAACACAACAGAAAGAAGATAACAATAATACTAAAGAAAATATGCAAAGCTCGCTAAATTTCTTAGGTACTCTTGGTTGTGCACAAGTTAATATGGATAATTTAAGAGATAAAGGAATTAGACAAGCACTTGAAAAATTAAAATCTGACCCAATTTTTGTAGAAACACATACTCAATTATGTGACAAACTTGTACAAGAAGGTTATCCGCTCGAAAAGGCAATTTTAACATCTGATAAAATATTAGAAACATTAGCCGACAAAAATACATATATTTAATCTGGGAAAACAATAATGGAAGTATTGAATAAAAATATAAAAATATTAAATCATCCAATTATAGATAATAATTTGGCAATTATAAGAGATAAAAATTCAGATTGTGAAAAATTTAAAAATGCCGTTAAAAGAGTAACATATATGTTAATTTATGAAGCGGCTAAAAATTTACCGACAATCGAAAAAGAAATTGAAACGCCTCTGGAAAAAGTTAAGTGTAAAGTGTTCGATAACAATGCTCAGATTATTATTGCACCAATTTTAAGAGCAGGAATGATATTCTCAGAAGTAGCTCAAGAATTATTACCTTTTGCAAATGTACATCATATAGGAATGTACCGCGATGAAGAAACGCTTGAGCCTGTTTGGTATTACGACAAACGAAAAGAAATTAAGGAAAACAAAGAAAAAGTTTTCACAATAATTCTGGACCCTATGCTTGCAACAGGTAATAGCGCAGTTGATGCAATTAATAATTTTATTTCAAAAGGAGTACCCGAAAAAAACATAACATTTGTAAGCTTAATTTCTTCTCCCGAAGGAATCAAAAAAGTTTCAGAATCTTTTAATGAAATAAAAATTGTAACTTCTGCGCTGGATAGAACCTTAAACAGCAAAGGATATATTCTTCCCGGACTGGGAGATGCGGGAGATAGAATATACAACACCTTAGACTAACCTTTAAGGCAGTAATTTTTAACTATTCTTTTTCCTTTTATATACACGTGCATTGGTTTTTCTTTATTTAATAAAGAATTGTAATCTTCATTTTCATTTAATTCAAAAACATTAAAATCAGCATCTTTATCAACTTCTAAAGAACCGATAATATTATTCAATCTTAATATTTTTGCAGGAACAATTGTTAAATATTTAATAGCTTCAAGAACATCTAATTGCCCGCAATTAACGTATTTCAATTCATTTAAAAGAGACAAATCACTGTTAAATGCAAGCGAATTTACTCCAAAACCAAATCTGTGCGGAAAATATTCTATAACTTTATCAAAATCTAATTTTTTATTATGCAAATTATCACTAACTCTTGGACAATATGCAAGAGCAACTTTATTTTCTCTAAGCAAATTTAAATCAGAATCAGATAAAAAATTTCCATACGAAACAATTAACTGTTTAGATAAAACTCCCAATTCTTCCAGATATTTTACAGGAGAAACATCCTCAAAAACAGGCTCCATTTTCTTATGGCCTGTAAATTCATTTAATAAATCAACATCAGAAAATCCATGTTTTAGCCAATCCATTTCTTCTTGAGATTCCGCCAATCTTATCGTCATTAAAATATTATTTTTCTTGCAATATTTAACAAGAATTTTAAACAACCTTTTATGAACGCAACAAACACTATGAGGCGCAACACCAACAAAAGTATTATCGGATTTTTGTTTTTTTAATTTATCTATTTTCTTTTGAATAGTCCTAAATTCATCCTTACTGGATTCAACCGAATCTGAAAACAGTTCAAAAAATAAATATGTTTTTAAAGGCATTTCATTTAAAACTTCAAAATATTTACTTTCTTTTGATAATTGAACAACAGCGGTTGTACCCATTAAAAGGCTGTTTTCAATTCCCTTTTTAAAAGATGCAATTTTTTCATCTCTGGACATGCAAAAATATTCAGAAAGCAAATTAGCTAATCTGTATATAAAAGATTTCTTGGAAATGCCTGCAAGAAAATAATGTTTTTTAAAAACAGTATATAATTTCTTAATTTTTGCACTTAAGTCAATTTTTTTTCTATCTTCAAGATAGCTGTATTGCAAATGATTGTGCAAATTAATAAAACCAGCAGTAATAACACTATTATTAAAATCTTTTATATGACTATATTGGGTTTCATCAATATTTTCCTGTTTTATAATTTCAACAACTTTTCCTTCGTCCACAATAAGCGCACAATCTTCATAAACATTACCGTCTGAAGGAATAATCCATTTTGCTTTATATGCTTTTGCCATTAAAAAACCTTAAATAACTCGATTATAGAAAAGATTATAACAATTTTTAATTTGAAATTCAATTATTATATTTAGGCAATAATATTATCATTTTTGTTTTTATAAAGATATGGAAAATGTGTCTTCAAATATTAGTGCAATAAAATCTCCTGAACCAAATATTGTCACTAAAAATAAAGAAAAACCAAAAAGAAAAATCAAAAGGCCTAATGTAGGAGTGGTTAACCCTTCTTATATTTCAAAAACCCCTATAGAAGATACATTAACCATAAAAAAACAAGAAAATCCGCAAACAAGGTATAAACTTACTTCTAAAAAAAATTCTGCAATAAACTTAAATAATTTTACATCTTTAGTCGTCCTTGGATGTGGATTTATTTCAGGTTTTTCTATTTTTAAAAAAATATTTAAAAAATAAAGCTCCCAAAATCGGGAGCTTTATTTTACATATCGTTTCTATTAAATATCTTTATTCTCAAAGGCTCCAAAAGTACAAACTCGACTCTTTGACCTTTGTGAATATACATATTTTGACCTTTCACAACATTATATCTTGTTCTTGTTAAATAAGGGTCATTTCTAATAATTCTCATATCGGCTTTGCGTTCACCTAAAGTTGCCGCAATTTTCATTTCAGGGACACCTTTATCATCAAGAATATTTGTTGTAGTTAAAGCCATATAACCGTTTCTTACAAACCTAAGCGGACGTTCAACTTTATGCACTCGACCATCAATTTGAACACCAACTGGAATTAAAACATATTTTTCTCTTGTTACAAAATTAAACGGTGCTCTTGCTATAAATTGTTCACCTTCTTTTACGGTTTTAGCATTTAAACATTTATCAACAGTCAAAGGTAACACTGTTCCTTTTGGAATTACCGCATAATCTTCATCATAATAAACATTGTCTAAAATATAACCATCAGCTTTTTTAGGCTCAGGTGGCGCCGGCTTTGGCTCCATTTCCTGTTTAATTTTTTCACTTGGCATAATCTTTACAGCTTCAGTCATATTAAACAAAAATCTTGCTAATTCACCACGTGTTGCAGGACGCAATGGTTCAAGAGTTGTTTCATGCCCAGGCATATTATAAACAAGACCTATCATTTGGCATTTTCCTGCGGATATCAAAGCCCAATCAGGAATTTCTGAATAATCTTTATAAATTGATAAGAAATGTTTTGCTTGTTCAGAATCAATATTTTCAGGAGAAAGAGCATTTAATATGATTTCGAGAGCTTCTATTCTTGTGACGTCTCTATTTGGATAAAACATATCCCCAGGAAAACCCTTAACAAGTCCATAATAAGAAGCAACTTGAATATTTCTGTCTGCCCAATGTCCTTTTGTATCTTTATAGTTAAAAATTTCAGGAGTATCTTTTTCGTATAATCCCAATGCTTTTATAACCATTGTTGCGAATTCGCCTCTTGTAACTTTTTGATCCGGTCTGTACAAGCCATCAGGATAACCGACAACAACTTTTTTATCGGTTAAAAAAGTAACAGCCTCGTAAGCCCAGTGATCAGAAGGTAAATCAGGATAACTTGCAGGTCCTTGTTCAAGCTCCCAAGCCATAACAACAGGTGCTAAAAGAGCAACTAAGGACAAGGTGATGATGTTAAACAATAATTTTTTCATTTAAACTTGCTCCATTCTTAATAAAACAATTTTACATGTTAAAAGTTTATCATGCAACTATTTTGATTAATATTCCTCTATACAAAGCATGTAATAAAAAAAATTGAACCCCCTAAAACAAAAAAGCCCGATATAAAATCGGACTTTTTTAGGATAAAAATATTACAAGCTCAATTATGAACTAAAAGACATTAAAGCTTTAACCGAGCGAGCAGTATCTTGTACTTCTTTTTCACTGTGCATATTTATAGTATCATCAAGAATTTTAATTGCTTCTTGTTTATCTTTAAGAGCCAAAAGTTCATTTATTGCACACATTGCAACACGTGCAGAAAGGTCATTAATACCTTTTCCTTTATTTACTATCATTAATTCAAGCGCTCTATGAGTATTTTTTCTAATTAAAGCTTTGCTTGTCATTTCTCTGATTTCATCAATCGGGCAATTTGTGCCCAATTCGTTCAAAACTTCAATAGATTCTTCATCCTTGTGTTTTCCAAGTGCTTCAATAATGTTTTTAACTCTCTTACTGTTCATTAGTAACTCCTTGTAATTCATTAGATAACATCGTTCTCAATTCGCTAACCGGCTGATTTTGTAATCTTGATACATTATATTTAAAAATATCAAATTCAACTTTAGTGTTTCCTATGTCTCTAATTTTTTTAGCTGCAGCAATTGTGCTATCTTTAATTTTATTTCCGAAAGCAATAACATTTGTTTTCAAGGATGAGAATTTATTTATTGTACCAACCCATGCACTTGCAAGCAATTTACCTGTATTTTGCATTCTTTCTTTTAAAGAAATTGCATTTTTTGTGTTTTCATTAATTTTTTCAGCTTTTTCAAATACATCCATTTGTATAACTGTACCTTTGAAAGTTATACCAAAAGGATTTGTAGATTGTTGATTTGTTTTTTGAGCTTTATCAGCTTTGTTCAATCTTGCCGCTTTGAATTTGTTAAAAGCTTCAATGCTTGATCTTAGGGGGGAAATTTTTTGCATATTTCTTGCCTTTCTTGTTAATTCCTTGTAATACATTTATCCTAAATAGAAACTATCATAGATAACATCTTAAAAAATCAATCTTTTGATTGAAAAATTAAAATTTTATCATACCAACTAGACGAATATTATTGAAATTATACACAATTATCCAAGCTTTTTGCTCATCAATATAGAGTATTTCAGCATCCTTCCACTCTATTTTTTCAGGATTTTCCCCTTTAAAATATTTTCTGCGTTCTTTTTCTTGCTTTCTTTTAAATTTTGAATAACTCATTTTTTCAGGTTTTAATTGTTCAGGATTATTTGTTTCAAAAACGTCCATCTTCACAACAGGAATTTTTGCTTTTAATTTTCCGCTTTGATAAATAAATAAAAAATCAAGATATTTATCCGGACAAACATTATAAAAACCTTTTTTAAGACCAAAACCTTCCGGATTTACTATATCATCTTCCAAAATCAAAACTGCTTCTGCGTTTCTATTTGGAGAATATTTATCAATAAGTTTATCCTCATCCTTTTCTCCGCTGGGATAAACCGGATTTGGAGTATACTGATTTTTATAATACTCATAAGCAATTAAATTGTTATCCAAAATCATAATGACATTATAATTTATTTGAATATTTTTTGCTTGATGATTTTTTTTATTATAAAATTTAATGATATGAGGAGATTTTTTTTAAAAATATTAGTTTTATTGCTGTTTTTAAATTTTAAAGTCAATATGGTTCTTGCAAATTCAGCTCCAATTGACAATAAAACAATAGACAATATTATCGTTATAAAAGATAAAAAAGAAAAAAAATCCGAAAAAAATAACAACGATTCTCTTCTGTATATTTCAAAAAATCAAGAGAAAGAACAACTTGATAAAAAAGAATTAGACAAAAAAGAAATAAAAGAAATAAAAAAACTTTCTAAAAATATAGAACTTGATTATGCAAACGACAGAATTTTATCGGAATCCACAAGAAAAATTTCTGCAATTTATCCTATAGATGATGTTTCTTCAACAAATACATACCCCGGATACAGAGGCCCGAACCAACTTGTAATCTACATTAAAGATTACGGCAAAACAACGGGTACAAATGAATTTGGCAAAGAAGCAGTTGTAATAGATAATACTGTAGTCAAATTAACAGGTGCAAATTCAAACATTCCAAAAGACGGTTTTGTTATTTCAGGTCACGGCAGTGCAAAAAAATGGATATCTGATAATCTTAAAATAGGAACAAAGGTTGAAATAAATAACAGAACAATAAAGGCATACACAACAATTGACAGCTATCGTTTTCAAGCAAAATCAAAAATAGAAGCCGTAGAAGATATTTTAGTTTCGACAAAATCAGATTATACAGCAAGAGATGATAAATTTATTTACTATTATCTAAAACGCGCAAAACAACAATATAAAAAATCCTTAAAGGACGGAAGTGATGCTTCCTTAAATTGCGCAAAAGAATCCATATATAACGCTTCTCTTGCTTTCAGATATACATTACCGTATCTAAAAGATGAACTAAAAGGTACTTGGATTAGACCAACGGAAAAATCAATTTCTGCCGTTCAAGCAACCCTTGATAAAATGAAAAATACGGGAATAAACAATATTTTCCTTGAAACATATTTTCATGGAAAAACAATTTTCCCGTCAGAAATTATGGCAGAATATGGCTTTGAAAAACAAAATCCGATTTTTCAAAATTTCGATGCTTTAGCGGTATGGACTAAAGAAGCTCACAAAAGAGGTATAAAAGTCCATGTTTGGTTCGAAAGTTTTTATGTAGGAAATGTATCTCCTGAATCAAACCCAAAATCAATTTTAGCAGTTAAACCGGAATGGCAAAACAGGACACGCCAAAAAGCCTTTTATTTAGGATACGTACAACATCCGAACGAACATAACGGATATTTTCTTGACCCTGCTAATCCCGAAGTTATTGAATTTTTGACAAGACTAATAAATGAAATTGTTTCAAGATACAATGTTGACGGCATTAATGTTGATTATGTAAGATACCCTAACATTACAAAAGAAAATTACGGAAATCAATGGGGATATACTCCTTGGGCAAGAGAAGAATTTATGCAGTTATATGAAGTTGACCCTCTTGATATAGAGCCAAAAACAAGTATGTGGGATAATTGGTGTGACTATCGCAGAGATAAAATCACAAATTACGTTAAAAAAGTATCTCAAATCGTAAGAGGAAGAAATAAAATTATTTCAGCGGTAATTTTCCCTGATTACAAAGTAAGTTTACAAACAAAACAACAAGATTGGGCATACTGGATAAATCAAGGATACCTTGACGCTGTTACTCCGTTAATTTTAACAAGCGATGACGACCTTGCAAAATCAATGCTTGAAGAAATAAAAAAGAAAGCTTCTTATACTACGACAGTTTATCCCGGTCTTTTTGCAGGTTTTATTGAATCTGACCCCGAGGACTTATTAAGACAAATTCACATTATAAGAAAACTTCAAATGAAAGGGGTTATTCTTTTTGACTGGGCGCATTTAAATGATAATTATCTTGATGTTTTAAAAACAAGCGTATTTAAAGTTCAAACATATTAAAGAAAACTTTACAAATTAGCCATTACTTTAAGGTTTTGATAAAATCAAAAAAGGGGATAAAAGGAAAAAAATAAAACCATGGTAGATAGTATCGAAATAAGATTAGACCAATTAACTGACGCAATTAAAGGTCTGTATGCCAAATCATCAATGTCACAAGGAGAAATATACAACGCTCTTACCAGTTTGTCACAAAGATATGAAAATCTGACAAACATTTCAAGTGAAAAAATAGCTTCAACACTTGTAAATGAATTCAGAAAAACAATAGATTCAAAATATGGGCAAACAAACCAATTTTTAAAAGACCTTGAAGGAACACTAAAAAACTTCATGATGTCACATGGTAATCAAAGCCCAAAAATGGCGGCAGAAGTTACAAAACTTCTAACAGATATTTCAAATGTATATGCTAAACTAAATTCACAAGATTTAGCATTGCAAAAAATTTTTAATACCATAGAACAACAAAAACAAGAAAACCCCACCCAAGAAGTAGCAAAATTGAGTGAAAATTTTTTAAATTTTTCACGCGGTTTTGAAAATATAACCGTAACTTTAAACAAAAATTTTGCAGACTTTTTAGGACAAATTAAAAGCTTTAATTCTAAAGATGATTTTCTTGAAGTAAAAGCAGAACTTAATACTATTGCAGGAAATGTTAATTCCGTTATTTCAGCTATTTCAATTATAGATACAAAATATCGTGATTTAACAAGTCTTATTGATGCTGTTCATTCAAGAGAAAATATTTTTAATGATGCGCTAAAAGAAGTAAAAAACCTCACAAGTTCAATCAATACTATGCAAAATAGCATTGCTTCAATTGATCCAAGACAAGAACTGCAAGCATTCAGCTCAGAAATAAGAAACCAAATTGAAACAGTTAAATATGAAATTCAAAAAATAATTAATACAGCAGGTGACGCAGGGGTTAAAACAGAAGTTTACAATTTAACAAGCAGTGTCGCAGGGGTTACAAACAATCTTCAAACTTTAAGTAATAATTTAACAAACACTAAAGATGAAGTTAAAAATCTTCAAACTACTATCCAAGGACTTGGAAGTGAATTAAAAGACGTACATAACTTAATAAATGATGAAATTTTATATAAATCTCATCAGCACGAAGCAGATTTTCAAAGATATTTAAACAATGCAAAAGAAGATATTAAAACGCTTTTAATTGGTTTAACATCTTTTAAAAAAGATTTAAATGCAATTAATGAAGGGAATATCAAAATCCTGCAAGAGCCTATTGAAAAGGCTATGGAAGAATTAAAAAATCAGGATATTGGTAAAAATATTAAAGATTTATCTGATAATTTGCGTGATATTACTCTTGAAATTCAATCTTCAATTCAAAATATGCAATTAAGCTTGAATGATATGAACTCAGTTTCAAGCATGCAAATTTTAACTCAAATTTCAGAAGCAATACCAACTATTTCAGATAAGCTTGAAATTTTTAGAACCCACGTTGTAACAGAAAACAGCGCAAATTTAGGGCAAATTAAAAATTCTTTTTCAGAAGTTGTTATTTCATTACAAGATAATTTAAAAAATGCTATTGATAAAATCCAAGATGATACTAAAACAATTAATATCGAAACTCTTGATACAATAAAAGTAGATTTACAAAGACTTTCGGACCATTTAGTCGATAGCGTTGAAACAATAAGTGAAAGAATTGAAAAAGAATTCGTTAATTTTAAAGTAGATTTTCAAGAATTTTCAATCAAACAATCCGATTCAATGGATAAAATTTCAGATAAACTTTCTTCTCTTGAAGTTGGTTTGGAAAATTTCAGCAATGATACCATTGATAAATTAAATGATACTTTAAATTCAAACAATGCCCATGCTCAAGACGTTTTAAATGAAATTAAAAGCGATATTTTAGAAAGCATTGTAAACGTAGACAAAACAAACAAAAATTCATTATCCCAATTTGAATTAAAAATAGATAAACTATTGGATAACTACATAGGGGCAGATTTAGATAATATAATAGAAAAAAAATCTTTACGTGAAACCGTTGTAGATATTGAAACAAAAATAGACAGAACAAATTTACAACAAATTCACAATGCAAAAGAATTACTGGAAGAAATCCAATCAAGTGCATCTAATTTATCTATGAAAATTGCAACCATTGAAGAAAGTAAAAATCTTCAAGGGGTAATTTCTTCAATGTCTAAAATGTCCGAAAAAATACAAAGCATTGAAGAATTTAATATAGAACTTTCTGATGAAATAAAAGAAATAAAAGAACAAATTGAACAAAAATTAAAAGATAATGTTCAAAAAATATCTGCTCTTTTAGAAAAAGAAGAAGATACATCAGATTTAGAAAAGCAAAACACTAATATCGACAACCTTTCAAATAAAGTACAAGAATATTTATCAAATTTTGAATATCTAAAAAATAATATTTCTCAAGAAATTAAAGAAAATCTTATAAGTGAATTTAATAAAATTGAAAATTCTATTAAAAAAATAAGAACATCTGATGAAAATTCAAATTATTCTTATACTTTAGAAGATATTGAATCTGATTTAGCTAAAATTAAATTAAGCGTTGATAAATCTATATCAGGCAATGATGATTTTAGAAATCTTATCGAAAAAACAATAGAATTAAGAACTGTTGCGCTTGAAAATGTTAAAATTAATCGTGACGTAGAAGCAGAATTAGGACATCTTGCAGGATGGTTTAAAGATGCGGTCAATAAAATAGACGATTTAACCGATAAAGTTGAAGACATACAAAACATTGGTTTTGAAGATATTAAAGAACGCCTTATACAAAGTGAAAAATCAAGAACTCACTCTGAATTTAACACAAAAGTTGAAAATGCCTTAAAACATTTAATAAAACATTCTCAAAATCAAGATGCAAAAATTACAGAATTAACAAAAAAAATAGAACTTATGACCCAAGCGCAAGCTGAAAGTTTTAATCCAAGTCAATTTATCGATATATTTTATGAAAATATGACTCAAACCAAAATGTTATCAAACAGGGTTGAAATAATAGAAGATAAAATCAATTCAATTCAAAGTTGCGTAGAAAAATTAATAAGTTATGTAGAACAATAAAAAAAGAGGTTTAAACCTCTTTTTTTATTTAGTTTATATCGTATTGGGCATATTCTTTTGAATTTTCTTCCCAAATTTCTCTTTCTAAAGTAAGAGCATGAGACCAGAATTTTTCTATTTTATATGTCTCTCTTTCATTTTCACTCATAATATGAACGACAACTTCACCATAATCCAAAAGATTCCATTTGCTGTTTCTATCTGTTTCTTCACCTATCGGAATTCTTTTAAATATTTCTTTTATTTTTTTTCTTAAATTTTCCGTTAAACCTCTTATTTGAGGAGTAGAACTTCCTGTCGCAATAATAAAATAATCAGATAAAGAACAAACATTTGAAACATTTAAAATAACAATATCTTTTGCTTTATTATCATCCAATATTCTTGCCATAACAGAGGCTAATTTTTCACTAGTAAAATTTTCCATTTTCAACCTTTAAATATTCCCTGTAGATGAATTTTTATCATCTTCTAATGATTTGATATCAACTATTTCTTCTTCCTGATAGTTTAAGTTATTATTAATATCAATATCAATATTAACTTCGCCATCTATCATTTCTATTTCATTTTTTTGATATTCTTTAATTTTGCCGTCTTCTAATTTAACACTAACTGTCTTTTTAAGAAAATTAACCATAAAGACTTTTCCCACACCATCCGAAGTCATAACACCTGAACCAACGGGGGGCAAAGTTTTTGCAACATCAAGATAATTTTTATATTCGTAATTTAAACAACATAATAATCTTCCGCAAGCACCCGTAATTTTTCCGGGAGTAATAGGAATACCTTGATCACGAGCAAGTTTAGTATTTACTTGTTCAAATTTTTTCAAAAATCTGCAACAACAATAATCTTCACCGCAAATTCCTTGACCTTGCAGAATTGAAGTTTCATCTCGAACTCCAATATGTCTTAAATCAATCCTAACACGTTTAAATTCTTGTGTTAAATCTTTTAAAAGTTCTCTAAAATCTACTCTTTCAGGAGCAGTATAATAAAAAGTTATTTTTTTTCTATCAAAGGTATATCTTGCTTGAGTAAACTTCATAACAAGATTTCTTTTTTGCGCTAAATCTCGACACTTATAAAAAGCTTGAACTTCTAATTTTTTTTGTTCTTCATAAACAGCCATATCTTCATCTGTCATAATTCTAACCACAGATAAAGGTTCAGGCTGATGTTTTTCCCACACTTTTTGTATACAAGAATTTACTAAAAAAACCTGAAAAACTTCTTCCCCTTTATCAGTTTTAACTAAAACATATTGCCCATGTTTAATATTAGCATTAGGTGCAACTTTCAAGGGGTGAAATTGATTTTTAATAACTCTTATCGCAAATTTCATGACTATAATTATAACTTAAACTTTTATATTAATCAAAATTTAATATATTCAAACTATTTCAAGAAAAAATATCTTTAAAAAGCTTGACCTTTATATTAAAATAGTCAAATGGAAAAAAAATTTAATTTAAGCTTTAAAAAGAATAATGTAGAAAAATTATTATTAAATCTGGATCAAAATCCTTATTCTCAAAAAAACAAGGATTTTAGATATACTTTATCTTTGATTTATGAATTAATTGAAGAAGAATTCGCAGATACTTTTGATACTAAAAATCCAATTTTAAGACAAACAGAAATCATCCTTACTTTAGAAAACAATGTAGGGAATATTTTTATAACACCTCCTTATAATTTTGAATACTATTTAAAATCAAAAGGCTCTTTATACAGGCTCAGACCTGAATATCAAGGGTCAGAGTGCGGTTATAAAATAAACTTTGATATGTTTTTTGAATATTTCACAGGAGTTGATGAAAATTTAGATTTATCAGACTGTACAGAAAGTTATAAATTTTATTTTAATCTTGTTCAATTTGTTAAAAAAACAGTTGAAAAAATGCACTTTATTCCTGCTGTTAATTTTAAAAAAGACACTTTTAGCATTTTTTGGGAACCTTATTTTCAAAATAAAGATTTTTTAAAAGCATATAGCGAAATTATAGAAAACGATTTTTTAACTCCCGAAATCACAAAAAAATTAATTGAAAAATATTTAAACTATTTAATTTTCACATTTTTAAATGTTAAACATTATCGTTTTAAAGATTTAAAAGCTGCACCATACCTTGTTAAAAATGCGCTACAAAAAAGAATTTTAAAAGGAAACGACTTAGCAAGCGATATTCAAACTTGGTTTGATGAAATGAGCCTCGGAAGTTATGATATCGTACCTGTTTTTAATATTGAAAAATTAACAGACGAAAAATTCCTTTTAAAAATTTTAGCAAAAGATAAAACTAAAAATGAAATTATAAATCTTGAAGATTTATCTGACGAAAACAAAATATTAATTGAAAAACAGATAAATTGGGCTACAAAATATATTGAAGACCTTGAAGACGTAACAATGGAGCTTGATTTATCAGGTGTTTATAAATTAATAACTCAAATTACATATTACCTTTCACAAGCCGGAATGGAAGTTAATTTGCCTGAAGGACTAAATAATGTAATTATTCCTCGTGCTTCAATTAATGCAAAAATTAAAGAAAAAAGATTGCAAGATATTAAAGATTTACTCGAAAATCCAACAGGTTCAACCATTTCTCTTGATGAAATAATGAATTTTAAAATAGAAATTGCACTTGGAGAAAACGAAAAAATTTCAGCAGAAGAATTTATGCAACTTGCAAAAAATTCTCAAGGTTTAATTAAATATAAAGATCGCTACATTTTAATTGATAAAGAAGAAACAGAAAAACTAATTCAAAAACTTGAAAAAACACCGAATTTAAATGTGAATAAAATGCAACTATTGCATAGTGCTTTATCAGGCAAAATTGATGAATATGATTTCGATTATGATGAAGCTTTTGCAAGAGTAATTTCGGATTTTACAAAAGTCGAAGAAATAACCCTACCAAAAGGTTTAAATGGCGAACTAAGGGCTTACCAAAAAATTGGTTTTAAATGGCTATATACAAACATCAATAAAGGTTTTGGCTGTTGTATTGCAGATGATATGGGTCTTGGTAAAACAGTTCAAGTTATTAGTTTAATTTTAAAATTAAAAGAAGAAAATAAACTCAAAAAACCCGCTCTTGTTGTTTGTCCAACGACTTTAATGGGGAATTGGAAAAGAGAATTAAATACTTTTGCACCTAAATTAAAAGTTTTAACATATCATGGTTTTAATCGTGAGTTTACAACAAATTGCGATGTAATTTTGACAACTTATGCAATTTTAAGAATTGATTTAGAAAAATTCCAAAAAACAAATTGGGATATTCTAATTATTGATGAAGCTCAAAACATTAAAAATCCTTCAACAAGTCAAACACAAGCAATTAAAGCTATAAAAGCTCAAATGAAAGTTGCAATGACAGGTACTCCTGTTGAAAACAGATTATCAGAATTATGGTCAATTTTTGATTTTATAAATAAAGGATATTTAGGTTCTCTAAGTGATTTTAGTAAAAATTATTCAATACCTATTGAAAGATTTAAAGAACTGACACGTGCGCAAAAACTTAAAAAAGCAATAAGTCCTTTTATGTTGAGACGTTTAAAAACAGATAAAACAATCATTTCAGATTTACCTGAAAAAGTTGTTCTTGATGATTATTGTTATTTAACAAAACCTCAAATCGCACTGTACGAAAGAATCTTGAAACAATCTATGGAAAATATTGCAAAATCCGATAATAAAATGGGCAGACGAGGTGCAATATTTAAACTTATAACAAATTTAAAACAAGTGTGTAATCATCCATATCATTATCTTAAATATGGAGATATGAGCGCAAATGCATCCGGAAAAAGTCAAAAATTAATAGATATTTTAAATAATATTCTGGATAATAACGAAAAAGTTCTTGTATTCACACAATATAAAGAAATGGGTTCAATTCTTGAAAATATAATAAAAGAAGAATATTCTTTTAATCCTTTGTTTTTCCATGGAAGTTTAAATGTAAAACAAAGGGAAGAAATAATTAAAAATTTCCAAGAAGATATTAACCATAAGATAATGATTTTGTCTTTAAAAGCAGGTGGTTTAGGCTTAAACTTAACAAGCG
>CALUZA010000018.1 GCA_944325185.1 Candidatus Gastranaerophilales bacterium | reverse complement strand
ACGAACATTTGTTTTGCGAATTTAAAAAATATCCCCCGATACAATGTGTACAAACAGTTGAACTCGTGCATCTGTCGCAATTTGTCATTAATTTTGAACAAAGAGTAGTGCAAGTATTATTGCTGTCGAATAATCTGCCCGAAGCACAAGTAAGACATGAAGTTGAATTTTGACAAGTTGCACAAGTACTGTTGCAGCTTCTGCAAGTGTTGCCGTCAAGATAAAAAGAACTGCTGCAGCTTAAACATTTTAAATTATTACATGTAGCGCAATGCATATCGTATTTATCCACGCATTTTCTTATATTATTCCCGTCGCAATAATATCCACTTGGGGGATTTGTGCAATAACTTTTATCATAGGCATTAATTCCATCACATATTTTATTTATTGGACAGGATTCACATTTATTGTTTTTAATGTAGTAGTTATTATCTTTACACTTTGTACATTTTGTACTATCACATTCAATACAGTTTGAAAAAAGATTACTGCAATCTTTACAAGAACAGGATTTATTTTCAGTATAAGTTCCTGTTGAACAAGAATTAAGTTCACATTGAATACAATATGATTTAGTACATAGTTTACAATTTGATGAAAATTTATCAGAACATTCTGTTGTTATATCAGATACACTATTTCCGCTTATTGTAACATTAGAACTTGATAATTTTTTTGATATTACAGGCATAAATGCTGCAACTATACAAGATATTGTAATTAAACTAATCATTAACTCGATTAGAGAGAAAGCTAAAAGTTTTTTATTATTTACAGCAAAACAAATACGCAAACAATGCGCAAAATATCCATATTGTTTCATACAACCTTTAAATTTTTGTAAGTTTTGTAAATTAAGCAACACAATAAAAAAGCTAATACTGCTTTTGTGGTAACATGTTGTAGACAAGTTTATTGTGTTAAATTAATTATTACATTAATATGTAAATTTGTCAACTGGTATTACATAGATTAGTTATTAAATATGTCAATTGGCGAAAGATTAAAGTTTATAAGACAAGATAAGAAATTAACAGCAAAAAAACTTGCGGAAATTTTAAATATTCCCGTTAGAACAATAGGAGGATACGAAAGAAACGAGAACCCTCCAAATGAAAAATTCCTGAAGCTTTTATCGGAAAAATTAAATGTAAATATAAACTGGCTTCTAACAGGATATGGCAGCATATATGAAAAACTTATTCTAAATGAAATATTAGAAAATAATTACAATTTTACAAAAGAAGAAGCAGAGCAAATTGCTAAATTGCTTGAAAATCCAACAACAAAAGACCTGCTTTTAAAATTTATAAAAGCGAAAAACGGCGATATAGCTTCTATTGATAATTTAATCCAAACTTTAAACGGTATCAAAGTCGCTTTCATGTAATATACATTAATATGTAAATTATTTACTTATTAATGTACCTTCTTTTATTTCAGACAGCATTTCATCTAAAATCGCAGCACACTCAGCAACAATATTCACGCAATGCAATCTTCTTTCGGGAGAATGAAAGTCTTTAAAACCTGCCGATAAAACTTTGCAACAAGCGACTTTATGATTTTTTACAAAACGAGCATAAAACTCTTTTGCCAATGTTCTTGCTGTATTATCTTTATTTTTACCATGCAATAAGCCTAAAACCATTTGAGAACCAGCAACAGCACCGCACAAACATCTTTCACCCATACCTCCAGAGAAAGATGTAGCAATAGATACAAAATCATCGCCCGCTAAACCCAACTCAACTGCCGCTCTTGCAATAGATTCAGAACACGAATACCCCCCTTTAAAATATTCGGGGGCTAATGATATAAAACTTTTTTCCATATTTGCTCCTTATTTATAATATAGTTCATAAATTTTACTGCCATATATCAAAAACGAAATAACAACACTTGCACATGCCGATAAAAGAACCGAACCTGCTGCAATATCTTTTGAAAGTTTTGCAAGCTTTGCCCATTTATTTTTATAATAAGCGTCAATAACAAATTCCACAACAGAATTAATCATCTCCATCACAAGAACAAAAGTGTTTGCAAAAATAATTATGCAAAATTCAACTATTGAAACTCTTAAAAAAAACGCAACAGAAAAAGTTAAAAAAGCAATCAAAAGATGCTTTCTAAAATTTCTTTGCGAACGAAAAGCAAGCCTCAATCCGTTTAGCGCATACATCAAACTTTTTTGAAAATTTCTTGATTGAAATTTATTCATAATTCCTCAATGACTTTATTTTGAACCCCTACAACAAAATCGTAATCCTTTTTTGTTAAATGGTCAAATCCGATTAAATGCAAAATTCCATGACAAATTAACGTTAAAATCTCTTTTCTTAAATCATTATTTTGTCTTTGTTTTTCGGCCGTTTCAACAGAAACAATAATCTGTCCTAAATCCGCAGTTTTTCTATGCACTTGTGAATTAACATCATCGTAAAACAAAGAAAAAGTTATAACATCTGTCGCCTTGTCTTTATTTCTATAATCTCTGTTTATTTGTCTTATTGTTTCATCATTACAAAATGAAACATCAAAACGAATTTTTGAAATTAAAGATGAAAAAATTTTACTGCTTTTAAGGCAATCGCACCCAAGAATAATCTCCAACATTTTTTTTATGTCATCTTTATAATTTTTTAAAATTATATTATATTTTTTAAGATTAATATCATCAATTTTTGTTAAAGTGAAACTAGTTTTCATCTTCTTCTTTCTTTTGCGCCTTTTGTTGAAGCTCTTGTATTTTTCTTTCAAATTCATCATCTGCCGGATTTTGAATTGTTATTTTATTTTTATCAGTTATTTCGTTTATCACTCTTTCTTGATATTTAATTCTTTCATGTTGCATTCCACGAAGAATCTTATTAAAAGTCATAGCAATAATTTTAATATCCTTCAACGTTAAAGGACTATCCGATAATTGTCCGTCATTAAGTCTTTCGGTAAATATTTTATTAACAATAGCTTCAATTTCCTCTTGAGTCGGCTTTTTCAAGGAACGGACAGCACTTTCAAGTGCGTCAGCAAGCATTAATATAGCAGTTTCTTTTGTTTGCGGTTTTGGACCGGGATATCTAAATTGACCTTCTTGAACATTTTCCGCTCCTTCTTGTTCAATAGCCTTATTATAAAAATGACCCGCCAAACTTTCACCATGGTGCTGTTGAATAAAATCAATTACAACTTGAGGCAAACCGTATTTTTTTGCCATTTCGACTCCATCTTTGGTGTGCAAAGTAATAACCATCTTACTTTGACGAGGAGTAAGTGTTGTATGGGGATTTTCAACTCCAAAATATGATTGATTTTCTATAAAAAACAATGGCCTTTGAAGTTTACCTATATCATGATAAAAAGCTCCGACACGTGCCAAAATTGAATCTGCACCTATTGCTGCAGCAGCTGCTTCACATAAGTTTGCAACCATAAGTGAATGGTGAAAAGTTCCCGGTGCAGAGCTTCTCATTTTTGATAAAAGCTCTTGATTTTGATCTGCAAGCTCAATTAAAGCATAAGGCGAAACTATTTTACATATTTTTTCAATTATGGGAATTAAAAACATTGCTATCATTGAAGATATTAAACCGTTAATCAAACCCAAAACTGGATTTTGCGGTTGAAAATGAATTAACCTTGTAAGTGCTTCTGTTTGAACTTCAAAAAGCGAAACAAACAACATTGCAAAAAACATAACTATGCCGATTTGAATTCCGCACCAAATAATATCCATACGCTTTGAATATGACATTTTTGAAACAAGATAACTGGATGATAATATTGCACAAATAAATACGTAAAAAATTTGAGAATCAAAAAATAAAGTAATAGACAATATTCCAAGCATCAAAATCGAAACCAAAAATGACAAAATAGGATTTGTAAAAATCGCTAAAATCATTGTAAACGCAGCGAATGGCATAAGATAATTTGACACATATCCCGAATTAGATATTAAAATGCAAACATAGGTCAATATAATCGACGACATTGCAACATAAGCCATATATCTTGGAGTATAGTATTTTTTTTCATATTTTTTTATATAAAGTATCAAAGAATACATAGATAAACACACAAGAGCAAAAATCCCGATAACACCGTCTCTATTTAATTCGAAAGCATTGTATCCGGATTGTTTTAGTGCATCTTTTTTTAATTGGGTTACTTTTTCACCTAAGGTTAAAATCTTATCACCCTTTTTAAAAGATACAACATAAGGTTTAACAGCGTTTTTTGCATTTTTTCTTGCAATTTCCGTTGCATATTCATCTATAATTAGATTTGGAACTACACAGTGCTCAATTAAGCCTATAATTAAGGGGTATTGAGTTTTTTTAATATGCATACCAAGTGCTTTATCTATGTAGCTATCAGTTATAAAATTTGAAACATCCGTATCAAAAACCCCAACATTCAAAAGCTCATTCAAGACAAATTTAGTGTTAGTAAAGGCAGATGTTAAATTAGCTTCAGAAGTTGAAAGTATAAAGGCAATTGCTTTATTTTTTCTTTCGGCATCGTTTATTTCAAGGAGATCCGAAAGTTCTTTTTGTTTTGTTTGATATGTTTTATTATCTTTTTTAATCCTCTCAATGTCATCTATTGCTTTTTGTAAATCTATCTTTATATAATCTCCTTCAACAGGCGCAACAACAGGACGAATTTTATTTGCAACTTCACGCTTTATCAATTCTGTTCTTTGTTTATCAACAACTTCAAAACTATTTTTTGCATATATTGTTTTTTGCGCAATGCCGTTAGTAATAATGTTTTGATAAAGATAGTATCTTATTGAAAGCAATGCTGTCAAAATAATTGCAACCAACAAAAACGCGCTTATAGACGCAGGTTTTGAAGAATGAAAAATGTCCTCATTTTTAAATATATTATAAAATTTTTTCATATAAATTCCGCTTTTAAACCTAATAAAACCTAATACTATTACATTATACAATAAATTTGTTTTTACTATATACTTTTATATTATGAAAAGAATTACGGCTATTATAGGATTATTTAGTTTTTTTATGTCAGGCAATTTAGCTTTTGGAAACGAAGCAAATGTTAGCCTTAGAGAACTTTTTAAAAACAACGAAGCAATAATTTACACAATAAACATAAGAAATTTTGGTGCAACAGATAAAAATTCAAACGGAATAATAGATGTTCAAGAAGGAGATATTTCAGGCACTTTCTTAAACGCTAAAGATAAATTAAAATCTCTTAAAGAAGAAGGTATTAATACAATCTATCTTCTTCCAATTACAAAAACAGGGAAATTAAAAGCACTTGGAACAGCTGGCTCATTATATGCGATGGATAGTTTTACAGAAATAAGTCCTTTTTTAGATGATATAAACAACGAAACTACCGTATACGAAGAAGCAAAAGAATTTATTGATTGTGCTCACAAATTGGGTTTAAAAACAATAATTGATTTACCCTGTTGTGGTTCATATGATTTAAGTCTGAAAAAACCCATCTGGTTTTTAAAAGATAAAAACAATGAATCACTTGTACCTGCTGATTGGGCAGATGTTAGGTTATTTAAAATTTATAATCGTGACAAAACTTTAAACAATGAAGTATTAAAAAACTTCAAAAACTTCATTGACCTTGCTCAAGACCTTGGTTTTGACGGAATTAGAGCAGATGTTGCAGCAATTAAACCTTATGCTTTTTGGAAAAATTTAATAACTTATGCAAGACAAAAAAATGAAGACTTCTTATTTTTAGCAGAGGCTAATCCCGAATGGGAAAATCCGGCAAAAGGAATAATTAATCATTATACCTCAATAGATGAACTTTTAGCTGCCGGATTTGACTGCTATTATGGATCTTGGAGTGATTTTAAAAGTATCAAAACAAAAAAAGAATTTGATTTAAAAATTGAAAAAAATCAAAAAATTTTAAAAAGAAACAAAAATTCTTCAATAATGTCAGCTATTGCAACACACGACCAACAAGCTCCCATTTTAAGAGGAGAAAATTACTGGAATATGGTTTTATGGCTAAATGCAACATTAAAACAAAACGCATATTTTCTTGACGGTTTTTCAACAGGAGATGATTATACATACTCTTACGAAAACAAAAAAGCCCAAAAAACATACACAGATGACGAATATTATTTCGTACATTCGGGTATGTTTGACATTTTTAACTTAAATGCGAGTCCAAATGGAAAATATCCAAAATTAAAAAATCAATACCTAAAAGCAATAAACTTTAAAAAAAGAAATTCTGATTTAATTAAAGATGGCAAATTTTCATTGCTAAACACCAATAATGACAATGTTTTTGCATACAAAATCAAAAATTTTGATAGAGAACTTATTGTAGTGGGTTCATTAGATGAAAAAAATTCACAAAAAGCAGAGGTTAAATCTGACTATTTAAAAAAAGATTACTTATTTTCCATAATTAATGCAAAAGAACATGCAAAAACAGAAAAAAATAAGCTTAAACTTAATCTTGAACCATTAGAAATACAGATATATTTAATTAGTCTTGCAAAATATAGAGCAATGTAGTTAGTCTAGTAAATTTTCTAAAATATCAGCATTTTTTTGAGCATTTTTTGGAGCAACCTTTGTTGATTTTTTGATATATTCCCTTAATGCTTCACGCACAAATTCTGAACGAGTTCTTTGTTCTTTTATTGCAAGCTCATCTATGGTTTTTAAAAAATTATCTTTCATTGAAATTAAAATACGAGCCATAAAATTCTCCACAAACTACGATTGTATTATAGCATATTTTTAAAGTTAAATGTAAGCAATTTATTTTAAAAAAGAAACTTTATTACTATATGGAGCTAAATTCTATAACAGAATCAAAGTTTTCAACAAGCAAACCTAAAAGCAGTGCAACAGATAAAAGATATATCTTTAAAAGTAAGCCAGATACATTTGAAAAATCAAATAAAAGAGATATTTCTTTTACCGGAAAAACACCTTGGGGGTTTGTGCAAACATTAAATATACCCGTCACAAGCAAAATTACAGGAGCAGTTAAAACCTATTTTTATAATGCGGCAAATCAACTAACAAGAAGAAGGGTATATCTGGATTCGGATACGCCACAAAAAATTAGTTTTAAAAACTTATGTAAAATATTATCTTCAAACGGAGAAGAATTTTACATTGATGAAGAAGGTCTTTTAAAATTATCCGATAGTATACAAGCAAGAAAATCCACTGAAATTGCCAAATATAACAGATATTGCTCCAATATAGAATTTGCAATAAACAGATTACAAGATTTATTTAAACAATATGGTGAAGATACACCAATAACAAAAGACTACGAAAAAATCATACCTCAAATAAAATATCTTAGAAAAAAAGCAGCTCTTAACGAAGATGACTCAATAATATTTGAAAATATTTTAAGAGGGCTACAAGAAGCAATTCAAGGAGCTCAAAAAGCAAATACCGCATTAATGGATTTAGAAATAAGGCCAATTCTAAAGCCTTTATCTACGTTGCAAGAAGCAAAAGATAGTCTTTTTACAATTTCAAACTTTATGGTTGATAGAAAAAATAAAATATGCAAATTGTATACTTCAGCTTTAAACGGAAGACTAGAAGCTGAAACTATTTTGACATATGAAGATATAGAAAAATACTTGGATTTAATAAAGAGTTATGATTTTATTAGTCCGTTAAATATCAGAGTAACCGAAAAAGATGGACAAAAATTCTTGAAATTTGACAATTTTAACGATTCACCTTATTCGGCAATTCATGTAATGCACAGACTGATTCAAAGATACGGAAAAAAAGAAGATGGTTCAATTGATTTTAATGAAATAAAAAAAATATTAGACAGCATACAAGAAAACATAAATTCTCAATCAATACCAACAAGCCACCATCCTCAAATAAACGATTCTTTTGGAACAGCAGGGTTATATTTGCCTTGGGGAAAAACTTCACTCGGAAATACGTCATTGATAATTCCATATAAAGGCAAGTATGATTTTATAAACGCTGTATTCAATAAAGATGGTAAACTTGTGACAATCAAAGGTTCTTCTGAAAAAGATGTAAATAGAAATTTTATTCCTTTTAAGTATTTTAAAGAAGCAAATTAATTTTATTATGTGTTTTATATCCAACAAAAGGAAACACACATGCACATAAATCTAAGACTAAACAATATATCGAACCCATATTTATCCTTCAATAAAAAAAATAAAAAAAATAAAGATATTGAAAACGCAACAATTGGCTACATAAACGACTATTTAAATTATAAAATTTCAAAAAAAGAACTTGAAACTTTTCTAATGGGAGTAGAAAATCAAGCCAAATCAACATCTTGCAAGCTTCCTCAATGGTATAAAGAAATTTCATCAATATTATCAGAAACAGATGAAGATAACGAAGAAGCTTTTGCCAGATATGAAATCATGAAATTTTTACAGAATTTAAAAAATAACAACCAATATAGAGACATTATACAGCAGGATTATTCACCTTATCTCAATCACCATAAAGGACCTAGCCGAAGTCACTAATTTCTTTTGATTTTACCCTGTGCAAAAATTTAACAAGGTAAAAAAAGGAGAAAAAAATGACACAAAAACTTGAACTTTACAGATGCGAAATCTGTAATAATCTTGTAGAAATTGAACATGAAGGAATGGGTACGTTAGTGTGCTGCAATGAAGATATGCATCTTGTAAAAGAAAATGAAGCTATGCCGGAAAATGCTCATTTTGCTCATGTTGAGAAAAAAGAACATGAAAACGGAGAAAAAACAATTACAGTAAAATTCAATCATGTTATGAATCATGAACATCATATCGAATTTATAGAAGCTATTTCAAAAGATAAAAAATACACCAAAAAGAAATTTTTAGATGAAAACGAAACTCCGGAAATGGTTTTCAAATGCCACTGCAATGAAGGATTTTACATAAGATTATATTGCAATAAAGATGGCGCTTGGACAACAAAAACAGAAATATAAAAACTTTAAGAGGGATTTAAGATGGAAACTAAATTGATACAAGCATTTAATAAACAAATTAATCATGAGTTTTACAGCGCATATTTATACTTTGCAATGTCAACATATTTTGATGAAATAGCAATGAATGGATTTTCAAAATTTATGAAACACAAAGCTTCAGAAAGACTTAATTGCGCACAAAAAATTTATGATTACATTATATTAAGAGATGAAAAACTTACTTTTTCAAAAATAGAAGAACCTTCCATAGATTGGATTAATGTATCTGATATTTTTTCAACAGCACTTTCTCACGAAGAATTTATGTTAACGCAAGTCCATGAACTCTACAAAACAGCAAGAGAAACAGATGACATTGCAGCACTTGAATTTATATCCGAGCTTATAAAAGAAAAAGTCACCGCTGTAAGTTGTTATCGAAAACTTGTTTTCAGAGTAAAAAACAGCAATATAATTTCATCAAATATAGAACACTTGGATTACGTTATAAACGAGCTTAAAATCTAAGAAATAACTTTTGCACAGAATTTTGCAATCGGACAAATATCGCATTTTGGTTTTTGCGGTTTGCAAACATTCTGTCCCAAAGTTACAAGAAAAGTGTTGAAATCAATCCAATATTTTTTAGGAAGAATTTTCCTTAATTCAAACTCCGTTTCATCCGGAGTTTTTGTCTTAACATAACCCAGACGATTTGAAATTCTATGTACATGAACATCTACACATATTGCAGGTTTATTAAACCCTTTTGTTAAAACAAGATTTGCAGTTTTTCTTCCAACTCCCTTGAACTTAATTAATTCATCAATTTCATCAGGAACTTTTGAATTATATTTTTCAACAAGTATTTTTGAAAGATTAATAATTTGCTCAGCTTTATTTTGATAGAAACCAACAGGATAAATTGCACAAGACAAAGTATCAACATCCAATTTTGAAATCTCATCAGGGGTCTTACCGAGTTCTAACATTCTTTTGGAAGCTTTAATTGTTGTTTTGTCATTAGTTCTAAGGGATAAAATGCAACATATTAAAACAATATAAGGATTTTTGACATTCTCCATAAAGTCAACAAATTCACTATGCTCCAAACGGTTAGCATTAAATTCTTCCCTTAAAATCGAATATATTTTATTGATATCCATGATATAATCATACAAAAAAATAAGGAGAATTCCATGAGCGAAATTTTAGAAATAAATGATAATAATTTTGAACAAACAGTAATAAATTCAGAAATTCCGGTTGTTGTTGATTTTTGGGCGCCTTGGTGCGGACCTTGCAGAAAAATAGCTCCCGTTTTAGAACAACTGCAAAACGAATTTAAAGATTCGGTTAAATTTGTAAAAATCGATGCAGATAAAAATATGAATACCGCAAAAGAATACGGAATTTCAGCACTTCCTAGTATTTTAATATTCAAAGATGGCATAGTAAAAGAAGTTATGGTAGGAATGCTTGCAAAATCCGCCATAACCTCTAATATTAAAAAATATCTCTAATTAATCAAAAGAAATTTCATTATTTTGAAATTTTTCAATTAAATCAGTATAACCACCAATGTTTTTACCGTCAATTATAATTTGCGGAAATGTTGCAAGATAAGAAAGATGATACTCTTTGGTTAATTTTTCTCTCATTTCATCTTCATTTTCTTCGCATGAAATTTCTTCATATTTTATATTGTGCTCATCAAAAAACATCTTTGCCTTTTGACAAAAAGGGCAATAATCAAGCGTGTAAATTTTAACTTCTCTTGTCATTTTTTAATCCTATCTAAAATTTTTCTAACCGATTCTTTTTCATCTTCAGGTATGTCTAATTTCAGATAGTCTTCAAAATATTCAACTGCAGAAACTTCATCTTTCCTGCCAAGGAAAAGTATACCAAGTTTTTTATAACAAATTGCAAACTTCTCGTTTAACATAATTGCTTTTAAATATGCACCAATTGCTTTGTCAATTTGCTCATCTGCCTGATATGCTTCGCCTAACATATAATACAACAAATGATTTCTTGTTTTTTCTGTTACTAATTCTAAATTAGAAATTGCAGAAGCGTAATTACCCAACTCCATAAATATTCTGGCTAATTCATAATTATAGTCAATATTGTCAGGTTCTTCTTCGGTTGCAATTGACAACATCTCCATTGCATCATCATATCTGCAATCCGCTATTAATTCTCTAATGTAATCCAATCTTGAAAGTTCATTTTGCATAACTTTATTCTAACAAAAATAAAACAAAAAAAGCCAGCATTTTTATCAAATCTTGATAATTCCTTATCCCTATGATTTAATTAAGGAAAAGAATAAAATAAGGAATTAATTATGTCAGGACACTCCAAGTGGGCAAATATAAAACACAAAAAAGCAAAAACAGACGCTGCTCGTGGTGCAAATTTTGCTAAATTTTCAAGAGAAATAATTATTGCTGCAAAAATAGGTGGCGGGGACTTAAGCGGTAATTTTCGCCTAAGAACAGCTGTTGAAAAAGCAAAAGCAGGCGGCCTTCCAAATGATACAATAAAAAGAGCAATAGACAAAGGTTGTGGCAATTCACAAGGAGATAACTTTGAAGAAATCACCTATGAAGGATACGGCGCAGGTGGAGTAGCAATATTTATTGAAGCTGCCACAGACAACAGAAACCGAACTGCAGGCGACATTAGAAGTTATTTTACAAAATTCGGTGGCAACTTAGGTGAAACAGGTTGTGTAGGCTGGATTTTTGAACCTTGCGGACTAATTTCAATTGATAAACCTGTTGAAGCAAACAAACGCTCAAAAGAAGAAGTTAAAATGTTTGATTTTGATAAACTCTTTGAAGATAGTATGGATTTTGATCCCATGGATGTCTGGGAAGATGAAGAAGAAGGAGATTACAAAATCAAAACAACTACCGAAAACTTGCAACAAACAGCAGAAGGGCTTGAAAAACTAGGATACAAATTAAAAAGCTCCGAGCTCACAAGAATTCCTTCAAATTCTTGTGAAATTACCGATGCTGCCATTGCAAAAAAAGTTGTGCTTCTTCTTGAAAAATTAGATGAGCATGATGATGTTCAGAATGTTTATTCAAATTTTGAAGCAAGTGACGAAATTATGAACTCACTTGATGTATAATTTATTTTGAAGGTTTTATGATAGAAATTACACCAAGCTTCATATTTATGATTACAGGGTTTTTATTATCCCTTTATGCATGCGTTTCAAATGATGCCATTCAAACTTTAGGCACTTTTTTAAACACCACCAAAGATAGACCTGTTTGGCAAATTTGGCTGTATGTGAGTTCTGTTATGGTTTTAACTTTTACAATAGGATGGATTGTAAACGACGGAGACATGGCTTTTCACCGACTGGATAGAATTCCACATGCTCAAACATTCTACTGGTGGCATATTTTACCCCCATTAGTACTTTTATATTTAACAAAAAAAGGCATTCCCGTTGCAACAGCTTTTTTAATTGTAAGCGTTTTTTCATCCAACACGGTTATCGGTTTAATGATTGCAAAATCATTTATTGGATATGTTTCAGCACTTATCGCGTCATTATTTTTGTACTTTTTTATAGCAAGAAAAGTCGAAAAAATATTTTTATATATGAAAAATAAACCCATACCAACTCCTTGGATAGTAGCAAAATGGATTTCAACGGCTTTCTTATGGAGCGCATGGCTATTACAAGATGGTGCGGTATTATTTATTTATCTTCCAAGAAAATTAACTCTATTACAATTAATTTTGAGTTTATCAGTATTTTTGGCTTTATTATTTATCTTGTGTTACAAAAGAGGCGGCGAAATTCAAAATATTGTTAAATTAAAAACCAACACGCAAGACCCAAGAAGCGCAACCGTTATAGATTGCGTGTATACCTTAATTCTTCTATATTTTCAAAACGTAAATAATATTCCAATGTCAACAACTTGGGTATTTTTAGGAGTTTTAGCAGGTAGAGAAATAGCTTTATACAACAGATTACGCTTTATTACAGAAAAGAAAGTGTACAAACACCTAATCAAAGACTTGTCTAAAGCAATCATAGGGCTTGTTATATCAATAAGCGTCGTATTTATGATTAATCAATACGAAAACATTTTAAATCTGATTAAACACTATATAAGCCTATAAATTATTTTTTCTTATCTGCAAGTTCACTATCTATTCTTAAAAATACAGGAGATATTTCTTCTTTTGAAATCAGCTTACCGATTTTAATGTTATCGGTTTTAATATCATCTAATTTCAAATTAATGTCATACTTTAATTGTTTTGCCATTGAACGAGCAATATTTGGGCAATATGGATAAATTAAAGATGATATTATACACATAACTTCAAGCACAGTATATAAAACATTACCACACTCAACCATTTTACCTTCTTTTGCAAGTGTCCAAGGTGCATTATCCGTAACATATTTATTTGTTTTGTCAACCAATTCGTTTATTTTTAAACCGGCTTCCTGAACTTCAAAATAATCAAAGTGATGTTTTACTTCTTGAATAGTCCTCATTGCATCATCAAAAAGAGGAGACTTTTGAATAAATTCAGACTTTATTTCACCATCAAAATATTTTACAAGCATAGACAGAGTTCTATTCAATAAATTGCCCATTGAATTTGCAAGGTGAGCATTAACTTTTTCTTTAAAATCCTCATCCGAATAATTTCCATCACGTCCAACAGGAGCAGCAGTTGACATATAGTATCTAAAAGCATCGGGGTGAGCTAATTCATAAGCTTTCATAACGTTTTCGGGCGATACAACATTGCCTAAAGATTTAGACATTTTAGCTTCGTCAATCGTAATCCAACCATGAGCTAAAATATGCTTAGGTAAAGGCAATTCCAATGCCATCAAAATTGCAAGCCAATATATACTGTGAAATTTTAATATATCCTTTCCGATAACTTGAACATCGGCAGGCCAATATTTTTTAAATTTTTCTGACGGATTTTCAATATCATATCCAAGCGCAGTTATATAGTTTGAAAGCGCGTCAATCCAAACATAAATAACCTGCTCAGAATCATCCAGTACATCTATTCCCCAGTTTACATTCGTTTTTGCCCTTGAAACTGATATATCTTCAATATTTTCAAGCTGATTTATAACCTCGTTCGCCCTAAAGGCGGGTATTATAAAATCAGGGTTTTGTTTTATATGTTTCAATATAGCGTCTTTATATTTTGTTAATTTGAAAAAATAATTTTCCTCAGAAACCTGTTCAGGCTTTTTCTTGTGTACAGGGCAACATCCGTTTTCATCTAAATCTTTTTCTGCTAAAAAAGCCTCACAACCCGCACAATACAAACCTGTATATGAATTTTTATAAATATCACCTTTTTCAACAAGTTTTTTAAAAATCTTCTGAACTGTTTTTCTATGATATTCATCAGTTGTTCTTATAAATTGAGAATAGTTTATATCGAGCAAATTCCAACAATCAATAAATTTTTGCGCATTCATATCGCAAAATTCTTTTGGGCTAATTCCTGCTGCACTTGATGTTTTTTGTATCTTAATCCCATGTTCATCTGTTCCGGTGAGCATATAAGCATCATCTGTTCTTTGACTAAAATGCCTTGTAATAACATCGGTTAAAATCTTTTCATAAGCATGACCTATATGAGGCGCACCATTTACATAATCAATTGCAGTAGTAGTATAAAATTTTTCCATAGTTAAATCCCATTATTTATTGACATAAGGGATTATAGCATAGAAAAAAAATTAATGTAAAAATTAGTCTTTACTTCCTGAACGATATCCGTTATAGACATATATAATTGGCAGCAAAACATCAACAGGAATATACTCTGCAAGCCTTTTAAAGCCCAATTTTATTGTTGCAACAATATCATCAAAGTTTGCAAGCGAATCTTTAATTGTATATTTCCTTAAAGGTTCACCTTCTTTTTTAGTTGCATTTGTAATTCCGGTTGCAATAGCAGCACCCGAAAGCATAGCCACAATTGAAGCAATAATCTTGGTTGAGTTTTTATTTAATGCTTTCACATTTTCACAAGTTTTAATTGCGCCTGTAACCATCAACATAGGAATTGAAGTATTCATTATTTGAAACATTGCTTCTTTACGCTTCTTTTTCTTCTGTTTATCAGTTGCACCAATTGAACCTGCAAGAACACCGCCCAGATTTGCGCCGCCTGCCATAAGTAACATTTCACTAACATCTCTCAAGGTAGACTTTGGAAGCATTTTACTATCAGGAATGATAGAGTGTTTAAAAGCTTTTGCAGACACTAACATAGCAATACCTGCACCGGCGACTGCTCCTGCTAATGACTTAATGTTTGAATACTTATCCTTATTTTTCTCTTGAGATGTTTTATTTGAAATTTTATAAGATTTAAAATTAAGGTGTGTATTATTATTAATTAACATAGTATTTTTACTTTCGCCAATGTATATAAAAGCAGAAAATAAAAAATTTTGCTATATTTATTTTTCTAAACTTAAAGTATTTTACTAAATTCTTCTTTTGGGGCAGCACATAAAGGACATATCCAATCAGAATTTAAATCTTCAAAAGCAACGTCATTGTTTTCTTTCGGATCATAAATATAGCCACAAACTTTGCATATATACTTTTCTGTCATATTTTTCTCCTTTTTTTTAAAAGTTTATCTTTAGAGTTTAAAAAAAATATCCCTCACATAAGCTAATTTATATTAACAAATGTTTACAATGATTAAAAAAAACATAATTCCATGACAATTTTTAAGCACAAAAAAACTTTATTCAATTATAGGGGTTTATATTATTAGGAGGAGCACACACAAATGACAAGCGGACTGGGCTTAGAAAATTCATGGACAAGCTTGGTTAATGATTATACTAACCGAGCAACTGCTCAATTAGCAAGAACAAGCAGTCAAAGTAGCACAGGAGCATCTGACGCTTCAATTTACGACCAACAAGGTTATGATGAAGATATTTATGACAAGTACAAATGTACAGATGGTTCAGATGACGGAAAACTCTCATTTTGGGAAAATATTAAATATGCAGCAAAGGGGGTTGTTAATTCAATTTTAAGTATTCCAAAAGCAATTATAGAAAATCCGGTTCAAGCAATCGCAATGACAGCTCTTTGCTGTATGCCTGGTATTGGACCACTTGCAATGGGAGCTTTAGCAGCTTTAGGAGTATTTAATGGAGTTAAACAAATCGGAAATGCAATTTCAATTGCAAACGATGCAACAAGCGACGCAGAAGCTAAATATGCCTGGGAAAATATCGGAAGCGGTGCATTTCAAACAGGAGTATCTCTATTCGGTTTAAGAGGATCGGCTAAGCTTCTAAAAAGCCAAGTTGCAGGCGGTTCATCAACTATTAATTTATTAAGAAGTAAAGCCTCACCGGGTCAAATAGCAGGCGAATTTATTAAAGAAACAACAAGTAATATTGGAGCAGTAGCAAAAGCTCTTGGAAATCTGGGCAAAAATATTTTTAAATTTGGAAAAGACACAATTGTTGGAATTAAAAATGAAGGTATCGGCTATTTAGGAAATAAAATTACAAATACAGGAGTTAAAATAAAAGGAAAAATAGATGGTTTTGCAGATTCTGTTCAAAAGAAAATAGATTCGCTTGGAAAAGATTCAAATGGAAAAAGCTTCTTTGAAAGATATTTTTCTAAAGAAGGAAAAGCTTTAAGAACTAATGCTGCAAATGAAGCGAAAGCAATGCTTGAAAAATTACAAAAAGGTGGCGAAGGTATCTCAAAAGTACCTGAAGGATATACTGTTAAAAGCGGTAATACAACAACCACATACAATTCAAGCGGATATAAAATTAGCGAAGTTAAAGTTGAAACAGTTTCTAAAAACGGTGTTTTAACAGAACAAACAACAACTACTACTTACGGAAATAGAGGTATTACAATGACTTCAAAACAAATTGTTGAAAAACCCGTAGGTAGTGCAACAACAAAAACAACAACCGATTCATACAGATTCGGCACCCATAAACATAGTGAAGTTACGGAAACTACAAGAAGAGGTACCGTTAAAGTAGAAAGTGCCGAAAGCAAAACAAATGCAACCTTTGGAACAGATAAAACAAGTAAATCAACAACAACATATAAAAAAGCCGAACCAACTGCAACGACAGATACAACCACTACTCAAGCTCAAGGAAAAACACAATACGGTGATGTTATAGATCAAGTAACCACAAGAACAAACGGTAGAACCGGAATAACTATTGAAAATCAAAAATGGGCAGACGGCACAACAACTACTCAAAGATATTCAGCAAACAATCCATATAGGTATAGTTCGACAACTAAAACCGAGCAAGTTCAAACTGAAGCAAGTTCAACAACAGCAAAGACAGAAGGTACAGCAGCAGCTCAAAGTACAACAGAAGGTGCAACAGCTCAAGCAGCAGCTAAACCAAAGACCACAACAACCAAGGAATTAACTGCAACCTTAGAAGATGGAACTCTCGGAACAACAAAAAATCCAACTTTCCTTCAAACACTTGAAAACAGAGTTCATACAACTAATTCCGGTCAGTTTGCAAATTGGTTCACAGGCGAAGGACGAGCAATTGATGCAAGCAATTTTGGATATTGGGCATTTGAATTATATCATCCTGAATATGATTAAAAACAATTAAAAGCAGGCAAATAGCCTGCTTTTAATTTAACTTTTTATTAAAGCTCCATCTTGCAATAAAAAGAGTAATAAAAGCTATTATAAGCAAAGGAATTAAATTTTTAAAAACGGTAACAAAGTCCATATTTTTAAAATATATCCCTTTTATAATTAACATATAATACCTTAAAGGATTAAGAGAGCTTAGATATTGAAAAAAAACCGGCATATCTTCAACAGGAGAAACAAAACCCGACAACAAAACCGCAGGCATTTGAAATGCGAACACGCCCAAAATTGCTTGTTGTTGAGTAAAAGCCAAAGAAGAAATAAAAAGCCCAACACCAACTATAGATAAAAGCGCAACTATTGTTGAAATCAAATATAGCAAAATTGAACCCGAAAAAGGCACTTTAAATAAATAACACACAATTAAAGTTATAACAATACTTGAAATAAATGCCACAATTAAAGGCGGTACTGTTTTAGCCAACAAAATTTCATCATTATTTAAAGGGCTAACCATAAGCTGCTCAAAAGTTCCCAATTCCCTTTCTCTTGCAATAGATAAAGCACTCAAAAGCAAACTCAAAACAAGCGAAAGCATAACAATCATACTAACAGTTAAAAACCACTTATATTCAATATTCGGATTAAACCAATTTCTTGTAATAACATTAATTTTAGTTTTTTTAATGTTTAGTTTTTTTTCAAGTTCACTATTATAAAGCCCTACAATCTGATTTGCATATCCCGAAATTATGCTTGCAGAATTTGTTTGTCTGCCGTCAGTAATAATTAGTATTTCCGAAGGTGTTTTTTCATTAATTTTTTTTGCAAAGTCATTTTGAATAATTATCCCCAGCTGAGAATTTTTCAAATCAATATCGCTCTTTAATTCCTTCATGGTAGATCTGAATTGAATTTTTCTAAACCATTTTGAATTATAAAACCTTGAAATAAGTTCTCTTGAATATTCGGTATTTGAATAATCCAAAACGGAAACATCAATATTTCTTACTTCTAAAGTTATCGCATGAGCAAAAACAAAAAGTTGAATTATGGGAGGAAAAATAATTAAAGCTCTATTTTTAGGATCTTTAAAAATAGCCAAAAACTCTTTTTTTATTAAAGATTTAATTCTTATAAGTCTGTTTTGCATTTTTCAAGCCTTAAATTTATGTTTTTATAAACCAAAAGAAATAACAATATTCCTAAAATACTCATAAATATTGAATTAATAACAACTATTTTTGCAATTGTTCCTGCCATAAACTCACTTTGAATAAAAATAATAAAATATCTAGGAGGCAAAATCATTGTCAAATATTGAAAAATAACAGGCATGGAAGAAATAGGATATATAAGACCGGAAAGCATCAAAGCAGGCAAAAGCCCAAAAGAAAGTGCCATTTGAGAAGAAGAAAATTGTTCTTTATAAGACGAACTGATTGCAAGGCCAACTCCAAGACAACAAAAAAGATACAAACCGCCAACAAAAAACAAAATTAAAAAATTACCCTTAAAAGGTATTTGAAAAACCTTTATACACAAAAATACATTGAACATTAAAGATGCCATTCCCAATATAAAATAAGGAACATATTTTCCTATGACAAAATTCATTCTTGTAATATTTGTCGCAAACAAAGATTCAATTGTACCTCTTTCCCATTCTCTTGAAATAACGAGGGCTGTTAAAAGCATTCCGATTAAATTCATCGTAATTGCCAAAGATCCGGGCAAAATAAAAAGATGCGAATTAATATCTTGATTATACCAATATCTTGTATCTGTTGAAATTAAATCTTTCGAAGTATTATATTTAAAATCGGATGAATTCATTAACCAATTTTTTACAATTTCACCGCAATATGCAGAAACATAATTTGCAAGATTAGCTTCAGAACCGTCTGCAATTACAAAAACATCGGCAGAATTTTGCTTTACAAGATTTTTTGTAAAATCATTCGGAAATATAATTGCCCCTTTAAGGTATGAATTTTGAATTTTTTTATACATTTTATCTTTATCAAAAAAATATTGAGTTTTAATATAATCACTATGATCAAAAGAATTTATAAGGGTAGATATTTTAGGGTTAATATCATCATTTTTAACCCCCAAAGTAACTTTAACCGTGTCCAAATTAACCCCGTACCTATATAAAACAAGAATAATCAAAGGAAGAATAAAGGCAATCAAAATGCTTGAAAAATCCCTTATTATCTGATAAAACTCCTTTTGAATTAAAGCAAAATAAATGTTCACGATTTTTTTGCTCCCAATATAAGATTGAAAAATGCCTCATTCATATCTTTTGCGTTTGCTTTTTTAATTAAATTATCCGGTGTATCAAGAGCAATAATTTCCCCATTATAAAAAAGGCTAATATTATCACAAAATCTTGCTTCATCCATAAAATGCGTAGTTACAAGAACGCTGACGCCCATCTTGGATAACGCTTTTATATGAGTCCAAAACTCCTTTCTTTGAATAATATCAACTCCGGATGTCGGCTCATCTAAAAATAAAATAGGCGGCTGATGTATAAGAGCGCAGCCCAATGATAATCTTTGTTTAAAACCTAAAGGCAAAAGCGAGGTTATTGTATTTTTATATTCTTCAAGCTCAAATATATCAATTATTCTATCTATTTTTTCTTTTTTTTCTTTTCCAAAAAGCCCATATACACCTGAAAAAAAATTTAAGTTATCCAATACAGACAATCTTGAATATAAAGAAAATTTTTGAGCCATATATCCTATATAATTTCTTGCTTTTGCAGGATTTTCAACAACATCAACTCCCATAATATAGCCTTTTCCGCCGGTAGGTTTAATCAAAGCACACATCATTTTAAAAGTTGTTGATTTCCCTGCACCATTCGGGCCTAAAAGCCCAAAAATTTCTCCTTTTTGAATACAAAAAGAATTGTTTTTTACCGCCCAAAAATCCCCATATCTTTTAGAAAGATTCTCCGCAAGAACTCTGCAAGTTTCCTGATATGGCGCTATATGATAATTTTTGGCAATTTCAGAGGGTTTTTCTTTGCTTCCGCCCATTAAATTTATGACTTTATTTTCAAATTCTTCCAAATTTTTTCCAAGAGAATTTGTGTTTCCTTCAAAAATTATTTTACCCTTGTCCAAAATAATGCTTAAATCAAAATTAAAAGCTTCATCCAAATAAGAACTTGACCATATTACACTTGTGTTTTTATCAATAGTTTTTTTAACAAGATTCAATAAATCAATCCTCGAAATCGGATCAACTCCAACTGAAGGTTCATCTAAAATAAGTAACTCCGGCTTACCGATTAGTGCACAAGCAAGCCCCAATTTTTGTTTCATTCCCCCCGAAAGATTGCCTGCAAGCCTTTCTTTAAAAGATTTTAATTTTGTAAATTCCAACAATTCATCATAATTACTATTGTCATTCTTTAATTTTGAATATAACTTCAAATTTTCAATCACAGTTAAATCTTCATACAGGCCAAACTTTTGAGGCATATAGCCCGTTAATTTTACTATTTCTTCTTTTTTTGTAACAGGATTAAAATTTAAAGTTAAAATATTACCACAAGAAGGACAAATTAATCCTATTACAAGCCTTAAAAGAGTTGTTTTTCCGGAACCATCTGCTCCGATTAAAGCAACAATTTTTCCCTTCTCCAATTTTAAATTTATATTTTCTAAAGCATTATGATTTTCATAAGTTTTTGTTAAAGATGATATTTCAACACAATTTGCCATATCAAGCTTCCTCATCAAGGTTTATTTTTATTGTGACGGGCATTCCTTGCCTTAAATATTTATCCACATCATCTATATAAACCCTTATTCGATAAACAAGATCAACTCTTAAATCCTCTGTTTGCACTGTTTTTGGGGTAAATTCAGCCACAGGAGAAATATATCCAATATAACCTTTATATTCTTTTTTTCTTTTTGTTTTAGGGTCAATCGTATCAGTGTATACATAAGCGGTTTGACCATATTTTATATTTCCTAAGTCAGTTTCTTTTATGTATGTTCTAACCCAAACCGGCTTATTTAAACTCATAACATAAACTATCTGCGCAGCATTAATAAAAGCACCTTTTTCTTGCGCACGTGTTGTTATAATACCATCTTGCGGCGAATATAACTTTGTATATGCAAGCTGATTTTTCTGATATATTCTATTTGCAACATTTTCCTTGTACTTAGCTTTTGAATAATCTTTTTTATTTAAAAGAGAATCGCATTCCTCTTTAGAAATTGTGCTATCAAAGCATAGAGGATGATTTCTTTCATATTTTGAAGTATCATCTTTCAATTGAGCAAATGAGCTTTTTTCTAAATATAGCGCTTTTTTATAATTTGCAGCATAATCCTTATCATCAATTGTTGCAATTAATTCCCCTGCTTTAACATAATCTCCCTCTTCTTTATATAATCTATTCAAAACTCCTGAAACCTGAAAAGACAAATCCACTTGCCTTATTTCAATATTTCCAAAAGTTTCAATTACATTTGGTTTCTTTTTAAAAAAGAAAACCACAAAAAAAGTTAACAGAGATACAATAACCAAAATTATCGCTACTATAATTATTTTTTTCATAATTGACCGCCTAAAGCCTTGTATAAAGTCACATATCCCACTAATCTCAAAGCTTTTGAAGTGCCAAAAAGCTGTTCTTTTTGATTCAAAGTATTTTCTGATTTAATATAATCAAGTTTTGAAATTGTGCCTCTTTTTAATTTTTTATTTGAATTATTAAAAATTTTTTCTTCAAGTGAAAGTTGATATTTTGCGCTCTGCTCGTTTTTTTTATCATAATTTATTACATTTAGTGCATTTGCAACTTCTTTTATAGCGTTTAAGTCCGCTTGTTTATACATTTCAAAAAGTTCTTCAAAACGTGCTTTTTTTATTTTTAAATTTGCTATTTTTTTACCGCCTGTAAATATATCTTGCGTTAAACCTGCAATCAAAAACGCAAAAGACGATTCCCAAGAAAAAAAGTTTCCCCAGCCTGCAGTATCAAAAGCCAAAAAACCATTAATCTTAAAACTTGGAAAAAAATCCTTTTTTGCAACTGTTATATCAATCTTTGCACTTTTTAATTTATTTTCTATTTCAATTAAATCAGGTCTACTATATACAAGATTACTGTCTATTTCATCGGGTATATCTTTAAGGTATTCAATAGTTTCAAGTTTTCCTCTTTTAATTTCACTTGAATTTTCAGCGCTTTCACCTATTAAAGTACAAAAATTGTACAGTGTATTTTTTTGATTTTTTACAAGATTGTCATAAATTGTTTTTTGACTCGTATATTCCTTTTTAATTTCATTCAATTCATCATAATCAATAACACCGTATTTATACTTGTTCTCATTTCTCAAAAGATTGATTTCATTATTTTTTAATATATTTTCCTGTTTTTCTATTAAATAATCATAAAGTAAAATATTTATATAAGCGCTTGCAACATCACCCAAAAGAGAGATATATATTGCTTTTTGGTTTGCAAGTTGAGCAAAATACAATCTTTTTGTTGATTTCGTCTTATCCCGATTTTTAAGTAAAAAATCCGGTTCATAGCTCGCTTGAAATGGTAATACAAAAGAATTTCTACTTAAAAGAAAATTTGTATCTCCTTTTGGAAAATGCGCGCCAAGATAATTTCCTGCAACCGACAATTTGGGTAATTCATTTGAAAAAGAATTTTTAATTTCAAGACGATATTGCTCTACTCTATGGTTTGCTTGTTTTAAATCATGATTGTTTTCAAGAGATTTAGTGATATATTCAAGCAAATAATCGTCATTAAAGCTTTTAAAAAACTCTAAATCCGGACTAATTGCGCTTGAATAAGCACAATTTAAAAGTTGCGCAAAAATTAAAACTAAAATGCTAAAAAATCTCATACAAGAATTTTTTAGCATTTTAATAAAAAATTAAATAGATAAATTGGGCTAATCTTAGCAGCCTAAATTCATTTTTGAAAATTCAATTATTTTATTTTTACCTGACTGTTTGGCATTATATAAAGCGTGTTCTGCATAACGAATAAGTGTATTTGAATTTTCTTCTATGTCGCCATCACAAGGAAAAGAGGCAATTCCACCCGAAATTGTAATCGGGTGACGTTCTTCTTCATTTGCAGGTATAAATTCCATTTTTTCTACATCATGCCTAAATCTTTCCGCAAATATCATTGCTTGTTGTTCGGTTGTCTCCGGTAAAATTACAATAAATTCTTCATCGCCATATCTTGTTAAAACATCTTCTTTTCTAACTAATGCACTTAGCATTTGAGCAATTTTTTTAAGGAGTATATCACCCCAGTCATATCCGTACATATCATTTACAATTTTAAAATAATCAATATCCAGCAACAAACAAGAAACAGGAGTACCGTACCTTTTCGAACGAGAAATTTCAGCATCGAGCCTGTGATGGAGATACTTTCTATTATACAAACCTGTTAATTCATCACAAATAGCCGACTTAACAAGCTCCTTTTTGGTTTCATAAGTTTTTAATAAAGCCTTAATTCTTATATTCAACTCTGTTTTATTAATCGGATTTTTAATATAATCATAGCTCAACGCTCTAACGATAAAACCTTCAGGGATTTCATCAACCGGAATTAATACAGAACATTCTAATTTTCTTATAGCGCAAAATTCCCTAACTTTTTCCAAATCGAAATCCAAAATCAAAAGTGAAGGATTATATTGCTTATAGTTTTCTAATTCATCAAGACCAAACTCTCTTACTTCGATTTCATCATCAACATTAATTAATGGTGCAATTTCCGAACTTGCATTTTCACTGTATATGACAATATTCATGAATATACTCCTAAAATCCTATCATGTTGAGTATATCATATTTTTATTTATTAAAGTTTTAATTCATACATTTATATTATGTTTAATTTAACTATATTGTTTAAACTTATAATGTTATAATTTTATAGGTATTTTGTATTGTCCAGTCCTTTAAGAAAATATAATACATACAAAAACACGCATTATGAATCTTTATATGAAAAGAATCATTCGTATTATGATGCTCCAATAAGACAACACAAAAAAATTACTAAAAAACATAAAACAAAAAAAAGAAACTTTATTGCAACTTTTTTTGCACTTTCACTTTTAGCAAGCTGGGGATATTTTGTTTGTCCTTATGTTTTCAAGCATTATTTTGAACCATTATTTTTAAATAGAGTTTTAAATAAAAATCTAAAAATTGATATTGAACCGTATGTCTACCCGACAAGAAATTATTTATCTAATTCTTTTTTAATTGACAAAAATCTACTTGTTTCAAAAGCAGATAAATCTAAAGAAATTACAGACATACAAGTATTATCAGAATTAACCGATACAAAAAATAAACTAATTACATTATTTCAAAAATACCCTAATTTAAAACCAAGCGTCTTTGTTTGGGAATATTCGACAGGCGCAGGACTTGAAATAAACTCGGATGAAGTCTATCCTTCAGCAAGCATTATAAAAATCCCGATTGCATTTGAATTAATCAGGCTAATAGATAGGACATCAGACACACAAAATCCAATTTCATTAACAGACAAAAGAGCTTTTACCGAAGAATTTAGAACACTAGGCTCCGGGAATCTTCAATACACAAAAGCAGGGAATATATATTCTCTTGATCACCTTGCAAACATAATGATATCCGATTCGGATAATTCTGCAACAAATATGCTTTTATACGAAATTGGAGGAGTTGACGCTTTCAACCGTTCAATGAGAAATCTTGGACTAAAAGTTACATCAATGGCTCAATGGTTGCCGGATTTAGAAGGTGAAAATAAAATAACGGCACGTGAAATCTCAAAAATACTATATAATATTGACAATCCTAATTATATAAACGTAAAATACAAAAATATTTTAAAAGAATATCTTGGTAACACAAAAAATATACATCTTTTAAAAGAAAAATTACCAAAAGATGCTATGGTTTTACATAAAACAGGTAATATTGCTTCAATGCTGGGAGATTCTGGCATAATATACACAGATAACGGCAAAAAATATATAGTAACAATCCTTGTTAAACGACCTAACAACGATTTATCAGCAAGGACACTAATTCAAGATGCTTCGCAAATAATATACAACGACATCAAAACGCTTCAATAGAGGCGTTTTTCAGATTTTTTCTTGACTATATTTTTTAATTATAAGATAATGGTTTTGTGTTATAGGGAGTAAAATTCCGCACTAAGAATAGGAGTATGCTATGAAAAAAACTACGCAAGTGCTATCAGTGACATTAGCTATGTTTTTAACATGTGCTGTTGTTATGGCAAAACAACCCTGCTGCAATCAGGAAAAAGTTGAAGTTTATGCTCATCCGTCATTAATGAATGCTGATGCAACAGAATTCAAGGATGCAGACAGTATCTACAGAATTGGCGGAAAAGTTCTTAAACAAAAGAACAGAATCGGATTTACAAACAAAGACAATATGTACGTTAATGCTTGGTCAAAAGACCTTCTTAACGCAATGAGTGTCAGAAAAGGCGACAGAGATTTTGACATTAAAATGCCAATTTCAAGATCAGAACTGGCTTATATGCTATCAGAAGGCTTGAATATGCAAAGCGTTGGAGTTGTTAAGAATTACACTGATGTAACAGCTTCATACTGGGCAAACGAAGAAATTAAAAAAGCCACTGCTGCAGACGTTATGATTGGTTATCCCGATAAATCATTCAAACCTGATCAAGCAATAACAAAAGCAGAAGTATTTGCTACAGTTGCAAAACTAATTGATGTCCCATACACTAACGATGGTTCTGCACCAACTCTAAACGGCAAAAAAATCGAAAACATTCCTACTTGGGCTTATGGATGCACAAAAGAAGTTGTTGCTTCAGGCTTAATTGACAATCTACCTGATGAAAAAACTTTGCTTGATGCTCCATATTTATCAAGACATCAAGTTGCTAACTTAATCGGCGAATTAAGATTAAAATATGGTGCAAACGGTAAATTAATCGGGGATGCATTTAAAGCAGCTCCTGTTGCAATTAAAGTAAAAATGTTAGATAGAATTGACGCTAAACACTCTAACATTGGCGATAGATTTGCAGCTAAAACAACCGAAGAAGTTATGGTAGACGGAAAAACTTTCCCTGCAGGTTCTGTCGTATATGGTAAAGTTGTAACAGTTCAAAGACCTGGTCTTGGAACTCATCCTGGTTCAGTTACAGTTAAATTTACAGAAATTAAAAACGGTGACTGTTGCGCAAAATTCCCGAAAGAATTAACATCTGCGAAGGCTGACTGCTTAAAAAATCCTAATATTTTTGCAAGAATTTTAGGACTACCTTTCACAGCCGCTGCGAGAACAGTAGGTGTTGCAGGACGTTCAGTAGGACAAGTTGTTAACATTTCAGCTAACGGACTTGAAGAATACGGCGACAGATTATCAGACACATTTGTTGAAACATTTACAGGACACTTAGGACGCGGTGTTGCAAGCTTTGGTAATTCATTTGTAACTCTCGGAAAAGGTGTTTATGGAATTGTTAAAACAGTTATTTCAGGAACATTTGGTGTAATTTATGAAATCGGCGACGAATTATTATACACAATCGTTCCTTCTGTTTCAAATTCTTCAGCTTTAAATCCTAATGAAGAATTAACAATTATATTCTAATAATTTATAAGAATATCAAGAAACCGTCTTTTGTTTAAAAGACGGTTTCTTATTTTAGCAAATGTTAATTTTTAAATAGTTTTAGTTGCATAATCTTGCAAGTTTTACTTTTTGCTATAATATATTGCTATGAATAGTGTGAGAAGAAAAAGAGTTACCAAGAGGGGTCCTAAAAAGCGCAATATATTTTTGTGTCTTTTTTCAATGAGTGTTTCAGCCATGCTTGCAGCAATAGCGGCATTTAATATATATTTGGCATCACTACCTCCAATTTCGAATTTTGAAGATATAAAACCTAATCCTGTCACAACAATATATTCTGCAGACGGAGAGGTAATAAAAACTTTTACTGCTTTTAAATTTGAAAAAGTTTCAATAAACAAAATTCCCAAATATCTAAAAGAAGCAGTAATTGCAACCGAAGATAAAAACTTCTATCATCATAGAGGTTTTGATACTATGGGCATGATAAGATCAACAATAACAAACATTCTATCAGGCGAAGTCAAACAAGGCGGCTCAACTATAACACAACAGCTTGCAAGAATATTATTCTTATCTAACGAACGCACTTTTGACAGAAAAATAAAAGAATTAATAATCGCTCACAGAATTGAAAAAACTATTTCAAAAGATGAAATCCTTGAACTATACTTAAATTCAGTATATTTAGGTTCAGGAGTTTATGGAGTTTCATCAGCAGCAAGAACATTCTTTGATAAAGATTTATCTCAATTAACCCTTGCAGAACAAGCACTAATAGCGGGTTTGCCACAAGCTCCTTCAATATATTCACCTTTTGCAAATAAAAAAGCGGGCTTAAAAAGAAGAGATCAAGTATTAAGAAGAATGTATCGAAACAAATACATTACACAGGAACAAATGCTAGCAGCTCAAAAGGAGGGGCTGCACCTATCAAATAAGCCCCGTATCTACTCGTACAATAAAGCGCCATACTATATAGACTTCGTATTGAACGAGTTAAAAAATATTGGTTTTGAAGAACAAGAAATATCTCAAGGTGGCTTGAAAATATATACCACACTTGACTACAAATCTCAGAACGTAGCTCAAAATGCTGTCCAAAATGCTCTTAATAAAGCAGGCTTAACAAAACCCGCAAATCAAATTGCATTGTTTTCCTTTTCGCCTACAACAGGAAGAATTTACGCATACATTGGCGGGAAAAACTATGAACAAAGTCAATACGATAGAGTTACGAAAGCTATAAGACCTTCGGGTTCATCATTTAAACCATTCGTTTATGCAACAGCTCTACAACAAGGGGTAAGCGTTGATGACACTATTGAAGATACCCCTTTAACAATACAGGATTGGACTCCTAAAAATTACGGTAAAAAATACCGAGGAAAAATAGCCATTTGGCAAGCACTTGCGATATCTTCAAATGTTGCAGCAGTAAGATTAATTAAAAAATCAGGAGTTGATGCAGTTATTCAAACCGCAAGAGAAATGGGGATAACTACACCGTTAGCAAGCGATATGACAATTGCATTAGGCTCTAACGGCGTAAAATTATATGATATGGTTGTAGCGTACGGTGCATTTGCAAATGGAGGCTTCAGAGTAAGACCATATTGTGTTGAACGAGTAGAAAACTCAAGAGGAGTAACAATATACGAAAATTCAGGACCAAAAATAGTTAAAGTTATAAATTTCGAAACCGCTGCAGGTATGACATATATGCTAAGAAAAGTAGTTGAAGTAGGAACAGGTAAAGCTGCAAACATAGCTCAAAATGTAGCGGGCAAAACAGGCACCACGAACGACTACAGAGATGCGTGGTTTGTAGGATATACCCCGGATATAGTTACAGGGGTTTGGGTTGGAAATGACAATAACTCAAAACTCCCAGGAATAACAGGCGGAGCTATGCCTGCAAGAGTATTTGCAGAATATATGAAAGTCGCTATTCAAAACTTCCCAAAAAGTGTATTTGATTATCCTAAAATGAATGGCTCAAATACTTTAAGTCCTCTTAAAATTGAAGATGCAGACGAAACAGTTGATGAATCAGATGAGGGAAATGTACCTCATGCACTGACAACGACGGCACCAACTCCTACTAAACAAACAAATCAAAATCCTATTGAACAAGCAAAACCACAAAAACCACAAAAATTAAAACAGGTTTTCGACACACCAAAACCAGATTTGATAGAATATGATGATGAAAAAGTAATAAACACAAACGCACCCTTACCGGGAATGTAAAATTAATTACTTTATAAATATTTAATAATTTTAGCAGGATTGCCGGCAACAATAACATTAGCCGGCACATCTTTTGTAACCACACTACCGGCACCAATTATAGAATTATCTCCTATGGTAACTCCGGATAGTACAGTAACATTTCCACCAAACCAAACATTTGAACCGACTTTTATTTGAAGTGCATATTCTTTTCCGCTATTTCTTGTTTCAACGTCTATAGGATGCTCCGGAGTAAAAAAAGAACAATTTGGGCCAACAAGAACATTATTTCCAAAAGTTACTTTTGCGCAATCTAAAATCAGTAAATTATGATTTGAGTAGAAATTATCGCCAATTTCGATATTATAACCGTAATCACACTGAAAAGTCTGCTCAATTAAGCAATTTGAGCCGACTTTTCCAAGTATTTTTTTTAATAATTCAGACCTTCTTTCTATCTCTGAAAAATTTGTATTATTATATTCAAAGCAAAGAGTTTTACATTTTGTTCTATCTGTTATTAATTCGTTGTCATTATAGGAATATAGCTCACCTTTGAGCATTTTTTCTTTTTCGCTTGTCAATTATTTCACCTTAAATACAATATTTGCAACTGCAGTAACTTTCTTGTCTATTGTTGTTGTGTCATTAACACCCATATCCGAAACCATTGTACTATCAGGTGGAGTAATTTGGAAAACACCCATGCGCATTTGTTTAACGCTTCCAACTCTTGCACCAGCAGCTTTTAACATAGATTCCGCTCTTAATTTAGCATCAAGTGTTGCTTCCTTTAATAAATCAATTTTAATTGAAGCTAAATCAGAATAAAAATATTCGGGTCTGAATATTGATAATTCAATGCCTTTATCAGTTAAATTTTGAATATCTGTTGAAATTTCTTTAATTTTTTCAACGTCTTGAGAAGTTATTTGAATTTCTTGAGATGCGCTATAGCTTGCTATTTCATTTGTAGCATAGCCGTTTGGACCTGTTTTGTAAGTATAGTAACTACTCAAAGGTTTAGTTTCTATATTTTTAGAATCAATTCCCTTGTCTTTCAAATATTGAATTACTATAGGATATTGTTTTTTTATGATTGAATATGCTTCTTTTTGAGTTTTAGCTTTAGCTTGGATATCAAAGCCAAGTTTGGCACTATCTGATTTAACAATTTTATAAGCTGAGCCAGTAACAGTAATATTTTCATTTCTTGGAATTCTTGATGCAAAAATAAATGAAACAACAAGTAATCCCAATACGACTACAAAACAAGAAATTAAAATCTGAAATTTTTCTAATTTATCCATGCAACACCTCTTAACTTATTATATTATATTTAATTAATAAATCAACATGCAATCGCCATAACTAAAAAACCTGTATTTTTCATCAACTGCCTTTTTGTATGCCTCAAATATAAAATCTTTTCCCGCAAACGCACTAACCAACATAATTAACGTTGACTTTGGAAGATGAAAATTTGTAATTAATTTATCTATTGATTTAATTTTATACGGAGGATATATGAAAATATCTGTCGTATCTTTTGTTGCAACTATTTTTCCATATTTTTTGTATGTTGCTTCAAGACACCTTAAAACAGTAGTTCCAACAGCAACAATTGATCCGCTTTTATTCTCCTCAAAAAGTCTCTGGGTTTCTTTAGGGATTTCAAAACTCTCATGATGCATTACATGTTCTTCAATATTATCTGTTTTAACAGGCATAAATGTCCCTAAACCAACGTTTAAAGTAACATAAGCTATATGCACTCCTTTTGATTTGATTTTTTCCAAAAGTTCTTTTGTAAAATGCAACCCTGCAGTAGGACAAGCAGCAGAACCTATATTTTTTGCAAAAACAGTCTGATAATCAGAAACATCTTTATCGGTAGATTGTCTTGAAATATAAGGAGGCAAAGGAATAGAACCATATTTATTTAAAATTTCATATACATTATCACCTTCATAAATCAATTCAACAATATACTTTGGTATTTCGTTTTCATTTTGAACCGTTTTCTTTTCAACTATTTTAATTTTAAATTCCTCTGCAACATCAAGCACTTCCTCAAGTTTTACTCTTTTTGCATTTTTAGTTAATGCTTCCCATTGATTTTTCTTATCTATGGGATTAAGCAAAAAAACCTCAACCGAAGCACCGGTTTTTCTTTTTGCAATGACTCTTGCAGGATATACTTTTGTATCATTCAAAACAAGAATGTCGTCTTTTTTAAGATAATCCAAAATATCATAAAAATGTTTGCTCTGAGAAGTTCTTGTTTTTTTGTCAAGAACCATCATTTTGCAAAATTCTCTTTCTTCAAGAGGATTTTGTGCTATTAATTCTTTTGGAAGATTATAATCAAAATCAGATGTTTTTAATGTCATAATTATTCTTTTAAATCAGGATGTCTGGCAGCCAATACCTCATCAATTCTGGTAACCGGAGTAGTTTTGGGGTATTGTGTAAAATCTTCTTGGTTTTCAATTTCTTTTGCAATCTTTTTCATAACATTTACAAAATTATCCAAAACCGCCTTTGTTTCTGATTCGGTAGGTTCTACCATAAAAGCTTCATGTACAATCAAAGGAAAATAAATAGTTGCAGGGTGAATATTTTCATCCATAAGCCTCTTGGCAATATCCAATGTAGAAACATGCTTTTCTTTTTTATCAGAATTATCTATAACAAACTCATGTGCGCAGTGTTGACTAAAAGCAATCTTATAATCATCTTTCAAACTTTCTTTTAAATAATTTGCAGCAAGTATCGCATCTTCAGACACATTTTTTAAAGACTTACCCATCATATAAATATAGTTGTATGCCTTAATTAAAACATTAAAATTGCCAAAAAATGCCGAAACTTTTCCAATACTTTCCGGAAAATTATAACTTCTGACATATTTATTATTCTTAAATTCAATTCTTGGAATAGGCAAATACGGAGCCAATTTTTCAACAACTCCAACAGGTCCTGCTCCCGGTCCGCCCCCTGCATGCGGAGTTGCAAATGTTTTATGCAAATTCAAATGCACAACATCAAACCCCATAAGACGAGGATTACTAAGTCCCATTATAGCATTATAATTAGCACCGTCATAATACAACAGAGAACCGTTTTTATGCATAATTTCGGATATTTTTAATACATTATCATCAAACAAACCAAGAGTATTGGGATTAGTCATCATTATAGCCGCAATATCCGAAGAATATTGTTCTACAATTTCTTGTAGTTTATCTATATCAACAAGTCCTTTTTCGTTTGATTTTACTTCTACAACTTCAAATCCGCACATATTTGCGCTTGCAGGATTTGTACCATGAGCATTATCTGGAATAATAACTTTTTTTCTATTATCACCCATTGCTTCAAAATATCTTTTTATTACCATCATGCCGGTTAATTCACCATGTGCGCCGGCACAAGGTTGGAGAGTAAATTCATCCATGCCTGTAATAATTTTTAAGAAATTTTGAAGATCATACATTATTTTAAGAGCACCCTGACAATCTTCATCGGGCTGATTAGGATGTAAATTTGAAAAATTTTCAATCTTGCTTGCCCATTCATTAATCCTTGGATTATATTTCATTGTGCAAGAACCAAGAGGATAAAACCCTTTTTCAATACAGAAATTTTTATCTGAAAGCTCCTTATAGTGCCTCATTAATTCCAATTCTGTTTTATCTTCTATTTTAATTTCAGTAGTTCTCTTTTCCATTTAATACTCCCCAATTTAAAGACAATTTAATTATATAACAAAAAAATTAAAGTTAAAAAAAAGCCCTCATTAATTGAGGGACTTTGAAAATCTTTTTGCTTGATTCTCGTGTGAAAAGGTTAGTGTGTTTAAATCTAACTATGTAGGGGGGAGGTATTTATGTCTTACATATATATAAAGTATATACAAAAACAAAAATTGCATTTTTATTTTAACTTGTTACATTTCTTAATAAATCCTAAAAATGCAATAATATATACTCTATAAGGAATTTATTATTTCTCTTATCTCGTCAAAACTATAATAATCGCTCAAAACATGTATTTGAATACTTGGATTTTCTTTCTTAATATCCTCTACTCTAACACCATCCAAAAAGACTTCTTCATAACCTTCACCATCTTTTTTGAGCATAACCGCGGGTATTAGTAAATGTTGGATATTTTTATTTTTAATTGCTTCTATTATATCCTTACCTACTATCAAACCGGCAACATTTATATCGTCTCCGAAAAACTTATTTTTAACTTCAAGAACTTCAAACTCAAGATTTTTAATATCAATTTCTTTTTTAAATTCCATAAAAATTTTATATGCTGTACTTGCAGTGGCTACTGTGATTTTAGAGGGATTTTTAACCTTTTTTACAAGCTTTTTTAAATTCTTTTTAAAACTATCTTTAAGCAACCTTATTGAGCCAACCCCATCTTCAATTTGCAAAAAATCTCCGTAATATTTTTTACTCGGAACATCCAATCCGGCAATAACAAAGAATTCATCTGATGCCATCGCTATATTTTTCTTTATTGATGAGTTAAACTCCTCTATTATTTTTATCGTTTCAAGTGCGACATTTTTATCCACTCTTTTAAATTGTTCTTTTCTGTATTTAGAAATCCCGACAGGAACAACTGCAACCGACTTTAAAATCGATTTAACTTCTTTTAAATCTTCAAAAGTTCTTCTTAATTCATCTCCATCATTATAATTCGGACACAAAACAATCTGAGCATGAATTTTTGTTTTTATTTTTTTAAAACGCCTTAATTGCTCCATTATGTTTTTTGAATTAGGATTTCTTGTCATTTTTTCTCTTAAAAGAGGATTGGTCGTATGCACGGAAACAAAAAGAGGAGAAATATGATATTTTTCAATTCTTTGCCAGTCTTCTTCTTTAAAATTTGTTAAAGTAACATAAGTTCCTTGAATATAAGACAATCGCCAATCATCGTCTTTAACATATAAACTTTCTCTTAAACCCTTTGGTTGCTGATCGACAAAGCAAAAAATACAATGATTTTGACATCTTTTAATATTATCAAAAACAGCAGAAGCAAATACTATCCCCAAATCATCATCAAAATCTTTTTCGATTTCATATTCTTCAAGTTCACCATTTTGATGCTCAACTAAAAGATTAATTTCCTCATCATTAATTAAAAAACTGTACTCTATAATATCTTTAGGAAAAACATCATTAACAGAAATTATTTTATCGCCTTTTATAATTCCCAACTCATCTGCAATAGAATTTTCTATAACACTTTCAACAATAATAGTATTCTTCTTCATAAGGCTCTAATTAATTTTTCTAATTCTTCTATTGTAATTTCTATAGTTCTTTTTTGAATTTCATTTAATTTAATATATTCGTTTTTAAGTCCTTTTTCGAGCTTGATTTTATGCAGTTCAAGAATATTTAATAAGTTATTCTTAAACTCCGAATACTCAGAAACGCTCAATATATCACTACAATATATAGCTATTTTAGATTCATTTACAACATGATAAGGATTATTCGAATTAAATGTCATAAGTAAATCAACTAAATGTTTTTTTCCTTCTTTTGTAATTGAATAAGTTTTTGATAACATACCGCCATCAGACATTTTTTCTATATATTCAACACAACCTATTTTTTCCAACCTTTTAAGTGCAGGATTAATTGTGCCTGTACTTGATTTCAAAAAAGCAAAAAACAATTCATCTATTATCTTGCCAAGACGATATATCGTTGTATCGTACTTATTTAAAATATATAGTATTACGATTTCAAACATATTTTTATATTATCATAATTTTTGCTATATTTATAAACATGAATTATTTATTAAAAACTTTTAATAAATTACTTCCAAAAATTGCACCAATTTGTTTTATTGTTATAACCTTCTTTTGCACTATTTTTAGAATTCCATTTTTTGATGAAGCTTACGCATATACAATTTCAAACCTACCAATTTTAGATATACTTCATCTTACAAGAATAGAAGGTCATCCGATTTTATGGTATTTATTGTTAAAATTATTTGATTTTGACCTCTACCCCTACACAATGTTGATTTTAAATTGGATTATTGCAAGCTTATTAATTATTTTCTTTTGGAAAAAAGCTCCTTTTAATAATCTCATAAAGTTTTTAATCACCTTTTCATACCCTTTTTTGCATTATTTTGGAATATATGCACGACCTTACGGATTAACTATTTTAGCAATTTTCTTATTGTGCAATTTTTACAGTTCACAATTAAAAAGACCTGTTTTATTCTCTTTTTTAATTATACTTTGCGCAAATACAACCGTTATGGGAATGTTTGGCAGTTTTTCTTTTTTATGTCTTTTTGTCTATAATATTTTTAAAAATTTTAAAAAAATAGAAAAAAAATCTTTAATCCTAACGGGTTTAATTCTGTTTTTCGGACTTTTATTTTTTATTTTACAATTCTACAATACCCAAAAACCGGCATTGAGACCCATTGAAACAATAAACGAATTTATCCAAAATATTTCACACTTTATATATAAACCCATTGGAAAAAACATTTTTCAAACAATATTTTATGTTTTTAGCTGTATTTTATTTTATACAACTCCTTTTGTTTTGCTTAAAAAAGACAAAAAAACACTCGCCTTTCTTTGTATTATCTATTCTTCAATGACGTTTTTGTTTGTTAAAATATATATTGGCGCAATTTGGCACTATTATTTTTATTTCATATACTTAATTGCAGCCTTTTGGATAAGCTGGGATAAGCTTAGTAAAATAAAATATTTAAATATCATTTTTACAGTATTTTTATGTAGCGCTCTTATACCTTTTTCTTTTTACGAAAAAGGTTACGATGAAATATTAAACACATCAAGCTATCCTTTTATGCTAAATAAAATTTTAAACAACCAAGAATATAAAAACTCTAAACTTTTTTGCCTTGACTGGTTCAGCCCTTTTTCCGCAGGGCTTTTACCTTATTTTAAAAAAAATAATATAACAATATATGATGCAAACGGATATGATAGAACAAGTGTAAAAAGTCTTGAACTAACTCCAAAATACTACAGCACACCTTTTTTTGGAGAAAATTTCATAAAACATCTTGATAAAACAAAAAACAACTATTTAATTACTCAAAATTATTTTTTTAATCAAGGTTTTATTGCGAAGAAAATCAATTTTATTAACAACAAAAAACAAAATGGTTTTATTTATGAAACAGAAAACACAAAGATATACTTTGAACTAAAAGAATACTATCCAGAAATACCTTTTAGTATATATAAAATAAATTATAAACAAAATGAATAATTAAAATAATTTCATTTTTAATATAAAATTATTTAAGACGATAAAGGAAAATTTAACTAATGGAAATTAAGGAAGCTATAAAACAATATTCGGAAAAAGAAGTTATTGACGCAATAAAAAACACAAATTTAAAACACATTGCGATAATTATGGATGGAAACAGACGCTGGGCAAAAGAGCGCATGCTGCCATCAATGATGGGACACAAAAGAGGAGTGGATACTCTTAAAAAAATCACAAGAGCCTGCAGCGACTTTGGAATAAAATATTTAACTTTATATGCCTTTTCAACAGAAAATTGGAATAGAAAAAAAGAAGAGGTTGATTTTTTAATGGATTTACTTGCAACAACTTTAAAAAGTGAACTCAAAGAATTAAACGGCAATAACGTTAAAATGAACTATATTGGAAATTTAAACCAATTAAACCAAAATTTAAAAAATATTTTAAATGACTCAATTGAAACAACAAAAAACAATACAGGAGTTGTTCTTACTGTTGCAATTAACTATGGCGCAAGAGACGAAATAACAAACGCAATCAAAAACATTATAAAAGATGGAATCAAGGAAGATGAAATAAATCAATCACTTATTTCAAACTATTTATATACAAAAGACATTCCTGATCCCGATTTACTAATTAGAACAAGCGGCGAAAAAAGAATAAGCAACTACCTTTTATGGCAGATTGCATACAGTGAAATTTATATAACCGACACATATTGGCCGGAATTTGACAAAAATGCTCTAATGGAAGCAATTATCGAATTTGCCAATCGACAAAGAAGATGGGGAAAATAAAATGAAAATAACTCTCGCCACAGGAAACTTACACAAAGTAGAAGAAATCAACCTTATTGCAAAAAACTATAATATCGAATTTATACTACCTTCAGAAAATTTTGACCCCATAGAAAACGGTACAACTTTTCTTGAAAATGCGTATTGCAAGGCAAAAGAAGCAACAAAAAGCGGTCAAACAAAACTATATCTTGCAGATGATTCAGGACTATGCGTGGAAGCACTTGAAGGCGCTCCAGGAATAAAAAGCGCAAGATATGCTCCAACTGCAGACGAAAGAATTAATAAGCTTTTAAATGCCATGAAAGATAAAACAAACCGTGATGCCAAATTCGTTTGTGCAATGGTGGTTATCAATAAAGAAGGAGAAATTCTATATAAAACCCAACAAGAATGTCAAGGTAAAATACTCTTTGAAAGAAAAGGCTCAAACGGTTTTGGATATGACCCTGTATTTTTCGTAAATTCACAAAATAAAGGAATGGCAGAACTTCAAGCAGAAGAAAAAGCCAATGTTTCACACCGTGCAAAAGCTTTAAAATCTGTACTAGAATGGCTCAAAAATGAAATTATTGAATAAATATTTAAATAAATATTCAATTTTTATTTTTGCAATCATAACTTTTATAATTTGTTTTTCAAGAACACCCTTCTGGGATGAAACCCATGCTTTTGATATCGCTTGTCTTAAACTCAATGAAATTTATCAAATATCAAGAATAGAAGGACATACTTTTTTATGGTATTTAATTTTAAAACCTTTTAGCAATATTAAATTCTACCCTTATTCAATGTTTTTTATCAACTGGATTTTTTGTATTTTATCAATTTATATCCTTTGGAAAAAAGCCTCGTTTGAACCGATAATCAAAGCATTTATAACCTTTTCAACTCCATTTTTACTATACTTTGCACCAGTTGCAAGATGTTATAGTATTGGAATTTTATTGTTGTTTTTAATATGTTCATTTTTCCCCGAAAGACACAAAAACCCAATTTTATTCACGTTATTAATCGCAACCTGTGCAAACACAAACTTAATGTGCGCTATTGGATGTTTTTGGATTGGCATCATATTTCTTTTTGAATTAATTGAAAAATACAAAGAAAATAAAATCGATAAACATTTACTTTTAAAAATTTTTTCAATATTTTTCCTTTGCGGATTAATTTTATTTTATCAGTTTATCTTTGTGCAAACTCCTGAAACCTTAAACGATAACAGTTTTACAAAAAGATTTATAAATTTTGTAATAATTCCTTGGGGAGATAATTATTTTCAAATATTGTTTCATATTGTTTCAAGCCTTACTTTTTATTTCATACCGTTTTATCTTTTTAAAAATTCAAAAAAAGCACTTGTTTTTATTTTAGGAACTTATTTAACGCTAACCTTTGTTTTTGTTTTCTTTTACCATGGAAGCTTTTGGAATCACTATTTTTATTATATTTATTTCATTGTTTTATTTTGGATTTTTAAAAAAATACTTTATAAAAACAAATTCATAAAATTTCTTTTTTATTCAATATTATTCCTTGCAATTTTTCCTTTTTCAATACATGAAGAGGGTAAAATGCCTTTTATATATTCATCAAAATCCAAAGAAATTGCAAACTTAATTGCTGCAAACAACAACCTGAAAAATGCAAAATTATATACTCTTGAATGGTGGAGCGAAATTTCACCTGCAAGCAACGTATATCTGGCTCAAAAAGGCATAAATATCTATGATTATAAAAACAGAAACAAGAGGAGTTTTGAGAGCTTAAAAGATACTTTTAAATTACAAACGGAAATAATTGATTTTGATGAATTTTATAAAAACACACCAAAAGATTTTTATATTTTATCGGTGGGTTTAATATTTAACCAAAAATTTAAAAATCTATATGTCATTCCAACTGACAAACATTCTTATATATTAAAAACAAAAGAAAAAACTTACCGTATGCAAAATATAAAAATAGAAAAAAATACTACAGGATTAATTATTTACAAAGTTATTGAAATATAGTTTTATGTTTATGATAGTATTTTTGTATGGAATTTAACCCTGTTTTAATATCTGTAATAGTTTTATGCATATTATGCTTGCTTAAAATCAATGTGCTTTTTTCTTTAATGATAAGCGCAATTACTGCTGGTTTGCTTTCAGGAATGAACATTGAAAAAACAATGAATCTTTTTATTTCCGGTATGGGGCAAAACTCAGAAACAGCACTAAGCTATATTTTACTTGGAACTCTCGCTGCTGCAATGGCACATACAGGACTTGCCGGAATTTTAGCAAAAAAAATTTCAGAATTCATAAAAAATAATAAATATGCACTTTTAGGAATATTGGTTGTAATTTCTGTGCTGTCACAAAACCTGATTCCTGTTCATATAGCTTTTATTCCGATTTTAATTCCGCCCTTGTTAAGCTTAATGAATAAATTAAAACTTGACAGAAGAGCAGTAGCTTGCGCACTTGCTTTTGGACTAAAAGCTCCGTATATTGCAATTCCTGCCGGTTTTGGCTTAATTTTCCAAGGGCTTATTGCAGATAATATGACACAAAACGGCATTAAAATCCTAAAAACAGATGTATGGCACTATACTTGGATTTTAGGATTTGCAATGTTTATTGCTCTTTTGTTTGCAATTTTTATAACCTACAGAAAACCAAGACTATATGAACAAAAAGATGAAATAATCACAGAAAACAAAGAAGAAAAATTAAACAAAAAACACTATATAACCCTTTTGGGCGCAATAGTTACGCTTGTGGTTCAGCTTTGGAGCGGTTCTTTACCCTTGGGTGCATTAATAGGCCTTGGAATAATATTTGGTTTTCGTGCTGTTTCACACAAAAAAATGGATATTTTAACAGATGAAGGTGTTGGACTTATGGGCTACATTGCATTTGTAATGCTTGTTTGCGCAGGCTACGCTTTGGTCTTAAAAGAATCCGGAGGAGTCGAAAGCCTTATTAACTCAATAATTCCTTTTATTCAAAATTCAAAGATTTTAGCGATATTTTTTATGCTAATTATTGGCTTAATCATAACAATAGGAATTGGTTCATCTTTTGGAACTATACCGATTTTAGCGGTTCTATTTATTCCAATTTGTACTAAATTGGGTTTTTCTACCCCTTCAATCATAATCCTTTTATCTGCAGCAGCAGCTTTAGGCGATGCCGGCTCTCCTGCGTCAGACACAACTTTAGGACCTACCGCAGGCTTAAATGCTGACGGACAACATAATCACATTAAAGATACATGTATCCCAACATTTATCCATTACAATCTAGCGCTTGCGATAGCTGTTTTTATTGCGGTTTATATATTTAATTAACTAAAAGTCCTTTGAATGGAACTTTGAAGCATTTGTTTAACGCTCTGTTCTTCCGCATCTATCATCTGTAATTGTGTTTGAAGTCTTTGTAATTTTTGATCCAAAGCTTTTTCTGCCTGATACAATCTTTCTTTTTTCTTTTCCAAAGCCTTCATTTCAGGGCTATCAGGATCCATATCGGAACCAAAGCCTACAATATTATTAATCTGAGAAGATAAATCTAATTTTGTAGTCGAAATAAGCTGGATTTGATATTCTAAATCCGACCTGTAACTATTAATTTGTGCCAATCGCATCTGTGCGATTAATAGTCCCATAACTATCTCATTTCGTTAAATTTATTGCCCCTTAGAAAAACATGCTCATTATTTTGAGCTATCAGTTTTTCCATTTGGTTTAATTGATGTATTTGGTATTTTAGTTTGTATTTAACCATTTTCCTTTTTTTATTTATAGAAAGTACATCTTTTAAACCCGCAACAATCTCTTTTTGCAAAACCTTTATCGGATTATTTCTTCTTAAATAATTCCTTGAATAATTTAAGAATGTTCTTAATCGTTTAATATTTGCTTGTAACGATTGTTGCATTTAGGCTTCTCCTTACATTGTTTTTATTAAAGAGAGTCCTTACTTTAATAAAAACAAAAACGAAATGTAAATTGTCTTTTTTGTTAATATATATTACATTACTACTTGTTTTAATAGTCGACATACAGCATTTAAAACTTTAAAGATTGATACAAAACTTTACATATTATTAGACAAAAGATTATTACCATTCTTAATAATTTAACTTTAAAATATTTTTTTGTTATAATTTGAATAAATATTATAGTTTTGAGGAAATCAAATGAAAAACAAACTGATTCTTTTTTGGATTATTATGGCAATAACCATAGCAAGTATATTTGTTGACTACAAAAAGCCTGCAAGTTTAGGTTTAGACTTAGTCGGCGGGTCAAGACTCATGCTTGAAGCACAAACTTCATCATCTGTCCCCAAGATAACCCCTGAAATTATGGATAGCTTACAATATGCTATAGAAAACAGGGTAAACGCAATGGGTGTTGGTGAAACCATTGTCCAAAGAATCGGCACGAAAAGACTTCTGATAGAAATCCCAAACATCACAGACACAACAAAAGCTAAAGAATTTATCGGTCAAACAGCACAACTTGAATTTAAAAGACCAAAAACTTTAGCTGACGGAACAATCGAGTGGGAATCCACAGGTTTAACCGGTAAAGATTTAAGAAAATCTCTTGTAGGCTCAGCTCCTACAACAGGTGAATGGATGGTTGAATTAGAATTTAACGCAGAAGGCGCTAAGAAATTTTCCGACTTAACAAAAGAATTAACCGGAAAACAAATGGCTATTTTCTTTAACGGCAAATTACAATCAGCTCCCAGAGTAAACGAACAAATTTCCGGTGGCAGAGCTCAAATTACAGGCGGCGAAGGCGGTTTTGAATATACAGAAGCAAAAGAAATGGTTGACTTATTAAATGCAGGCGCACTTCCTGTTGGTGCAGAAGTTATCCAAGAAGAATCCGTCGGACCCACCTTAGGACAAGACAGTATATACAAATCAAAAATAGCAGGAATAATCGGTATAAGTGTCGTTATGTTATTTATGATACTATATTACAGAGTTCTTGGTTTAATATCCTGCTTTGCCTTAATTATATACTCACTTGTAAACTTTGCGATTTTCAAGTTAATACCTGTAACACTCACGCTTACCGGTATAGCAGGTTTTATATTATCAATCGGTATGGCAATCGATGCTAATATCTTGATTTTTGAAAGAACAAAAGAAGAATTAAAGATGGGAAGATCACTCTTTACAGCTATTAACTCAGGTTTTGACAGAGCCTTTACAAGTATCTTTGATTCAAACGTTTCAACAATAATGACTTGTTTAATTTTATATTACTTCGGTGCCTCAATGGTTAAAGGTTTTGCTTTAACATTAATCATCGGTGTATGTTTATCAATGTTCAGCGCAATTACGGTTACAAAAAACTTTATGCATTTAATTTTTGGTTCAAAAGAAATGAAATATCCGGAATTGTTTGGACTTAAAAAAGAAGATATTGAAAACGCTTACGTTGCAAAAGAAACCAAACGCGAAAAAGCAAAGTTTGGCGTTTTAGACTAATAAAAATCAGGAGAATATATAATGGCGAATACAAATTTAATTAAAGATACATATAAATTAGATATAGTTAAATACAGATATTTTTGGCTAAGCTTTACAGGTATATTATTAATTCCCTGCATAGTTGCCATTATATATCTTATGATTGTGCAACCAAACCACTCGCCTTTAAAATTAGGAATCGATTTTACAGGCGGGACAATTCTTCAATACAGCACAGAAAAGAAAGTTTCCATCGATGAAATCGGTAAAATTAGAGAAAACCTACAAAAAATAGGAGTTAAAAACCCTGTCATACAAACAACGGTTGAAGCAGGCTCACAAGAAGCTAAATCAGAAGTAAAAAATCTTATTTCGATAAGAACAACATTTTTAGGTGATAAAGAAAGCAAAGACAAAGTAAACGAAATTACAAATGTCATAACCAAAGATTTTAACTCGGCTCAATTAGTTCAAGTAAATTCAGTAGGTCCAACCTTGGGTTCGGAACTTTTGAGAAACACAATGATGGCACTTGTCCTGGCTTTTGTTTTAATGGTCATATATATTTCATTCAGATTTAGAACAGAATATGGCTGGATAGCTTTATTAACTTTATTTCAAGATGTTATTGTCGTTGTCGGCGTATTTGCAATCAAAGGAATATTTTTTGATACAACGATAGATAGCTTATTTATTACTGCTTTGCTCACAATAATAGGCTATTCAATTAATGATACAATTGTTGTGTTTGACAGAATACGTGAAAACATGCGTTTTCTTGCAAAAAAATACTCATCAGATGAAATAATAAATGCATCAATTAATCAGACACTTGCGCGCTCAATAAATACATCTGCAACTACATTATTTACCTTACTCGCACTGTACTTTTTTGGCGGTTCAACAATTAAAGAATTTGTCCTTGCAATTATAATTGGTGTCGTAGCCGGTGCATATTCTTCGATATTTACAGCAGGAACAATTTTATCAATAGTAAAAGAACGAATCGAAAAAAAACATGCATAAAAAAATAAAAAAAGAGTACACGTCTCTTGCTCAATTTGTGATATCAACAAGAGAAAAGCTCGGATTGTCCCAAGAAGAATTAGCAGAAAAATCGGCTCTTTCACTTGAACAAATTCAATCAATCGAACAAGGCTTTGATTTATTTTTAGCAACTACAATAAGACAAAAACTTGCAAAAGGACTAAAAGTAGAAAATAAAGAAATCAAAATATATGAATCAAAAACAGATTTCACACTTGCCAAACCCTCAACAATGGAAGAAATAAGAGAAGCAATTCTCCTTAATTCGAATAATCCAAATTTCGAAATAAGTTGTCCAATTTGCAACTCAAAATTAACAACAAGAATAGCTAAGTTATACGACCTTGAGGATAATTTAATCTTGCGCCCAAAAGCAAAATGCACAAAATGCCCTTTTCAATTAACTGACTAAACCTCAAAAACAACTTGATTTCTACCTGATTCCTTTGCTTTATACAGGCATTTATCAGAATATTCAATAAGCTCTTGCGGTTTTGATCCGTCTTTACCCACTGTTGCAACTCCCACGCTTATTGTAACATTAACTTTTTCTCCGTTAGCCAATGTAAATTTGTTATTTCTCACAGCGGCACATATTTTTTGAGCGGTGATTATTGCTTCTTTTTTATTTGTATTTGTTAAAATGATAGACATTTCTTCACCGCCGTAGCGACATGCAATATCTGAAGTTCTTGAATTTTTCTTTAGAATGTTTGCAACTTGCTTTAAAACACAATCTCCGGACTGATGACCATAAGTATCATTAAACTTCTTAAAAAAGTCAATATCAATCAAAATCAATGAAAAAACAGTACCGTATCTTTCAAAATTATTAATTTGATTTATAATTTGCTCTTGAAAATATCTATGATTATAAAGCTGTGTAAGCCCATCTGTCACGGCAAGTTTATATGTTTGCTCATAATCCTTTGATTTAAGCAGATATTTTTCACAATATATCAAAATAAATGTTGCAATTATTGAAATACAAGGCAATACTACAGATATCCAAATATTCCACTTATACATTATATAAGTTGCAACAATTCCATATAAAACAATAGCGCCAATCAAAAAGAATATTGTTTTTGAAACAGAACTCGTCTTTAAAACAATATAGCCAACCAAAAAACAGAGTACAATCGAAACAAAGAAATCAATTTCAGGCGAAACTTTTTTTATAAAATTATTATCTAAAATATTATTCAAAAAAGTCGCATGAAATTCAACTCCTGCAAGATTGGATTCTGTCGGAACACTTTTAATATCAGATAAACTTGTTGCTGTTGTTCCAATATAAACAATTTTATCCTTAAAATTGTTTTCCAAATATTCAAAGTCTTGATTCTTAATTGATTTAACAACTTCCCACATCGGAATATGTTTGTATGTTCCTCTTTTACCATACCAATTGAGAATTGCTCTCTGTGTCATATCAAGAGGAATTTTATGATTTTCATCAATAATAATATTATTGTTCTCAATAGAAACACTATTTTGTCCCAATAAATCAAGTGCAACAATAAAAGACAAATTAGGATAATAATTACCTTTATATTTAAAAATCGGAGTAGTATTTCTTATTATTCCGTCATTATCCCTTGTTACATTAATGATTCCAATGTTTTCAGTTGCTTTTATTAAATCATCCATTATCATTCTGGAATTAATAAAAGAAACATATTCATTATCTTGTAAGTAGCCTTTTTGAATGTTTAATCTGAGCTTTTCGTCTAAATCCTTGGATTTTCTGATGTCATCAGAATAATTATCAAAATTCATGGAAAGATATACATTTTTGTTATTCTCTACAGCATTAACAAAATTTTTATCAGCTTGCACATCATTTAAATTGGGCTTTACGAATAACAAATCAAAAATCAAAAACTTTGGTTTTACTTTTTCAACAGAATTAATAACTTCGCTCCATACTTGTCTTGAAATTGGCCATGAGCCATACTTATCCATAATATATTCATACGTCGCATCATCAACAGCCAATATCACAATATCAGTGTTTGCTTTTTTATACTTAGAAATAATATTTTGTCTTAAATCAAATGAGCTTTGTTCAACCTTTGATGTAAATTCTTGAAAAGCCTTAAAATGACCAAGCCAAATCAAAAAACCGAAAAGCAAAGCCACAATTAAAGCATAAAGCACATATAACAAATATTTTTTAGGATTCTTCATTTTTACTTTCCGCTTATGCAATTATAAGTTAATTCATCAATTATTCTATATACAGGGTTATTATCTCTAAATTCTAATTTAATGCCAAGATTATATATAAGCTCAAAAAGATCACTTTTTACGGGAGACTCGTGAGCTCCCGATATAAATTTTAATAAGCATTTTTCATTTTGACTACATAACATAACTTGATTGTCTTATATACTTAGCTTAATTAAATCAACCGTAAGAACAATTTAAGTTATGTTTTTATAATATAAACAATGTATTTTTTCTAAATCAAAGGTCTGAGATAACTATAGTAAAATCTTTGCCCGTACGATTTATGCCGATAGGATCATAAATTGTGTGTCTGTCTTTAATTTCAGGAATTGTTTTTTTAAGGTCATTTATTATCTCACCTGCAATATCAAGATTATGTACAGCTATATAATCTTTCGAAATTGAATTTGTATTTTGCAATTTAATATTAACAATACCTTTTGCTTCAAGTTCTTGCTTTAAAAGATTTGCGGTATTCTCTTTTGCGTCTGCATATAAAATTCCTACGCTTAAATCTTTAAATTCAATATCCGCTTTATTTCTATAAACCATTTTATTTATTAAGTCCTGAGTTTTAAGGGGGTCAATAATCCAATAGCTTATAACACCTTTTGTAGAAGGAGAACCGGGAATTGTAGCAATTTGAATTGTTGATGTATCAACATTTTTTGCCATTCCTGCATATTTTGCAAGGTCATAAGCTGACATATCGGTTTGAATATATTCAGGTATAATTTTTAACAATTCCGGTAATTTAACAATTACGGTAGGGTCTTTTAATCTTTCCAATAATGCATCAAAGAACCATTGTTGACGGCGAATTCTTCCAATATCACCAAAAGAATCATGTCTAAACCTCAAATATCCTTCGGTTTCTTTTCCGGATAAAACATGATTACCTTGTTTCAAATTTATATGTAAATTTGCGGAATAATCATCATATTTCATGTTTTTTTCAATATAAATCGGCAAACCTCCTAAAGTATCAATCATTTTAATTACGCCTTCATTTGAAATTGCAAGGTAATTATTGATTTTAACTCCAAAAGTTTCTTCAACCGTTCTTACTGCAAGCTTTGCACCACCGAAAGCAAAAGCATGATTGATTTTATCCGCCTTATTTCTGCCTGCAATATATACCTTAGAATCTCTTGGTATTGAAATTACATTTATATTTTTTCCATAAGGAGCAATGCTAATTAACAACATCGTATCCGAACGATTTCCCTTAAATGGATTCTCTGAATTTGTGGCCACATCAACACCCATAAGAAGAATATTTTGTCTTCTTGGTGAAAAATTAAAGTTCAAATCAATCGGATTATGCGTCTTTGTATCAGTATTTGAAAGCATATTTGTTTCTATTCTATTGTTAATAAAATAAAATAAAGCTATGCAAATCAATCCTACCAGCAAAATAAATCTTGGAAAATTATTATTTTTTTTCTGACGCCTTCTTCTTTTATATTGGGGGCGTATAGGAACTCTATATATATGTGTTCTATCTTCTAGGTTGTTCATTTTATACCACTGTCGTTTATACTTGCTATTATACTACATAAAAATTTGTTTATTTCTACACAAATAAGCTATTTTGATGTATTATGTTATTGTAACGCTTCTTTAGAGGGATTAATTTGTTCAAATATATTAAAAATTTTTTCTTTCTTGTGTATTTATTAACTGCGCTATCTACTATAACATTAGCAGAAAATAATATCAACATGGAAGATATAAAACAACAAGCATACGCTCTTTATGCTACGCAGAATTACAAAGAAGCTCAAAAACTTCTGGAAAATTTACCTGTCAAAGAGAAAAATCCTGAAATATTTTTGCTTCTTGCAAACATATCAGAAGAAAACGGAAACGATAACGAAGCAATTCAAAATCTAAACAAAGCCTTAGACATAGACTATACATACTATAAAGCATATTATAACCTCGGCTGTATTTTTGCAAAGAAAAAATCATACCTGCTTGCTTCAAACAATTTTGAACTCGCAATTAAATACAACAAAGAATTTGCAAGCGCATATTACAATCTTGCATGTTGTCAAATAAAATTAAAAAACTATTCTCAAGCCAAGAAAAATTTAATTAAAGCAATTGAACTTGAGCCTCAAAATAAAGACTTTTATTATAATTTAGCATATTGTTACAAGCAATTAAATAAAACCAAACAAGCTAAAAAACTCTTAGATACATACAACTCTTTTAGCTAAAACTTGATAAATTAATCATTTTTCTAAAATCTTCATTATTATTTTTTAAATTTTCAAAAGTATCAAATGCAATTTCACGGTTTTTATTTATAAAAATAATTTTATCACAATTTTTCAAAGTATTTAGTCTATGAGCTATGGATATTATTGTCTTTTCGCCTTTCAATTTCTTTAAAATATCATCAATTTTTTCCTCAGATACGACATCAATAGAAGAAGTCGGTTCATCCAAGATATTAACATTTTTATCCTGATATAAAACGCTTAACAATGCAACTCTTTGTTTTTGACCTTGCGACAAATTTGAAATTAATTTATTTCCGTCTAAATTTAAGCTCAAATCATACTTATCAACAAAATTTTTAATTTCACTTTCATTATACAATTCTCCAAGCGCAACATTAGCATATACGTTATCAAAAATTAAATCAAAATCTTGACTTAAAAACGCAATATTGTTCTGCCACATAGGTAAATTATCAAAAATTGAAATATTATTTTCATTTACAACCTTGCCGAATTTAGGTTTAATTAACCCTGCTAAAATTAGCGCAAGAGTAGTTTTATACGCACCACTATATCCTGTAATTCCAATAAAATCACCTTTGTTTATTGTAATATTAACATTTTTAAGACCTTTTTCACTGCAATCATAAGAAAAACAAACATTTTCAAAAATAATTTTTTCAAAAGACATTTTTTTACTTTCTCTATTGCATTTTAAATTTTGATTAAATTTATTATCAAATTCCAACAATTCAAGCACAATTTTTTCATTAGAATTTATACAATACAAACAACTTTGCGCTCTATTTATCAAGGGGGTAAGACGTAAAATTATAACGCAAATCGTACAAATAGAAGTTAAAACCAATGAATTATCAAAATTTGAAGTTAAATACAAAGTAACTAAAATCAAAGCAAAAGTAAGCATAACAGATATTTCAGTAAAATAAATATGAAAAACGCTGTTAAAATTTCTAGATTTATTTAATCCTGCATATTTTTTAACAGCTATTTCAAATTTATCTATAAAAAAGTTCTCTCTTTTTGCTAATTTAATTTCCTTAAAAGAATTAATAACAGATAAAAGTATTGAATGAACATCATCATGAAACTTTGAATAATATAATTTCTGGTAATCTGATTGTTTTTTAAGATAAACATATTCAATCAAAACCAAAATCATAATAAATAATGTTGCAACAAAGGCAGGAATTGTAAATTTTAAATAAAGATAAGCAATTAAAACAAATGCAATTAAAAGATTTGAAACCAAATTAACAAATTTTAAGCAATACTGCCAAATTACAATAGTAACCTTTGAAATAATATTTAATTTTTGGGCTTTTGGAATTGAATTAATAACTAAAAAATCATCCAAAACGAGATTTTTTAATACCTTAGTCGTTATTTTAATTGATAAATCCTCTAAAATAGAATTACTGAACTTTGTAAAAAATAACATATATATATTTTTAAAAATATAAATTGAAATAATTAAAAAACCAAGAATAAGGCTTATTTTAGAGATATTTGAAAATCCTAAATATTGAGAAAATAAATCTAAAACTTTCTTGCAATATATGCTTTCAGGGCTAGAGAGAAATAATACAAATTGAAATATTAAAACCAAACCCATATATTCAAAAAAACCAGCAAACAAAGAAAAAAGAAACAAAAGATAAAATTTATACCTTTTTTCAAAATAAAACCTGTTTATTAATTTTTTAAACAATACTCCCTGCAAAATAAATACCTTGAAAAATATAATATGTTTCATTATACTCTTATTTATGCAGAATCTGTCAAGCAAAGAAAATTTTTTTATAGGAGTCGCACTTTCTAATTCATCAAATTATGACAGCTCAATTTGCGTGCTGGATAGAAATTCAAAAATTGTTCTTTTGGATAAATTTTACTACGCCCAAGATATAGACTATTTTTTTGAAAATTCTCCCTACATTAAAAATTCAATAGTTGCTTTTAGCGTTCCTTATGACAACAAAATGCTTGAAGGAAAATGGAGAATACACTCTAAAAATTATAAAGCGCTTTTTGACAATTTTAAAATCAACAGAGATGACTGGACAAATAGAATTTCAAAAAGATGTTTGGATACTATAAGAAATCTAAAAGAAAAAAATATAAAAGTTATAAGATGTGACATTAACCAATTAAGACGTTCTTACGGACTATGCCCCCACTATTTATCAAGAACTTCGATTGATTGCAAAAATCTTCAAATTTCCTTAAAAATCAAATACGGTTTTTCTCAAATGCCCGAAAATATGCTTCCTGCTTCATCATTAGAGTCAATTATTGTAGCTATGTTCGCATTCGACTACATAAAAGGCGATAAAACCGCACCCATGTTTGAAATTGACGGCATACCCGTTTTAGAAAGAAAAATTTTCAGCTAAAATTTAACAATTTATTTTGTTTTTCGTTTTTAAATACATACAAGAAGAAAAACGAAAAATGAAAATTCAAGGAATTATAAATCTAAATTTTATACAAAAATGTAAAAACAAAGCGCACCTGCTAAATAAAACCTATTTCAAAAGCAGCATTAAAAAAGATACTTTTGAAATCAGTTCAGCTAATTTTGAAATTACAAGAACAAAAAAGCAAATTGAAGAATTAGAAAAACAAATTGAAGAATTAGAAAAAAGGTTACAACAAGCACTTCTTGATAAAAGTCAAATAGAAGAAAAGAAAAAGACTTTAGAAGAAGAATCTGAAAAAAGACCATTCAACAGACAACTAAAAAGTCAAATAAAAAGAACACAAAGACAAATAGAAAAAAAAGATGTTGAAATAAGAAGGCTTTTAAGAGAAATAAGGTCAGCAAATTCTAAACAAAACGCATATAATAAATATTTAGCAAAACTAATTGAAGCACCATCGATTTCATATTTATACAATCCGGATGTGTCTTATGAAGAAAAAAATAAACAAGCACAAAAATCAGGACACATATACAACTTAGCTGATTTTGCAACGCAACTTGACGTAAAAACAGATATAATTTTAGGGTGGCAAAAAGCAGGTGTACTAAATATTGAAGAAACAGGCAATAAAAATAATGAAAAATTTATAGATATAAATGACGAAACAAATAAAGCCCTGCTTGAAAGAATACAAAGCGAGCTTATAGATAGTGAAGATGCATACAGTTTAACGAATAGAACAAATATTCCACCATACACTTTAATAAAAATGATACATGAAGGAAAAATTAAAATTGTTGGTCTTGATTCAATACCAAAAGGTGTTGGGGTTTCCAATATTCAAATCAACAAAAACCATCCTTTAACCCAAAAAACATTGACAGAATACAATAAATTACATCCGAAAAAATCCGAAAAATATTTTAAATATGACGGAGATAAACCATGTTATGTGCCAATACAATATCTTGCCATTCTGGGTTACGGAGATGTTGCAGAGTTAAGAGAAATGGTAAGAAAGAATAATCTTCCGGGTAAAACCTCTAAGGTCAAAACAAAAAGCGGTGAAAAAGTTATGACATTTGTCGATATAAGACCGGATAATTTTTCTGAGAGAACTTTAAAATATATGAGAAGACACAATCCAAGTGTTGTCGAATTTTCAAATTGGGCAAAAGAATTAAATATTTCAAAAGAAGAATTAAGAAAAGCAATTTTATCAGATAAAGCAAAAATTATACCCGAATTTATATTTGCAGAAGACATGGACACTGTTTTAATAAATAAAAAACATCCGACAAATATTGAATTTATGAAAAAAATTCAAGACCAAAAAGGAATAACCTCTTCTGTAACGTCAAAAGAAGAAACATAAATTTTTCAAAATTATACTTTTCCGGTCAAAGTATCAACTTTATTTTGATAAAAGTCCATATTAATATTTAACTTTCTTCCTATTTCAAGCAAATTCAAGAATATTTTTCTTAAATCATGTTCTTCTTTAGATGATTGCATTTTTTCATAGAATTTCTCAAAATCCAAACAAAACATATCATAAAATATATTTTGAGCAGTATCTATTTTTGTTTCTATTTGGAGTTTCTCTAATAAATCAAAGAAATGCAACAATTCTTGTGTATTTTTATATGTTACATGATTCTTTAGCTGAGTGATTAATTTTGCCAAGCTCTTAGATAAAATATCTTTTGCGTTTGAACTACCCAGCTTAATTTTAAATTTATCAGTCAATTTCTTAATTTCAAGAATTTTTTGGATTTTATTTTTATCTCCATAAGTCGTAATTTGAGTAAGCAATCTGGTAAGATTTGCAAGTAAAGTAAACTTGGCACTTACTCTAAAGCTTTCAGGTATGTCCATACCCAAATCGTTCAAATAACTTATCGGGGTCAACAAGCTATCGTATAAATCTTTATATGTTTGTCCGACTTTTTCAAGTCTTGAATATATAAGATTTTCAAGAATAGTTTTTCTTTTATCCATCGGTATATCTTTAAGAGAATAAAATCTTGAACCATAATACAATTCAATCGTCTGCAAAGCTTCAACAGTTGTTCCTTCAAGGAACGCTTTTGTAATCTCTTTCTTTTCAAGATTATAATCATCCAAACACTTATATTCTTTAACAGCACAATAAAAATCATAATTTTGAGTCTGGAGCATTATATAGCTCATCTCTTTTTTTTCATAGGTAATTTTTGAAGTTATTTCAATTCTTCCACAATTAAGAGTATTGTTTAGATTTGTATATTTTTTACTTCCATTTTTCTTAATTTTAAAGCAATACAAATCTTCCTCTTTTTTTGATGATTCTTTTTGGCTATCCTCAAAAGATGATTCTATTGCATATTGAGCGGTAATTTTATCAAAGCCGATTGCAGAAGGTTTAACCCAACGATTATATATATCTTTACCATTTCCAAATTCAGCTATATTACTTTTAGCTTTTTGCAAAATAGATAAAAACGTCTTTTCATAATTTGCTTTCACAAACTCACTTGAAAGTTCAATTGCCCTATAAGCATATTTCAGGATTTGAACAGTTTCGATTCCAGATATATCTGCAAAAAACCAACCGCAACTTGTATACATCAATTGACTAAAACGTTGAATTTCCATCAATTTTAAAGCTTTAACCTTTTCTTGGGCAGTTAAATTTTTCTTTGCATTTTGCCTGAAAAACTCATTTACACTTTCTTCAGATCTGTCAAGAATAACATCAATATAATTATTCCTTGCTTCCCAAAAATCTTTATAATACTTCGTTCCTTGAATTGAACAAAGCTTTATAAGTTCATCTCGAAGATAGTCCATTGCCTGACGCAAAGGCTTTCTCCATTTTTGATTCCAATGAGGCTGTGCTCCCGTTGAACAACCGCAATCATCCATCCAACGACCAACCCCATGGCAGCAACTCCATGCAGAAACCGGCTTAATATCTACCTCATACTGAGGCGGATACATCTCAAGATATTGACCATAGTTTGTTATCTCAAAACCAAGATTTTTTGAACCAACTCTTAAAACATAAGCAAGCGCCATATCGCCAAATTTTGTGTGGTGACCGTATGATTCACCATCTGTTGCAATGTTTACAATTTGAGTTCTGTTTCTGGATTCAACATATCCGTCATTCAATCTATAAGCAAACTTTTTACCATCCTGAAGAAGATTGTCAAATGCAACGGATTTTGAAATTGAACCGTCGTAGAAAAATAAATCAATATATTTTTGTTTGTCAGTACCTTCAACAAAATATCTGTAAGGTTGTGAAGGATCAATTGTACCCCATGATACATCCTGCCAATTATGTTCGCCGATTTTATTTATACATTTTGCTTGATGAGGAGAAAGAATTGTAAATTTAACCCCGCAATCTATTAATACTTCCAAAGTTTGGGCATCAACCGCTGTTTCAGCAAGCCAAATACCCTCTGAATTTCTGTTGAATCTTTTTTGAAAATCTTTTAAGCCCCAAATAACTTGAGTATATTTATCATTTTGATTTGCAAGAGGCATAATTATATGATTATAAACTTGCGCAATTGCACAACCATGCCCGCCATACATTTCAAGAGAATTTCTATCCGCATTTAAAACTCTTTGGTATGCAGCGTTATCATGTTGTTCCATCCAACTTAACAAGGTAGGACCAAAATTATAACTCATATATTGGTAATTATTTGAAATTTCAATTATAGAATTATGTCCATCAACAATTCTTGAAGCACCATTTGGGCCATAACATTGCCAAGAAATCTTTTCATTCCAATCATGATTAGGAAATGCGCTTTCTTGAATTTCAATCTCTTCTATCCAAGGGTTTTCACGAGGCGGTTGATAGAAGTGTCCATGAATTGTTAAATATTTTTTATTTTCACTCATCTTTTCCACTCAACAACTAATTCTTTTTTGTTATTATTTATTTTCTTCTTTTTTAGCTTTTTTAATTACAGTTAAACTTTCTACATCTAACCAAGGATCATTCAATGCGGTTGAAAAAACTTTTGCAGTTAATTCAATTTTATCTCCGGTATCCAAATCCAAATGTTTTTCAGCTAATTCTTTTTTTAGAAAAATTTTCATCTCTGAAAGAGGTATATCATGATCCAAAACATCATCTCTCTGGATTAAAATACCTATATATTTTGTGCTTGGACGCATTGCCTTACTATAATCCAGTCCAAGAGTTGAAAATTTATCAAAAGTTGCTTGCATTTTGACTGTTTTATTCAAATACTTTTGAGGATTAGCAACAATATTTAACGAAGTAGTATTAACGGGCTTAACAGCTGTAGCCGACTGTTTTGCTTGTTGCTTTGCTGTTTCACCAACTGCAAAATCGCTAACACCTGCAAATATTCCAAAAGCAAGTATAAATGCTGTTATCGACAATATTTTTTTATTCATTTTTTCCTCTTTTATTTAATTTTATCGTTCAAGCAATAGTTTAGCATATTTTTTAACGATTTAAAATATCAATCTCGCTACTTTTAAGATTTAGGTATTTTATCTGATTATAAAATGCCAACTGTTTAATTTCATCTTTCGACAAGATATTTCTTTTGTTTAAATTTTTGCATATTTCATCCAAAGTTTTATTTGAGCCTGCAAGAGTTCCGTTTTCATCTTTACCTTGCGAATTTATCTTCTTGTTACAAAAAATAATATCTTTTTTTGAATTTGATGAAGGTAAACTATCGCTCACAAGAAGAATTTTATCTTTCGGTTTTACCTTAAAGCATAATTTTAATATATTTTCCGATAAATGTATTAAATCAGCTATAATTTCACAATATACATTATCAAAAACAAGTCCTTCTAAAGCTATAGAAGATTCCCTGTGATGTATCGGGTTCATTGCATTAAAATGATGCGTTGTTGCGCAACAACCTTTTAAACTATTACCTATCGTATGTCCTGCTTGTGTTTTTATATTTCTTTCATTTAAATAATCAATTAAATCAACATCATTTTCAGGAGCAATTGTCACAATTTTAATTATATCTTCGTATTCTCCTATAAGCTTTTTAAAGTTATCAACACTTGGTACTAAAAACATATTTTTATCTTGTATTCCCGCTTTTTTAGGACTTAAAAAAGTTCCTTCAAGATGAACCCCTATAATATACGCTTCATCAAGCAATTTTTCTTTTTGTTCTTTTTGTATTTGCTGAAATAAAAGTAGTTGTCTTTGAATATTTTTAATGCTTTCCCCAACTAATGTAGGGCAAATTCCTCTAATATTTTTCTTATATAACTCTCTTAAAACAAACCTCATATCTTCATAATCTGCATAATTAAAGTTAATACCAAAACTGCCATGAATATGATTATCGATATAAAAAATATTATCCAATTTGACTTTTCCTTAAAAATCATTAACGAATAACTAAATTATAATATGGAATTTAAAAATTGTTAATAAATGTAAAGAAAATTTTTATATTTCTAAAGTCACCACACTCAACTGCCGTATATAAAAATATAAATACGAAGGAAAAGGTGACAATATGGGATTAGCAGCAAGTCAAGCTCGCTTTCTTGGTCTAACTGCGAGGAAAAGTAATGTAGAATATCAAGGGCAACAAATAAACCAACAAAGGGTTGCTTTGTCTAACGAGGTAATGGGTTTATACAATGAATACAACAATATGGAAGTACCTGTTCCTCCTGCCGTAAACGATTATCAAAAAACTGTTTACAGCCTTGATTCAACACAAGAAGGCTATCAAATTGATAGCTTTAGCAAAATTCTTGATGGAGAATATGCAGGTTATTATGATGTTGCATTATCTTATACAAATGAAATTGCAAAAGCGTATACATATACTGCAAAAGATAGTGTAATAACTGCACAAAAAGGTGCAAACGGCTATTCGTATCTAAACTTTCAATTTGGTACAGAAACATATACCTATGATGAAAACAATTTAGATACCTCAACCATTACAAAAATAACTTCAGATTATGAAAAATATCAGGGATTATCAAACATAATGGCATCTCAAGGTATAACATCCGGTACATTTTATATGTACACCAAAAACGGAGTATCATACTATACATCTGAAAATGACCTTGATTCAACGGCTTTTGAATCAGTTGAAGGAAAAAATATGTACTACGGCTCATATACTTTTGATTATCAGGGGGTACAAAAAGTCAATGAAACCGCACATGCAAAAGCAGCATTAACACAAGATTCAAGCGGGCGACTAATGTCAATTCAAATTCTTGAAAGCGATGATGCTACTGATTTAGTTGGAAATACATATTCTATAACTACAGCAACGCAAGATGATCAAAAAGCATACGAAGATGCAATGAACGAATACTATTACCAAAAACAACTTTATGAAAAAGAAGTTGAAAGAATAAATCAAAAAACAGAAACACTACAAAAGGAAGACAGAAGTCTTGAAATGCAATTAAATCAACTTGATACAGAACAAAGAGCAATCTCAACAGAAATGGAATCAGTACAAAAAGTAATTCAAGATACTATCGATACCGTATTCAAAACATACAACTCTTAACATATCACTCCTATTATTTCTATTATTCCTTTGTATTATTCACCTGCATTTTGCAGGTGATTTTTACTTAATAAGCTCTAAAAAAACGCTGATTTGTACCATTTTCACCAATCTTTATTTTAATTGTTCTCATGCAACGGGGGCATCTTCCGACATAATGGGTTCCTGCTTTATTTTTGTATATTCTGCCATACACATTGCAACAATCAAACATTACCCCTAAAAATTCCATTTTTTTATTCTTTTCTTCCATATCGAAAATATGACATACTTAGCAGTATATTAAATCAATTTTTCGTTTGAATTTTTTTGCAATTTAGTCTAAAAAGTTGTAAAATAAATCACGACAGTATTATGAGGAATATTATAGATGGGTATACATATGCAAGTTATCATTGCACTATTATTAGGTATAAAAAGAAACGGACACATATTTATTGGTCTTTTGTTAGGTATATTGGTCGGCTTTCTTTTTCCTCAAGAAACCTATCCTAAAGTATATTCAATATTAAACTTTATCGCTACAGCATTTATATATGTAATACAAATGGTAGTTTTGCCATTAGTTATAAGTGCAATCATAATCGGAATATCTAATATCGGAGATTCAAAGCAACTTGCAAAATTCGGAACAAAAATGCTTCTATATTATGGAATTATAACAATAATTGCAGTATGTGTAGCATCTTTTATAGCACTTGCGCTACAACCAGGGACAAATGCACAAAACCTTGTAAATCCCGATGTTGTCCAAAATATACAAAATAGTGTTTCAGATGCAATTCAATATCAAAAAGAAAACATGGCGCAAATATTCTTGGATTTAATTCCAAAGAATCCTTTTGAGGCAATTTCAGGCGGAAAAATGATACCTATAATTGTTTTTGTAACAGTTTTTGCAATAGCATTAACTCGTGTAGGAGAAATTTCAAGACCGTTAGTATCATTATTTGAAAGCGTATTTGCAGCAACAATGAAAGTAACCGATTGGATTATGTATCTTGCAGCGCCGGGTATTTTTGCGCTAACTGCAACATCTGTCGCAAGCTTTGGTGTTTCAGTATTTAATGATATATCAAAATATGCAATAGCAATTACATTAGCTCTTGCAATACAATTTTTCATAGTATATCCTTTAATGTTAAAAATATTCTCAAAAGTTCCTGTTGGAAAGTTATATGCGGCAATATCGGAAGCAATAATGGTTGCATTCGGAACAGCAAGCTCCTCTGCAACTTTACCATTGACCATTACATGTTGCGAAAAAAGAGGTATTTCAAACAGAGTATGTTCTTTTGTTTTACCGTTGGGTGCTACTTTAAATATGGATGGAACAGCTATAGTTCAAACAATAGCTGTTATATTCCTTGCTCAAATGTATGGAATAGATTTATCACCGTTATTGATTTTTGAAATAGCCTTTTTAGCTATCATAGCCTCATCAACATCTGCAGGTATCCCAGGAGCAGGTTTAATTACAATAGCGCTAATACTAAATGGTATTGGCTTAACTCCTCAACAACTTGTTGTTGGTTTTTCACTGTTATTCACAATTGAAAGATTTGTTGATATGATGAGAACAATTTGTAATGTAACTTCTGATGCTGTTGTTGCGGCAATAATTGCAGACAATGAAAACGAACTAAATTACGAGCTTTTATGCGGACAAACCGAAAATAAAAAGGCATAAAAAGGTTGAATATTAAAATAATACTGGAAGCAAAACTAAAAGAAAGTTTTTATAAAGAAGGGGTCCTTGAATATCAAAAAAGACTTCTAGGAAAAGTCAATATAATTGAAACTCAAGACATATTCGAATACATTAGAAATAAGCAAAATGCATACATAATAACGCTTGAAATCGAAGGAAAGGAATTATCAAGCGAAGCTTTTGCAGCAAAAATAAGAGAAATAGAAAACGATGGCTTCTACAATGAAATTCTATTTTTAATAGGCGGAGCAGAAGGTTTAAATAAACAGACAAGACAGCAGTCAAATTTTAAACTTTCAATGTCTAAAATGACATTTTTGCACCAAGAAGCTGTCTTAATATTGATAGAACAAATTTATCGAGCTTACAAAATCTTAAATAACGAACCATATCACAAATAAAGAGGAAAAAATGAGAGCAGTTGATTTAATTGAAAAAAAGAAAAACGGACTTGAACATACAAAAGAGGAAATCTATTTTCTTGTAGAAAATTATATGAAAGGCTTAATTGAAGACTATCAAATGTCCGCTTGGCTTATGGCAGTGTGTTTTCAAGGATTAACAGACAATGAAACAGCATACTTAACAAAAAGTTTTGTTGATTCGGGTGAAGTTCTTGATTTTTCCCACATTGCAAAGCACATTGCAGATAAACATTCCACAGGCGGAGTCGGAGACAAAGTTACTTTAGTTTTAGCACCAATATTAGCGAGTCTTGGAGTTTATACGGCAAAACTTTCAGGCAGAGGACTTGGTTTTACCGGCGGTACAGTCGACAAGCTTGAATCAATACCAAACTTTAAGTGTGAACTTTCAAAAGAAGAGTTTTTTAATCAAATTAAAAATGTACATGTTGCAATATCCTCGCAAAGCCCAAATTTAACTCCTGCCGATGGCAAAATATATGCGCTTAGGGATGTAACAGCAACAGTAGATAATAAATCATTAATTTGTGCTTCGGTAGTTTCCAAAAAAATTGCATCAGGAGCAACATCAATTGTTTTAGATGTAAAATTTGGCTCAGGTGCATTTTTAAAAACAAAAGAAGAAGCCAAAGAACTTGCGGATTTGATGATTAAAACAGGAAAAATACTAAACAAAAAAATTGATGTTGTAATAAGCTCTATGGAACAGCCTCTGGGGCACAGCATTGGAAACAGCTTAGAGGTAATTGAATCAATAGAATTCTTAAAAGGATTATATGAAGAAGATCTATACGAAATTACTCTGGCATTAGCACATAAAACCCTTGTAAATTGTGGCCTTGTGTATGATTATTCAGACACTAAAAAAATGGTAGACGAGGTAATTAAAAACGGCAAGGCTTTAGGAAAATTTAAAGAAATTATTATAGCACAAGGCGGAAATCCTGATGCTTTAAACAATTATTCTTTGTTTGATATAGGCAAAAATAAAATGGAAATTAAAGCACTTGATTCAGGCTATATAACAAAATTAGACGCACTAGATGTTGCGCACAGCGCAAAATTGCTTGGAGCAGGCAGAGACAAAAAAAGTGATAAAATTAATTTTGGAGCAGGAATTATTTTAAAGAAAAAAATTTCAAACACGGTAAACAAAGGCGACACTATTATGGAGCTATATTATGATGATATAGAAAAAAACAAACTCGATGAAGCTATAAAAATTGCAAGAAATTCTTTTAAAATTTCAAAAATTAAAGTTGAAAAACCGGAATTAATTTTTTAAAATTGTTTAAAAGGAGAAAATTTTGAACACATTATCTTTAAAAAAAGTATATGATGCAAAAAATGTTTTATCTAAAGTTGCCAGAAAAACAGAATTAATATACTCGACTTTTTTAAGCACGGAAAATAATATATTCTTGAAAGCAGAAAACTTGCAACTTACCGGTTCTTTTAAATTAAGAGGGGCATATTATAAAATATCTCAACTATCTGAAGAAGATAGACAAAAGGGTATAATAGCTTGCTCAGCAGGAAACCATGCTCAAGGCGTTGCACTTGCCGCAAAGGAAAATAATATAAAAGCAACAATTTTCATTCCTGCAACTGCTCCATTGTCAAAAGTTGAAGCAACGCGCTCTTATGGAGCAGAAATAAGGCTAATAGATGGTGTTTATGATGATGCCTACAGAGAAGCTGTTAAATTCCAAAAAGAAACAGGGGGAATTTTTATTCACCCTTTCAACGACCTCGATGTAATTGCAGGACAAGGAACAATCGCACTTGAAATATATGAACAATTGAATGATGTTGACGCTATAGTTGTGCCAATTGGAGGCGGAGGTTTGATTTCAGGAATTGCCGCAACAATTAAACAGCTAAAACCCGCCTGTAAAGTATATGGTATTCAAGCAGAACGTGCCGGTTCAATGTATGCATCAGTAAAAGAACACAAAAAAATTGAACTACAACACGTAAACACATTTGCAGACGGAACTGCAGTTAAAACTCCGGGAGATATTACATTTGAGTTTTGCGAAAATTGCGTTGATGAAATAATTACAGTATCAGAAGATGAAATTGCAAGCGCAGTTTTATCATTAATGGAAAAAGAAAAACTTGTTTCAGAAGGCTCCGGTGCTCTTTCTGTTGCCGCAGTTATGTTTAATAAAATCCCACTCAAAAATAAAAACATTGTTTGCGTTGTTTCGGGTGGAAACATAGATGTAAACATTCTTTCGCGTGTTATAAACAGAGCACTTTTAAAAGCAGGGAGAATTTCAAACATAACAGTTGAATTGCTGGATAAACCGGGGCAACTTAAAGAAGTAAGTTCAATCATTGCACAATATGGAGCAAATGTCATTCGTGTCCGCCATAATCAAGGCGGAGAAGGAACAGATATAAACGATTGTTACTTAAAAATTTCAATGGAAACAAGAGATTTTGAACATTTTGAAAAAATAAAAAATGCATTAATTGATTCAGGATACAATATTTTATCCACAGTTCAATAAAAGGAGAAAAAAATGGAAATCATCTATACAAAATCAGCACCAAATCCGGTTGGACCATATTCGCAAGCAATAAAAAAAGGTAGTTTTTTATTTTGTTCAGGGCAAATAGCAATAAACCCTAAAACAAATGAATTTATAAACGGAACAATTCAAGAGCAAACGCTCCAAGTTATGAAAAACATCGAAGCCGTATTAAATGAAGCAGGATATGGCTTTAAAGATGCTATAAAAACAACCTGCTTTTTATCAGATATGAATGATTTTCAAGCATTTAACGAAATTTATGCTACATACTTTACATCTGAACCTGCTCGTTCATGTGTTGAAGCAAGGCTACCTAAAAATGCCAAAGTAGAAGTTGAAGTAATAGCATCAAAATAATACTTACTTGACGCTTTCCAACATATACTTATTCATAGCATTTTTAAAATTAATAATTTCAAAACCTTTATTAGATGACAAATACTTCTTTTTATCTTCATTAACAGGGTTATTATTTTCTTGAAAAATATACTTTGATACATCATCTGATACATGTTGAGAAAGCTTTTGATTATTTTTTGATTCAATATCAGACACAACATCTTCTAATACATCTTCAAATGTATTTTCATATGCTTCCTGTGCATTAAATGTTGAAGTTTTATTAACTTCAACATTACTATCCAACATTAACATTTGAGATGTAGCTAAACCAACCGAATTTATCATTTTCCCCTTTTAATCATAAGTAAAACCTTGATTTAATAAAATCAAGGCAAAATTAGTAGCAAATTTATTTAATTAAAGATTGTATTTCCTTAAAATTAGGATGTTTTGAACTCTTTAATAAATCAAATAACGCAATCTCTAAAGTTATAACTTTTGCACCATAACTTTTTGCAAGATTAAGCGCAACATTATGATTTCTTTCACTGCGAGATGCTGAGCAATCCTCTACTATAAATACTTCGTAACCTTTCTCTAATAAATCTACAACTGTCTGCAAAACACAAATGTGCGTTTCTATTCCAAAAATTAATATTTTTTTTGTTTTATTTTTTTCGATTAATTCTCTAAAAATATCTGTTTTATATGCGCTAAATGAATTTTTTTCAATGACATCAAAATCTTTAATATCTGTAATTTCAGATATAGTAGCTCCCAATCCTTTCGGGTATTGTTCCGTAATTATAGTATTAATATCCAAAACAGAAGCTGCTTTCATCATTTTAAGTACATTATTCTTTATAAGCTCGCCATTTGCGAGCATTTTAACAAGTTTATCTTGAATATCAATACAAACAATCGTAACGTTTTTCACATCAAACATTTTGGCAACACCCCCCTAAATTGCTTATATTATTTCATTATAAGAACCAACAGACATCATGCAAAAGTAGGGTTTTAATTTCTATATTACAAACAAAAAACCGCCAAACAGGCGGTTTTTTAAATATATAAAATAATAAATATTATCTTTTAGAAAATTGAAATCTTTTTCTTGCACGTTTACGTCCGTATTTTTTACGTTCTTTAATACGAGCATCACGTGTAAGCATACCTTCTTGTTTAAGAGTTGCTTTATATTCTTCGTTGATTTCAACTAATGCTCTTGCAATTGCAAGTTTAATAGCGTCAGCTTGAGCGCTAACACCACCACCTACAGCTTTAACTCTAACATCAAATTTATCTTGATTTTCAGTTAAAACAAGTGGGCTATAAATTGTCATTTCCAAAGACGGTCTATTACCGAAATAACCTTTTAAAGTTTTTCCGTTTACAAAAATTCTGCCTTTACCTGAAACAACTTTTGCAACAGCAATTGAGCATTTTCTTCTTCCTGTTTTTATAACTTCATTTTTATTTTCAGTATTCTTTGCAGCCATTATTTATCTCCTTTTAATTCGTACACTTCAGGTTTTTGAGCAGCATGAGGATGTTCAGCACCTGCATATACTTTTAATTTTTGGAATTGAGCATCGCCAAGTGTATTATGTGGCAACATGCCTTTTACAGCTTTTTCAATAGCTCTTGTTGGAGTTTTTTCCATCATGGCTTTAAAGCTAATTTCTTTAAATCCACCCGGATAACCTGAGTGACTTCTGTATAATTTATCAGTTTCCTTTTTACCTGAAACCGTAATTTTATCAGCGTTAATTATGATGACAAAATCTCCAGTATCTACATTAGGAGTATATTGAGGTTTATTCTTGCCTCTTAATATGTTAGCTGCCGCAACTGCAACTCTACCAAGAGTCGCACCATCGGCATCAATAACATACCATTTGCGATCTATTTCCAGTGGTTTTGCACTAAAAGTTTTCATTATTTACCTTCCTTTTTAAGAATTGATTTTTTATGTAACTTTCAACATCATCGTAACCGACAAATTCAAGGCATAAACCCCTAGCGTCAATTACATTAGCAGCTTTTGATCTATCTCTGGATAACAATATCTCGTTCATAATCTCGGGTTTAAGATTATTCCTATCAAGATAAAGCAATTCACCAACAATAGTTCGAACCATATTGTAAAGAAATCTATTCCCTACAATATCGATAAAAATAAAATTTCTTCTTTCTTTTATGACCTTTGTTGCACCTGCATAATATACAATACAATCATTATAGGGATTATCAGATACTGATTTAAAAGCTGAAAAGTCATGATGTCCAATCAAATATGTAAGAGCTTTGTTCATATTCTCAAGATTAATTTCGTTATATGGATAAAACAAATAATCATCATTAAAAGCCGAAGCAACATGGTCATTTAAGATTGTATATCTGTAATGCTTATATAACGCAAATTTCTGAGCATGGAAATTCGGGTCAACTTCCTTAATCTCAAAAACCTTAACATCACTTGGAAGAATACAGTTCAAAGAATATAAAAACTTTTTTAAATTTTCAATTCTAACACTGTCAAAGTGTGCTGTTTGATACTTAGCAGACACTTTAGCATCAGTTCTTCCCGAAAGAATTATTTTTATCTTATCTTTTTTCAATGTACAAGTTAATACATTTAGGGCTTTTTCGATCTCACCTTGAACAGTTCTTCTGTCAGGTTGCTTTTGACTTCCGAAAAAGTTATTCCCTTTAAATTCAAAGCTAATGATGTATCGAGCTTGAGATGACATTAAACTAACTGAATTAATGCCATTTCTGCATTGTCACCACGACGTGGGGTTAATCTCAAAATTCTTGTATAACCGCCATTACGTGTTGCATATTTTTTACCGATAACAGAAAATAATTGTCTTAAAACAGATTGTTTTGGTAACTTTTTACCTTCCGGTAAAGTATCAAACAATTCACCTGTTTCAACATCAATGTATTTTTCTGTTTCTATATCGTAAATATCTTTTTTTGCTTCGCGACGAGCTGCAAGATCACCTCTTTTTGCAAAAGTAATAATTGATTCTGCATAAGGTTTTAGTGCTTTCGCTCTTGCCATTGTAGTTGTAATTTCACCATTTAAGAACAACTGAGAAGCTAATGTACGCATAAGCGCTTTTCTTTGATCAGCTGCTTTAGATAGTTTATGAATTTTACGACCGTGTCTCATTTTATTATTTCCTTATTTTTTGACTATTATATTAATTCAAGATCATCGGCATCTTCAGGATTGGGTTGTAAATCAAGCCCCATTTGATGTAGCTTTTCAATGACTTCATCAGAAGATTTTTTACCGAAATTTTTTATATTCAACAAATCATGTTCAGACTTTTTCAATAACTCTGACATAGAATTGATACTTGCTCTTTTTAAGCAGTTATAAGCTCTTACTGATAATTCCAAATCTTCAATAGTTAAAGAAGGAGTAGGTTCAGCAGCTTCTTCTTGTGTTTCAATTACTTCCGGTTTTACTTGAACAGGAGTACCTGAAATACCTGCTATTTGGCTAAAATGTTCGATTAATAAGTTAGAAGCTTTTGATAAAGCAGCTCCAACTTCAATAGAACCATTAGACCAAATTTCAAGAGTTAATTTATCGTAATCAAGAGATTCTCCAACACGAGCAGGCTCAACATTATAGCTCACTCTTTTAATTGGCATAAATACTGCATCAATTGGCAACAAATCAATAGGAAGCCCATTTTTTTGTTCTTTCAAAACATCGGTTGTAACATAACCTTTACCAACTTCAACAGTAATATCAGCATGGATAGAACCACCTTGAGACAATGTACAAATAACGCAATCAGGATTTACAATTTTAACACCTGCAGGAAGCTCGATATCTCCAGCCAAAACTGCACCTGCTTTTGTAGCATCTAATCTCAAATGTTGAGGTTCGTATGAATCAGTTTTAACTACTACTGATTTTAGATTCAACATTATATCAATAACGTCTTCTACAACACCCGGAATCGAAGTATATTCGTGAGTAATACCTTCAATTCTTACAGAAGTAACTGCAGCACCCTCAAGACTTGATAATAAAACTCTTCTTAAAGAATTACCAATTGTAGCGCCATAGCCTCTTTCCAACGGCTCAATAACAAATTTACCATATTGAGAACCGTCTGATGAAGTAGTGGTATTAATATTTTTAATTTTAAGTTCCATAATTTTATTCTCTCCCAATTATTTAGAGTAGTATTCAATAACGAGTTGTTCTTTAAATTCAGGGTCAAGTTCTTCCCTTTGAGGAATTCTGTCAAAAGTTATTTTTAATTCGTTTCTATCAACTGTCAACCAAGCGTAGCTTAAAGCTAAATCAATTGATTCAATAACGTTTTTAATAAATTCTTTTGAATTTTCTCTAACTGTAACAACGTCGCCTGCTTTCAATAAATAAGAAGGGATATCAACTTTTTTACCGTTTACAAGAACGTGTGCGTGATTTACTATTTGTCTTGCTTGTCTTCTGGTAATTGCAAATCCGGCTCTGTAAATAACATTATCAAGTCTTGATTCAAGAGTTTGTAACATAATTGTACCGGTAACGCCTGTTTTTCTTGAAGCGTTTTCATAATATTTTGCAAATTGTTTTTCGCTAACCAAATAAGTCATTCTAATTGTTTGTTTTGCTTTCAATTGCAAAGCATAATCAGAATTTTTCTTTCTGAGAGCACCGTGTTGACCAGACGCAGTTTGTCTCATAGATGTAGTCAATTTGCGGTTAGACAAATCTTTAACACCATAATTTCTGAATAATTTATTTGTAGGTCCTGTATATTTAGCCATTTTAGCTCCTATTATTAATCAATTACTTAACTATACTCTACGTTTTTTTGGTGGACGGCATCCGTTGTGAGGAATTGGAGTAACATCTTTAATTAATGTAATTTCAAGTCCTGCGCTTTGGATTGCTCTGATTGCAGTTTCTCTTCCTGAACCAGGCCCTTTAACGTAAACTTCGACCTTTTTCATACCTTGGTCAATGGATTTTTTTGCAACTATTTCAGCAGCGCTTTGTGCAGCAAAAGGAGTACCTTTTCTGGCACCTTTAAATCCGCAACCACCTGCAGATGCCCAAGCAACAGCATTACCTTGAGTATCTGTTGAAGTTACAATAGTATTATTGAAGGTAGATTGTATATGTACAACACCTTGCAATATATTCTTTCTTTCTTTCTTTTTTGTTTTTGTAGGTTTAGCCATTATATATTTCCTTTTAGTTTATTATGCTTATTAACATTAATCATCCAATTATTACAAACTATTTTTTCTTATTTGCAATTGGTCCTGTTTTTTTACCGCGTCTTGTTCTTGCGTTTGTCTTGGTTCTTTGACCACGTACAGGTAATTTTCTTCTATGACGAATTCCACGATATGAATTGATTTCGCTCAAACGTTTAATGTGTAGAGATTCCTCTCTTTTTAAGTCACCTTCAATAGTGTAATGAGCGATTTCATTTCTCAATTTTTTAATATCGTCATCTGTTAAATCGTCCGTTCTTAAGTCTTCTGAAATATTACAAGCAGCTAAAATCTTAGCACTTCTTGCCGGTCCGATTCCATAGATGTAGGTTAAAGCTATAACCATTCTTTTATTACGGGGCAAATCAACCCCTGCTAATCTTGCCATTTATTTTCTCCTATTTTGACATTTCTTTTGTTATTAACTAAGTGATAAGGCATAATTATCCTTGTCTTTGTTTATGTTTAGGGTGTTTGCACACAACTGTAACTCTGCCACGTCTTTTAATAATTTGGCAATCTTTACATATTTTCTTTACTGATGCTCTTACTTTCATTTTCTTGTCCTTTTATTTTAATCTGTATGTAATTCTTCCTCTGCTAAGATCATAAGGGGTCATTTCAACCTTTACCTTATCTCCCGGCAATATACGGATAAAATTCTTTCTTATTTTGCCTGAAATATGTGCAAGAATTTCATGTCCGTTTTCAAGTTCAACTCTAAACATTGCATTTGGCAATGACTCAAGTATTGTTCCTTCTAGTTCGATTACGTCTTTTGACATATTTTTCCTTATTTTTTTATTCAGTATACTCAATCATACATGTTGAATTTTTCTTTGCAAGTTAAAAAAACCTATAAAAGCTTAAATTAAGCTAATTTTACCTAAATATTTAAAATAATTTTTTTAAACATACAACACAATAAGATTTTACAATATTCTAAAAAGTTTATATTTTCGGGAATTTTAAGCTGATTTGTAAACATTTGTTAATATTTTAAAAAATTGCATATTTAAAAAAATAAATTTACATAAGTTATATTATACTTATCAGTAATGAATAATTAAAATATTCTAATTATAATGTCTTAAAATACGAGGGGTTTTCAATGTTTTACAAGAAAAATATTAAAAATTTTATTGAACTAACAAGAGCATATTCATTGGGAGTAACTTTAGCGTCTTGTTTACCTATTCTTGCTTTTGCGCATTATAGTGAAGATTTTAGCTTGTTTAATTTTTTAATTCTTGTTGTTGCCCTATGTTGCGTTCATTTGGGCGCCAATCTTTTTGATGACTATATTGACGTCAAACAAAAACTAAAATCCAATCAAAAATTAAACGAAATAAAGTTTAATTCTTTTACCCCAAAAGCAAGATTAATACTAAATGAAACATATTCTTTTTCGCAAATAAACCTTATTTTAAGCATTTTATTTGCAATCCCAATTGCTATAGGATTATATTTTACAATTGTTTCAGGATGGCAAATTCTTTTATTTATGCTCATAGGAGGGATTCTAACCCTGTTGTATCCCTATTCATCCAAATATTATTGCGCAGAAATAATAATAGGATTGATTTATGGTCCATTGATAATTACAGGGGGATATTTTGCTCTTGTGCAAGATTTTAATCCAAACCTATTCTTGCTTTCTTGGGCAATATTTTTCTCAACGCTCGTCCTTCTGCACACTCACAGTTTAATGGACTGGGAATTTGATGAAATTGACGGCAAAAAAACACTTTGTCTTTTTTCGGGCAACAAAACAAATGCCATGAAAGTATTGAAAGGTATAATTTTTGCGGCATATTTTATTATTTTATTTGGAGTTTTAACTTTAAACTTGAACCCCCACACATTATACGTATTTTTAACTTTACCAATTGCAACAAAGTTGCAAGAATCTATGAATGATTATATAAATATAAAAGATGTTAAATTTACTCCAAGATGGTATTATGGTTTCTTTGAAAACTGGAAAGAAATCGAAGAAAGAAATATTTCATTTTTCATGTATAGATTTTACCTTGCGAGAAATTTTTCATTCTTCTTTGCCTTATTTGCGGCAATTGGAACAGTAGATTAAGATGGAAATAAGTATGAAAAAGATTATATTGTTTATCATTTGTTTATATTTAGGAGGAATAATCATGTCAAGCGCATTAGACAAAGTAGATGTTTTTACTGTAGTCAGCAATAAATTTAAAAACAATGAAATTCTTCCAAATCAGCAAGTATACAGCGGATATGGTTGCAAAGGCGATAACATTGCTCCCGAACTATCTTGGGCAAATGCACCTATAAATACAAAAAGTTTTGCAATAATATGCCATGACCCCGATGCGCCAAGAGAAAACGGATGGTATCATTGGCTTGTGGTTAATATACCTTCAAATATAACATCCTACAAAAACGAATTACCAAAAGGCGCACTTGAAACAATTACAGACTTTAATACATACGGATATGGCGGTGCTTGCCCTCCTGTAGGTCATGGAATACATCATTATAACTTCACTGTTTATGCACTGGATGTTGAAAAACTTGATGTTAACAAAGACACAAAACCGCTTGAAGTTGAAAAGAAAATTCTCGCTCATTCAATTGCAAAATCAACAATCACAGCACTTTATGAAAGAAAATAATCGCAGATAAGTTTTTCTTTTTTCTTGAAAGGGTTAATGCAAACTGCTTCCTTAATTCTTTGAGATATTGAAGGTTTATAGCAAAGCTTTTTATATCTGTCTATAAGAATAGCCTTTTGAACAATAATTTTATTATATTCTTTTGATTTTTCTTCATCAAATTCAATATCTGGGGCAAGTTCTTTTAACTTTTTTTTGCATTTTAGTATTTCAACTTCTAAAGATTTTTGATTACTTTTGCTCATATTTCTTCTCTATAAACTATGGGGATGTAACTAAAACAAGGGATTTCCCTTCGCTTTTTTATAATACAACATTTAAAAAATTAAAACTCATCCATAAAATGGAAAATAAAAAATTATCACACATATTCACTCAAATATAGTATTTTTACAATTCAAAAAAGAATTAAAATAATCGTATGAAAAAGCAAGTTTACGCATATTTACATACACATTGGGATAGAGAATGGTATCGAGATAAAGAAGATTTTAATTTAAGACTTTTAGATGTTTTCGATATTGTATTAGATGAACTTAAAAAGGGGAATACGCCTTTTTTTTACTTTGACGGTCAAGTAATAGCACTTTTGGATTATTTGAAATATCGAAAAGACCGCCTTCAAGAAGTTTTATACTTTATAAAAAATAAAAACCTTGCAATTGGGCCATATTATGTTAGCGCCGACAGTTATCTTGTCAATTTTTGTACTATGCTTAAAAATCTTGATATAGGAATGAAAATATCGTCAGATTTTTACCAAAAAGACTTTATCGGTTATATGTCAGACATTTTTGGAATTTCAAAATCGGCCTTTTTAGCACTTAATTACAAAAAAATAAATAAAGCCCTTATCTGGCGAGGAGTAAATCCAAAGTTTATTAATAATAAATGCAATTTTATAAAAGAAAACATAAAAACAACTTGGCTTGCACAAGGATATTTCAATGATTTTGTACACAGCAATAATATAGAGGGACTTGAAAGATACCTTGATAAAATAAGCAAGTTTTCGTCAAATCCTCTTTTATTACCAATTGGCGCCGATCATTTAGGAATGCTTCAAAATGCCGGAGAAAAGATTGCAAAAATTAATGAAAAATTAAAAAATTACGAAATTATATTATCAAACCCTTTTGAATATTTTGAAAAAGCGGAATTCACAAACACAAATGCACCTGAAGAATTTTTAGATAACTCCGAAACATATATTTTAAGCGGGGTTTACAGTGCAAGAGTATACCAAAAAATCAAAAACGCAAACATCCAAAATCAACTTACAAAAATAATTGAGCCCCTTGATTTTTATCTGGGCAAAAAATATTCTTCAAATATAGAATTTATATACAAAACCCTAATCAAAAACCATGCCCACGACGGAATATACGGCTGTTCCATAGATTCTGTCCATAGAGCAGTTGATGCAAGATTTGAAAAATGCGAAAATGCACTTTCTGCAATATCAAAAAGATTAATCGGCGACTTTAAACAAAAATACGAGATAAAAGGTGAAACCAAAGATGCAATAGGGCTTTTTAATCTTTCAGGCACAAGCGAAGTAAAAACAGTAGAAATTAAAACCCCCTACAAAATTAAAAACGCACAACTGCTTAGTATTAATAAAGGATTTGAAGATAATCTATTATACGATATTTACAAAATCCCTGTCACTGAAGATATAACAAACATTTATACTCAACTTGCAGAAATTTCAACTAATGATTGTTTCTCATTTAACACGGTTAAAATAAAAAAACCAGCAAAAAAGGTAAAAATAACAAATAAATCTATAGAAAATAAAAAAATTAAACTTGAAATTAAAAATAAAAAAATTTTTATAACCGACTTTAAAAAAACTTTCGAACTAAAATTCACAGATATAAAAGATGAAGGTGACAGCTATAATTTTTCGCCAAAAGGAAAATATAAAAAACTTGAAATTATAAAGAGCAAAATTAATTTCGAAGGCGAAATACGAAGCTGTCTTTCAATATTTTTTAAAGATTTTAAGTTGGATATTTCTCTTGATAATAACTCAAATTTCCTTAAATTTTCTGCAAAAATCAAAAACAAGCAGAAAAATCACAAGCTTCAAGCAATTCTTATATTAAACGATAATATTACAAAAACAATATCAGACGATGCTTATGGAACTATTACAAGAAAAATCGATTTTAATTATGATATCCAAAAGCTAATGCCTGCAAAAAGACCTTTTGAGCTTAAAACAAACATATATCCAATGCAAAATTTTACCTGTGCAAACGGCGCCATATTCTTGACAAAAGGCTTAAATGAATACGAGATATACAAAAATGAACTTAGAATATGTCTTTTAAGAGCAATAGGAACAATTTCAAATCCAAAAAACAAAACTCGAGCAATTCCTGCAGGACCGGATTTAAAATGTCCGGAGGCTCAATGTTTAAGAGAAATTAATGCTGAGTTTGCAATTTTATTTGGAAATTACAAAACCGCATACAAAACTTTAGATGAATTTTATCAAAACTATGTTGTCATAGACGGCAACTTTGAAAAAGCAATAAACTTTAAATTAGACGAAATACCTGAAAATACTTTTATATACGGTATTAATAAAGGCGAAAAAGTATACTATAAGCTAGATTAAGGATTTTTGATATAAAAACCCTTTTTTGGGGAATATCAATACCAAGAGATTATGCAGGTAAAGAAGTGGAGTAATTTATGCTAGAAACAAGTAAAGCCGTTGAAATATTTGAAAAATACGGCATTAAAACACAAGTTGATAACAACAATATGATAATCATTTCTCATTATTCGCAACCAAAAGGAACCACATTCAAGGAACTTGGAATTAACGAAGATGAACTAATTGAAAATGTTATTGCCTGCGAAGGAAAGTTTGAAACAAGAAAATCAGCCCTTACAAAATTTCCCTTAATTGCTTGCAGAGAAATAAGACTGGATAACGAAACGAACATTCCAGAAATGCCAAATCTAAAAGCAGTGGGGATATTACTTGCAAATAAAAACCTAAAAAAACTGCCTAAACTAAAATCAGCAGGCTCAATTTCCCTTGAAAATTCAATTATCAAATCTTTACCAAAATTAAAAGAAGTAGCAATATTTATTGCGCAAAACAGCAAATTAGCAGAACTGCCCGCTCTTGAAAGAGCAGGTAAATTATGTATCGTTGATTGTCCTTTGGAAGAATTAAAGAATTTAGAATACGCTCAAGAAATTTTTATTTGTTCAACCGACGAAAAAAGTAAAATCAATATTACGCAATTAAATAAGCTGGAAGAGGTTGAAAACCTTTTTGTTGCAAATTCAACATTAAAATCTCTACCAAAACTAAAAAAAGCAAAAAAAATTGCACTTTATAATTGCGAAATAAAAAGCGTAAAAGCATCTTTGAATGCAGAAATTGAAATAAAAAATCAAATAACAGATGAACAGTTGAGTGAAAAATTCGACTCCTTCACCGATTGGTATAATTCCGAAATATTCCAAAATTCAATGGATTTACTAGGAAATATAGTTAATCAAATCAAAGGTTGATTTAGTCCCCCCAAAAGGGGGACTAAATATTATTAAGAAATATTAAAAAAGTATATACTTTTGAAATACTCATTTAAAAAATGTTTTTATATATATGTAGATAGTATTATTCAGGTTTAAAATGAGTCAAGTTCAAAATATATCAAAATATGATGAATCAAGCATTCAAACCTCAGATTCCAACAGGTTTTCAACTTGTGAAGAAATAGTTGAAAAACTTGTAAATGACGGTTTACCAAAGACTTTTTCACCTGTAAACTATATAAATAAAATTGCAAAAGCATACAATATCAATACACAAGAAGCAAGAACATGTCTTAAATTAGCAATAAAACAGCTTGAAGCAGATAAAAAAGAGTCCGAAACCCCCAAAGAAGAAAAATTATATGCCCAATCAGGCTATTTTTACCCAAGCGGATATACAACATCAACCAACAAAAACGACGGTATGGACAGTCTATCCTCACTAAGCGCATACAACAGAATGATTTTTGGCTTAAAATAAATATTAACTTTTATTATGTAGAGTCAGGTAATATTTATTTTTTTTCATATTTTTGATATATTAATTGGCGTAGTTGTGTTAGGTTAGAAAATGAAAATAAGACCAGTTAGTATTCAAAAATATAATTTAAAAAATTTAAGCCCAAATACTTCCAAGCAAATTTCTTTTAAAGGAATCAAGGAAGATATTTTAGAAATAAGCAAAACAAAAGCCGCAGAGGCAATAGAAGGGACTCTTGAAGAAAGTCGCATCAAAGAAATCTTAGGTTCTTTAGTGCCCGAAAATATAACGTCCGAAAACAGCAATCATATTATATATGATGCGCAAGGAATGACTGCAAAAATAGCAAAAGGAGAAGCAAAAGATTTAGTCCTTCCCGAAAGCTATGCGCTTAGCGAACTTTCCGGCGGAGAAACCCAAGTTACTCCAAAACAAATTGCACTATTAAAACTTAAAGATGCAACAGAATCTGATGCATTTAAATATATTCAAATCCAAGAAAAAACTAATGCAACTCCAATTGGTTTAAATTCTCAAAATTATTCACCAGAAAATTTAAGAAAATTTTTATCCGGTTTTCTTGATTTGGACAAAAAAGGACTTGTTAATTTTGATTTATCCCCCGAAAACCTTGCTCTAACTCCCGAAGGAGATGTTAGAATTCTAAATTTCGGCAGATATAGCTTCATAAACAATAAAGGAGAAATTGTTTCAAGCAACATAGGAAAAGAATCGATTGAAGCGCTCAGAGAAAATACGAAAGCTACCCTACCCGAAAGACTCAAAGGAACATTTTTCAATTTTCACACATACTCAGGTAACATAAGCAAAAATTACCTGCATGGTTCGCAAAACCCTTGGTTATACATGCAATCCAACACTACTTCTTTTGAAACACAATCTTTATATCCTTTTTTAACAGATAAAAGCTCATCAAACCCTCTTGAAACATTTAAAGAATATTTAAAAGCAAAATCAGAAGCTTACTATATGCCATACACAGAATTCATCAAAAACATTTCACTCGGCGATACAGGTATATATATTGCACCTCCGCAGGCAAAAAAGAACTCTGTTAAATATTTTGAAAGTTTAATTCAACTCATTTCAGACCAAGATGACAACTTTATCAAAGCAGAAGCCGCTAAAATGCAATTTAGAAAAAGTTTTGAAGCTAGTGGCGGCAAATACAACGTTGAATTGTTAAGCGCATATAGGCAACTAAACAGAATATTATATAAATTAAGAAATTATGATGGCAATCCATATAAATGTTATGCTAATTACAATTTAAACTTCTTCGAAACCCTATATAAATCAATAGGCGGCAAAGATTGTTTTGGTGAAACAGAAATAAATAACAACTTACTTGCTATCTTATTTCCTGATGCAAGAGAGTTGGCAAAATTCAATGAACAGGAAAGACCATCGACTGTACTTAAAAATAGCGTGATTTCAACACCTAATGATTCAATTCGAGAAGTACAAAATACAATAAAACAAGAAACAAAAGAAAATAGCGACTCTATTTCAAACGCAGCAAAAGAAACAATCAAAAATGCAAAAAAATCAAAAGCACCTTTCGTTGTTGCAGGCTTAATTGCTGTTGCAGGAATATACGGATTAATTAAGTTTATGGGCAAAAAAGCAAAAAAACAAGAAGAAATTCAAAAAGAACCCATATTGGAAACATCGCCTGTGGACACTAACAAAACAATAGAAAACACTAATCAAAATAATTCAATTAATGAAAATTTAACAGATTCACTTAAAAAGACAATGAACAATAGTGCATTTAGTATTTTTGCTTAATTATTAACTTCAACAAGGACAACTGCTTGAGCAACAATTGAATGTCCTTCACCCATTGAGTCTTGATGTTCATTTGTTTTGGCTTTTATTGAAATTTGATTTAATTCGAGCCCGAGCACTTTTGCTATATTATTTCTCATTTCATTGATATAGGGCAATAATTTCGGCTTTTGGCAAATAATATTTGAATCAATATTAACTATCTTGCATCCTTCGTCTTTTAAAATATTAGAGGTATTTTTTAACAAATCAAGGCTATCCGCACCTTTAAAGCGTTCATCCGTATCGGGAAAATGATACCCGATATCACGCAAGGCAACAGAACCAAAAATAGCATCAATTATAGCATGTACAAGTACGTCTGCATCCGAATGTCCCAAAAGTCCTAATTCATAAGGGATTTTTACACCACCTAAAATCAAATCTCTATTTTCTGCTAATTTATGAATATCATACCCTATTCCTATTCGCATAAAATAAACTCCTCAATATACTTAACAAGTTCATTACTGTTCACGCTTTTACAATGATATTGTGCAACTTTTAAAAGTTCTTCGCTTTTATTTCCAACAGATATCTTTATTCCGGCATTTTTTAACAATTCAACATCATTATCCTGATCGCCCGAGGCAAGAACTTCTTCATCCTTTAAATTCCAATATTCTTTTAAAAAGTTTAAAGCGCTGCCTTTTGAAGCATTTTTGTCCGTAATTTCCAAGTAGCAATTTGAACTTTGAACTATTGTTAAAACATTCTTATACTTTTCTTGTAATTCTTCTTTAATTTTTTTCATGGTTTCAGGCTCTTCAATAACCCCAAGGATTTTTGGGACATCTTTTATTTTGAGTTCATCAAAACTTTTAACATATTTATATGTTGTACCTCTGCCATTACAATATTCATGCATTATTCTTTTATTATCATCTTCAACATACAATGTATTGTCATTATACACATGAGTATGTATTTTATTTTGTCTTAAATATGTTACTATTTCAAAAACCAAATTGTCTTTTATTGGAGTCTGCCACAATATTTCATCTTTTGTTCTTACAACTGCACCTTGATAACAAACAATGGGAGTGTCCAAATTGAATTTTTTTGCTGCATATTCAGCACCCATAAACATTCTTCCTGTTGCGATAACAAGCTTTACACCTTTTGATTTAATCTTTTCTACAACAGAAACCATCTCGTCAGTAACGCTGCCGTCATAATTCATTAAAGTTCCATCGATATCACTTATCCAAAGTTTAACTTTTGTCACAACACTACCTCAATTATATGTTTTTATTATACAATAAACATAAGATGTAATTAAAATAGGAGCTTACAAAAGCAATGGTTGAAAAAATTGAAAGACAAAGACCCAAGGAACAAGACAAACTGGAAAGAAGACACAACTTTGAGGCAGTAGAAGAAAATTTAACTCAAGAACAAGCTCTTAAAGAAGCTTCAAGATGCCTTCATTGCAAAAATGCAAGATGTAAACAAGGTTGTCCTGTAAACATTGATATTCCATCCTTCATAGAAAAAGTAAAAGAAGGCGACTTAAAAGCTGCAGGCGACATAATAAGACAATCTTCAATGCTTCCTTCCGTATGCGGCAGAGTTTGCCCACAAGAAAAACAATGCGAAGGCAATTGTGTTCTTGGAATTAAAGGAGATGCCGTTGCAATTGGTGCTTTAGAAAGATATGTAGGCGATAATACAACAGCAAGCCCCGTTGAAATAAAACCAAACGGCAAAAAAGTTGCAATTGTAGGTTCCGGTTGTGCAGGCATGACAGCTGCTGCAGACTTACGCAGCGCCGGTTTTGAAGTTTCAATATTTGAAGCATTACACGAATTTGGCGGTGTTTTAAGGTACGGTATTCCGCCTTTCCGTCTTCCAAGACACGTATTAGACAGAGAAATTGAATCTCTCAAAGCTATGGGAGTAAAATTTTATAAAAATGTTATTGTCGGAAAATCAATCACAATAAAACAACTTCAAGAAGAAGGCTACAGTGCAATTTTTATATGCTCTGGCGCCGGGCTTCCAAAAATGATGAATATCCCTGGTGAAAACCTTAACGGAGTATATAGCGCAAATGAATTCTTAACAAGAGTTAATTTAATGCATGCTCAAAATCCGGATACACCGACACCTTTAAAAGTAGGCAAAACAACAGCCATTATAGGCGGTGGGAATGTTGCGATGGATGCAGCAAGAACAGCAGTTCGTGTAGGATATGAAAAAGTTTATATTTTCTACAGAAGAACAGAAAAAGAACTTCCTGCGCGCCTTGAAGAAATCAGACACGCAAAAGAAGAAGGAATTGAATTTAAATTCCTTCATGCGCCTGTTGAAATTTTCGGTAAAGACGGCTGGGTGAAATCAATGAAGTTTGAAATAATGGAGCTTGGCGAACCTGATGCTTCAGGACGTCAGAGACCTGTTGGAACTGGAAATTTCGTAGAAGTGCCACTGGATAGCGTAGTTGTATCACTTGGAACAGGCCCAAACCCAATAATTCAACGTTCTGCGGAAAATGAAAATTTGGATCTCGAAACAGACAACAAAGGATATATAGTAATAAATGAAGCAGGCGAAACTTCAATAAAAAATGTTTGGGCAGGTGGCGACGTTGCACCGCTTGGACCTTCAACTGCAATAAATGCAATGGGTGCAGGTAAACGAGCAGCAAAAACAATTATTGAAACCTTAGGTTAAAAAATAATTTCACATTATAAAAGCCCTTAATATTAAGGGCTTTTAAATTTTAATATTTTTGAAAAATTTTTCTATATTAAAAATATATCCTGAAGGCTTGTTTAAATAAGCCGTATAAACAGTTGAACTTATTAATAAGAAAAACGAAAAACAAAAACAAATTGCAATTATTTTTTCTTTTTTAGACATACTAATCTCCTTTTTGAACAGATTTTTCTATCCACTCATCCGCTCTTGCGCCGGTTAAAATTTTCCCGTCTATTCTAATTCCATACCCGAAAGGCGCTTCACCTTTATTTATACCGTCTACATCCATACAGAAAATTTTATAATAATCTAAATTTTTATTTGTATCATCGAAACCATTAAACAAAAAAGAATCAAAAGCATTCCAGTGTATTCCAAATGTGGCAGCAGGATTAACTTGATACCAATAAATACCGTCGGATGTTTCAATTTCTGCACCTACCTTAGAAGCTACTTCTGCACAATTTGTATCAAATAACTCTTTTGCTTCTTCCATTGTACTTTGCCAAGTATAGTCAATTTTAGATGGTATAGCGACAAACGTAAATCTATCATTGCCACCTGTTACCGTTGTTTTGCAGTCCACTTTTTTAGTTGATAAAACATCTGCTACCGTAGTACAAAAATATTTTATTAATGATTCATCCGATGTAGTTTCTCCACCGCCGTTACTGAAAGAACTTAATATTCTAGTACCGTCAGCTTTTATACCTAAATTTCCATTTAAATAATACCGATCTGAATTAACTAGCTCTCTTATAACCACTCCGAGCGTATTATTGCCCTTCTTAAATTTCATTACATTTTCATCAGGTGCGCTATGAATTGCAACAGGGAGTAATATCGAAGCTAAAACTCCGATAACAACCAAAACTATCATAATTTCTGCCAATGTAAATGCTTGGGGATTTTTCATTATACTTCCTAACATAATCTATAAGTTATATTATATAACTTATAACATTATTATATTTATAAGTCAATATTTATATACTTATAAGTATGGATAAAAATGCCTTACTAAAAAAATTTGGAAAAAATGTTAAGATAGAAAGAATAAAAAAAGACTTAACACAAGAACAACTAGCAGAAATTATGAATGTTTCTCAAAATTATATTGCAAATATTGAAAGGGGTAAGGCAAACATGTCATTAGCAAAAATTTACGAGCTTGCCAATTTTTTAAATGTTAAAATAACAACATTAGTTGATTTCACCCAAGATTAATAAATATTACAAAACTTTACAATTAAAGCAATTTTAAAATTTCACATGTTTTGTGAATTCATAAGAAATAAAAAGGGAAATTATGTATACAGTATCTTCAAATGTTGCTTATATTAATGGCAAAAACGGTATTTATGATGACAAAATAAAAAATCCTTCAATTAAATATGGAAGAAACGCTGCAGATAATCATAGAAGCTACATCGAGGATTTAAAATATACACCCATAGAATTACCGGACGTCAATGGAGTTGCAAACCTGCCTGCAGATGAATTCAACAAAAAAATGAATGAATTGGATGAGGCAATTGAAAAAATTGACGAGCAAAGACAGACTCCGATTAACTTCCAATACAAATATTCAAGAACAAAAGACGACACAATCGATACACTTTCATTAATGGCAACAAGTTATGAGGAACTTGGCGGTGCTTCTGTTAGAACAAGAGATTTTTCAAGAAGTTTGCGCAACACATTTACTCCAAGCATTTTCAGACAAATAACTCAAAACATCAAAGCATTCTTTGCAGGCGAAAAAATGAAAAAACTGGAATATTATCCATACAAATTAACTGCAAAATCCCTTGATATAAATAATGACGGCATTATCAATGTAGCAGAATATGCAACAAGCATTCTTGCAGAAGACGAACTATCGGACGGAAAAATTGACGGTATCATCACAAATCGAGGTCAAATGCAAGCTCTTGCATACGCCAAAAAGGCAAATGCAATGCAAGCAAAAGCAAAATATATATCTTTATATGATAAATATGATTTAAGCAGAGCTCAAGCCAAATTTTTCAATGATCCAAATAATTTTCAATAAATTTTAAAGCCTCAATTATGAGGCTTTAAAATTATAATGAATTAATTATATCTTGTTCAACTTTTAATAAAATATCCTCAATACCCTCTTGGGTTTTTCCCATACCCTGAGCCATTTGAGGCCTGCCTCCGCCATTACCTCCAAGCGCTTTTGCAATTTCACCCGTAAGTTTTCCTGCAGATACTTTTTTAACTAAATTATCACTTACTTTTGAAGTTATAAAGACTGATCCGTCTTTTTTCATAGAACAAAAGACTATTACACTTTCTCCAAGTTTAGACGATAGCAACTCAATTCCAAGCTTAATTGCATTTGGAGTAAAATCTTCTATTTTTGTTACAAGAACTTTGGCTCCCGATTTTTCTTTAGCTTTAGAAATGAAGGTATTGAAGCTATCTTTTGCACGCTTAGCTTCCATATCACCCAGCTTTGAAGATAAATCCTTAACCTCTTGAGACAATTTATCAATTTTTTCTTGAATTTTATCGCATGGAACTTTATTATCAAAAGACAGCTTATCCAATTCATCTGCTTTTGCTTCCAACAATTCAAAAGCAGCTTGAGAACAAGCAATTTCAATTCTTCTGACTCCTGCAGAACTTGCTGATTCCGATAATATTTTCGCCAATCTTAAATCTTTTGCATCATCAACATGGCATCCTGCGCAAAGTTCCTTAGATTGACAATTACCAAAGTAATCATCAAAACTTACAACTCTAACGGTTTCACCGTATTTTTCACCAAATAAAGCCATAGCACCTGTTTGATTAGCTTCTTCCAACGACATAACCTTAGTTGTTCTTTTAAGACCGCAGGCTATCCAGTTATTTATAATATTTTGAACTTTTTTAAGCTCATCTTTTGTTAAAGCTCTATCAAATGTAAAATCATAGCGAGTTTTATTTTCTTCAACATAAGAACCTGCCTGATGTACATTTTGACCCAGAACTTTTTGTAAAGAAGCCTGCAAAAGATGTGCCAAAGAATGATGTTTTGTTATTTCAAGACGTCTTTTTACATCTATTTTTGCCTTAACTTTATCACCCTTTTTAATCGGAGTTTCATTTATTATTGTTCTGTGCACAAATATATCTTGAACTTTAAATGTTTTAATGACTTCACAGTTTGTACCATTAACAGTTAAAATTCCGCTATCTCCAACTTGTCCGCCACATTCAGCGTAAAAAGGAGTTAAATTTAATATAATGTCAAAAACATCATCTTGCGCAACTTCAACATTTTTTCCATTTTTATCAACAATTGCAATAACTTCAGCTTCTCCCTCAAAATTATCATATCCGATAAAATTTGTTGCAGGGTTATTGATATAATTTAAATCATCAGTTATTACAACTTTTTGCATAGCATTCCTTGCTCTTTGTTTTTGCTCTTCCATAGCAGATTTAAAACCGGCTTCATCAACCGTTAAGCCTTTTTCTTCTGCTATTTCTTTTGTTAATTCAAAAGGAAAACCGTATGTGTCATACAATTTAAAAGCAACATCTCCTTCAATCAACTTTGAACCATCTTCAAGCGCCTTCTGTATACTTTGCTCAATTAGTTGATATCCTTTATCCAAAGTAAGTTTGAAACGTTCTTCTTCTTTTAAGATTGTACTTTTAATTTTTTCTTCATTTTCTTTCAATTCAGGATATTGAGCAGAATATTTTTCAATAACCGTTTCAATTACAGGTTTTAAAAACGGCAACTCTAGCCCCAAAAGATACCCATGACGCAATGCACGTCTTAATATCATTCTCAGAACGTAACCCCTGCCCTCGTTAGACGGCATAATGCCATCTGCAATCATAAACGAAACACAACGAGCATGGTCAACTACAATCCTCAAAGAAATATCTGTTTTTTCATTTTCTTTATATTTTTTACCTGAAATTTCACAAACTTTATTTAAAATATGTTTCAAAATATCAGTTTCAAAAGTTGATTCAACCCCTTGAGCAACCATTGCAATACGCTCTAAACCCATTCCGGTATCAACATTTTTCTTATCCAAAGGAGTCTGATTTCCATCTTCATCTTGAAAAAGTTCCGTGAAAACCATATTCCAAATTTCAACCCATCTGTCACATTCACAAGTTGCAATTGAACAATCTTCTGAACATTTCAAATGTTCTCCAAGGTCATAATGTATTTCACTGCAAGGACCGCAAGAACCGGTAGGCCCCGGAGGACCCCAAAAATTATCTTTTTTACCTTTTCTTATAATTCTTTTAGGATCTATATCTGTTGAATTTTTCCAAATTTCGTAAGCTTCATCATCGGTCTCAAAAATGGTAACCCATAAGCGATCTTTATCAAGTCCCAAATATTCCTTGCTTGTAACAAATTCCCAAGCCCAAGGAATAACTTCTTTTTTATAATAATCACCCCATGCAAAGTTTCCAAGCATTTCAAAGAAAGTATGGTGTCTTGGAGTTCTGCCGACATTTTCAATATCAGAATCTTTTCCGCCGGCACGAGCGCATTTCTGACAAGTTGTCGCTCTTGGGGGCGTATATGGGCATTTTTCAATGCCTAAATAATATGGTACAAATTGCACCATGCCTGCAGAAGTTAAAAGCAATGTCGGATTATCCGGAATTAAACTCGAACTTTTTACACGTGTAGAATTATGTTTTTTTTCGAAAAAACTTAAAAAACCTTCTCTTATTTCATCAACTGTTTTCATCATAATACTTTGATGTTAGCACAAAAAAGAAAAAAATAAAAAGAGCATAAAATGCTCTTTAGGAAAAAATTGCAATGTTAAAAAGTTAAATTGAAAAGTTTAAGCTAAATCTATTTCCCCTGCATCCGCACCAGAATGGAAAGAAATGCGAACAAGCAGGATCCCTATACCAAAAACCATAACTTACCGAAGGATGTACATAATGATAATGACGAGGCGGCGGTGGAGGCGGTTGATGAGAATGTATATGCATGTTTCCATGCCCGCCTCTTGGCGGATGATTTTTCGGGTGTCCTTTTGCAAAAACGGAATTTGAAGCAAGCACTACTGTTGCAAGCAATAATAAAATAAATCTTTTTTTCATAGGCTTCCCTCTTTTCTTTCTAATAACCTATATCCAAATTTAAGTAAAATAAGCTATAGACAAATAAAAAATTTTAAACTTAAAATGCTATCCTTATATAAGTACAAATTTATTCCTCACGTACTTATAATATTGATTTTACATCCTCGACACTTAACTATGACTTATTCTATTTGTGAGCAATTTTCTATTATCATGTTTCAAAACATCTTAATAGTTTATCTTAGCTGCTGCTCTCACTGTTTCTTCCTGCATCCTCTTTTCTCTTAAAGTTTGTCTTTTCCATTGCGGTGCAAGATATCTTGCGCCTGCAGTTGACATCATAAAATACCCGTTTGTACATAATGCACCGTTTCTTGAGCACATTACATTTGAACCTTGAGCGTAGGAAGGTTGAGTAACATTGTTGATTACATAGATATTATTTGTTGTTTCAGCAAAACAAATATTACCTGCTAACAAAATTCCAATTAATAATGTATTTAACAATGCTATTCTTTTCATTTTTCCCTGCTTTCTGCTTATTAAAACGAGGGTGAAAATAAAAATGTTCATTTACAAATTAAAAATTAATATTTCTTTACAAAAAGCTGTTATAAATTACTTGATTATTTTTTTTGATATTGTATTATTAAAAGGCAAAGAATTTGCGGAAGTAATTCAGTGGTAGAATGCTTCCTTGCCAAGGAAGATGTCGCGGGTTCGAGTCCCGTCTTCCGCTCCATAAAAAAGAGGGTAATTAAACCCTCTTTTTTATTATCAAAATAGCTATTTTAAACTACTTATTTGTCTTTAATATACTTCAAATTGATATATTTTATTTGGTTTTAATTTAGCATGACCGCCTCTTATAGGAATAAAAAGCACCCCTAAACCAAAAAAAGCACATAATGTATATACTGTCGGATAAACCCATACAGAACGATTGGCGCCTCTTTTGCTTAATTCGCCTTCAAGTTTTACATTTTCCGCAAGCATAAAATTACCAACAACAACTTCCGAAGGAAGTCCATATATTCCGTTTTGATTTATATTTTCAACTCTGGCTTTAATTGGCGTACCTTTTTTGTATACAATATTTTTAAATTTAAAATCATCTGCAAGTACAAAATCTATTCGCTGCCCTTCTTTTAAACCCTTTCTTGTTGTATAATAATACCTAGGAGTAACTTTTATATAAAGGTTCTCTCCAGAAATTTTAGAAACAAAATCAGATTTTTTTACTGTTGCATTTTTATCTATATTTAAAACCAGACTATCAGAAATTATCTCTTGAGGCTTTTTATTTATTTTTAAATCTTTTGCCAAAGTTTTTTCTGCAAAATCATCTACAATTAAATTTTTTGCCTGTTTTTTTATTTTTAAATTTTCATTTAAAGTATCTTCAACAAAACTATCTTTAACGGGAATGTATTTATTTTCTTTCACCTTAAGATTTTTATCTAAATACCGCAACAATTCATCTTCAACAGCAAAAGATACACCCGATAACAAATAATTTAATAATATAAAAAACGCAAAAACTTTTTTCATCTTACAGATATTTCACTTTTTTGTTTGAATTACTTTTAATTTTTTCTTCAAGTCTTTTTCTGTTTTCTTTCGAAGTAATCAAAAAATTCTGATATATCATATTGTCTTTGTATTCGTTTTGAACTAAATACTCAGGATATTTAACATAAATATACTCATATATAGTAGCCAGTCTTCTTGAAGTTAATGGGTGAGAAGAAAAAGCATCATATCTGTACTCGGGGGCAATTCTATTAAGAGCAACTATTAAAGCCAGCGGATTATAATTTGCCTTAACCAAATAATCTACAGCTCTTTTGTCTGCCTTATATTCATAATTCTTTGAATTTAGAGAATTTAAAAATGAAAAATATCCTCTAAAAATCCCTTGTCTATAGTCAACTGCATGGGAAATTTCATGTGCTAAAATTCCCGCTATTTCATTTTCATCTTCAGTGTATTTTATGAGAGAATCATATACTCCTATTACCCCATTTCTATAATAGGTAGCTGCATTTGGCTGCTTTGAATTATTAATTACATAAAAAGTAATTTTATAAGGTATCCTATTTGCATTTAAAATCTTATAGCCTACTTCATTTACAATTTTTTCATTTTTACCTGCCGTTTTTACTTCAACTGTTATTGCAAAAACAGGAAGCGAAAATAACATCAATAAAACAGCAAACACAATCTTTTTCATATAGACAGTTCCTTTTTATAATATAAATTCATATTATAATATTTAGTTTAAATTAGCAAGAAAATATTAAAAAGACCTCAAAAGAGGTCTTTTTAATTTAATTTTGTACATCTTCCATATTTGTAAAATATCTTAGCAGATTCCCATTGTGTTCTTGAAACATCTCTATCGCACAAAACATAAGTCCCAGAATCCAAAACTTTTACTTTACAAAATCTTTGTTTTTCAACTTTGCAATTATATGTATCACCATAACCGTCTGCATTAAAGAATTGTGTTTTTAATTCTTTATATTCGTCATCTTTTAAAACATCCTTTTTGGTTTTTGTTTTTGCACCGACTGCCATTGTACCAATCAAGGTAAATAACATAAATAATGCTAAAATCTTTTTCATTTTTTTCTCCTAAATTTTATCAAATCCTGTATATTTTCTTAAAACTTCAGGTATTATAATGTGCCCATCCTTTGTTTGGAAATTTTCGCAAATTGCAGCTAATGTTCTTCCAACTGCCAATCCGGAACCATTTAAAGTATGAACAAATTCAACAGTTCCATCTTTTCTTCTAAAGCGAATATTAGCTCTTCTTGCTTGATAATCACCAAAATTTGAACAAGAGGATATTTCTTTATATGAATTATATGATGGCATCCACACTTCTAAATCATAACATTTTTTTGCACTAAATCCAATATCTCCTGTGGACAAACAAACTCTACGATATGGAAGCTTTAAAAGTTCAAGGACATTTTCAGCGTCTTGGGTTAATTTTTCATGTTCAGCAGCCGAATCTTCCGGTTTTGTTAATTTAACAAGTTCAACTTTATTAAATTGATGCTGCCTTATTAAGCCTCTTGTATCTTTTCCTGCAGAACCTGCTTCTCTTCTAAAACAGGGGGTATATGCAGTCATATATTTAGGCAAATCATCTTCGCTTAAAATTTCATCCTGATATATATTTGTAACAGGGACTTCCGCTGTTGGAATTAAATATAAATCTTCATCCACACATTTAAACATATCTTCTTTAAACTTGGGGAGTTGTCCAGTACCTGTCATAGTTTTTGAATTTGCCATAACCGGAGGTAAAATTTCCTCATACCCTCTTGTTAAGGTGTGAGTATCCAAGAAAAAGTTTATAATAGCACGTTCCAGTTTAGCACCATAATTTCTATAAAGAGTAAATCTTGTGTGTGCAAGTTTAACTCCTCTTTCAAAATCCAACATACCAAGCTCAGGACACAAATCCCAATGAGCTTTTGCTTCAAAATCAAATTTTGTAGGTTCACCCCATCTTTTTACTTCAACATTTGCGCTATCATCTATGCCGATAGGTATATTTTCATCAGGAGTGTTTGGAATAAACAGCAAAGTTTCTTTTTGTTTATTATCCAGCTCATTAAGTTTTTCTTCCAGAACTTTTGCTTCTTCTCCAAGAGTTCTAATTTCTGCTTGAATATTTGTTGTATCTATTCCTTCTTTTTTCATTAAGCCGATTTTATTTGATTCAGCTTTTCTTTTTGCTCTTAAATTATCCAATTCAAATTGAACTTTTCTTCTTTCTTCGTCAATTTTAATTACTTCATTTACCGATAAATCCGGATTTCTTCTCTTTAAAAGCTCATTTATTTTTTCAGGATTTTCTCTAATTAATTTAATATCAAGCATTTTCTTTATTCCTTATTTTTTCCAAATATGATTTTAATTCTTTTATCTGTCTTGGTTTAATAGGCTTTATTTGACCTTTTTTTAAACCCGCAAGTTCAATATTTGCATGTCTTATACGTTTTAAATTTATCACACTATGACCCAAAAATTCAAACATTTTTCTGATTTGCCTGTTTAAACCTTGATACAATGTAATTTCAAAAAAGGTATCATTTTTGTTTTCTTCAAGAATAATCCAATCACAATAAGCAATTTTACCTTTTTCAATTTCAATACCCTCAGACAATTTTTTTAATTTATCATCTGATAACCTTCCTTCAACTCTAACCAAATAAGTTTTTGCAACCTTTATTGAAGGATGAGTCAATTCATAAGACAAATTTCCATCATTTGTTAAAATAATAAGACCGGAAGAATCCTTATCCAAACGTCCGACAGGATTTAACCCGTGGTATTCCTCAGGTATAATATCGTATATTGTTTTTCTGCCTTTTTCATCCGATTTTGTTGTTATATAACCTGTTGGTTTATAAAATTTGTAATATTCCAGTTTATCTGAGCGAATTAACTTATCATCAAGTGTCACTCTGTCTTTGGTCCTTATTTCAAAACCAAGCATAGTAACAACTTTGCCATTAACCTTAACTCGCCCTTGCGTAATATATTCATCAGCTTTTCTTCTTGAACACAAACCACTTTGAGCAATATATTTATTAATTCTCATAAAAAAATTGTAACATAAATCAAGCATTTATTAGCAATTAATTTAACTTGATTTTTTTTATTTATTTATGAAAATTTCTTGCTTAAATAATATAATTTCAAATAACAGAAACAATACAAATATCAAACAAAAAAGATTTTATAACTCTGCGCAAAAAGATATTTGCGATATAAACTTTAAAGGACTTCGCAAAAATAATTTTAGCGGACTCGATTTAATGATTGTTGAACTATTTAAAGCGCCAATTGAAAAATTTACAAATAAAAACGATTTTAACCTTTGGGCAGAAAATAAAATTCAAGAAATTCTAAATCAAGAATTTAAAGCAAGAACGCCCGAAGCAACAGCTCAAAGAAAAGCAACTGTTCAAGACTGGTATTCTTATTTATCAGATAAAAACGGCGCATATTTTGAAAATAAACCACTGCAACTTTTAATTTTATCAAGCATAACAAACGGACTAAAAGAAAATAACGACAAAACTCCACCTGTCTTAAACGGCGGTGCTCTAGCAAACACAATTAAACACATAGAAGAGGAATTATCTAAAAATCCAAAAGAAAAGTTAAGTTTCTTAAAAATTTACAACTCAAAACTACAAGAAATATATGCTTCGATTGATTATGAAAGTCGCACATCAAAAGGGGTTTGGGTTGCAATTCCATCCTATGAACACGACAAAGAAAACTTCAATTCAAATGTTGATAAATTAAAAGCGCTGAGCCATCCAAACTGGTGCACTGCGTCGACTCAAGCAGAACCATATTTAGAAAAAGGTGATTTTCACGTATATATAGTTGACGGAAAACCAAAAGTCGGAATTCGAATGGTAGGAGATAAAATAGCCGAAATACAAGGACAGAGAAACAACTCTCAAATTCCACTTTTATATAGCGAAGAAATAAAAAAATACACTCAAGAAAACAATATAGAAGGTTTAGAAGAAAATATTCAAAAAGCAGTAGAAAAAGCTGAAAAATATGCTCCACTTAAAGAAGAATTAAAACAATTAAAAGAAAAGAAAGATTATCTTGCCATCTTTAATCATCCTGAATTTAATTGTGAAGCTCAAATGCTTGATGGCGGCTATTTAAAAATTAAAAGATTTATTTCGCATGATTTAGAATATTTCGGAATTAACCCAAATGAACTTATGGATATAGTTGAAATTGTTGATGGTGACTTTGATTTAAATGCAACAAATATTACACAGTTCAAAAATTTAAAAACAGTAAACGGTAACTTGGATTTATCTAATTCTTTAATAAAAACAACAGGCTCTCTTGAAAGAGTAAAAGGTGAATTAAAGCTGGATTCTACAAAAACAGAAATAAGCGATAATTTAGTTGAGGCAGAAAAAGGAATTTATGATACAAGTGAACCTGACGGAATAAATAACTACCTAAATGCAATAGTATTATTAAACAAAATATCAAATGCAAAAAACAAAAAAGAAATTTTTGAAGCATTAGGAATCAAAGCAAAAGAACTTGAAGACGGTACCTTAAAAATTGCATCATATAATCCAAGTGAACTTGAAAGCTTTATGCTTTTAAGAAGCCATACGGAAGATCCTTTTAGTGCAATGGGAATAAACGAAGAAGATTTACTTGACGGGGTAAGTATAATAGTTGGCGATTTAAACCTTCAAGATACGGATATTACAACCATAAAAACAGTTAAAAAAGTTGGCGGAGATGTCATTTTAGAAAATTCTAATCTAAAATCATTAGGAAGTATCGAAGGAGTAAGAGGCAATATTTATGCCAGTAACTCAAAATTAAAAAGTCTTGGAAATTTAATAGTTACCGGAGGAAATGTCGATATTTCAAATACCGCTATAACAAGCACAAGACACTTAAAAAAGGTCGGTGGAAATTTAAATTTAAAAAATACCAATATTAAAAAAATAAATTATCTTACAGGCGAAAATTTAGGCGGAAAATTATATATAGATTCTTATTTATTCCCAATGTTAGATGAAGCATTATATCAACTCGGACTCGAAGATAAAACAATTATTGAATAAGTCATGGCAATTTTTTAATGCAAAATGTTTTTATTAAACTAAGAGGATAAATAATGAGAAAACTTTTAAAATTTTTACTTAGAAAAAACAAAATCAACAAAAAAAGAACAATTTTATCCGGAAAATGCGCCGGTAAAAAAATTATCGCAGCAAATGGAGCAACTTTAACCATTGACAATAATTCAACAAGTAAAAAATTGGTAAACGAAGAAAAAATTCAAAATATTGTTGAAAAATGCTTAAAAAATCCGGAAAAATTCTTTGAATATATTAAAGGCGCAAATACACCCGTATATAAAATAAAAAACGCAGATAAAATTCTTGCTTTAATAAAAGAACAAGAAGGATTTATACTTCCGCAAAAAGGAATAAAAGCCTTATATTTAAACTTAATATTAAACAAAAAAATATCTTTTAAAACAGCCGAAATGTTTGTTTTAAGGAGTTATAACGTAAACAGTTATGCAATAGCTTATCAATTTTACAACTGGTATGGATATAAAATGAAATTGGACGGTTTCGAAGAAGAAACACAAAAGAAATTTAAAAATGTTTTTGAAATTTGCGAAACAAATAAAATAGATGAGCTTGATTTTGAAGAAATTTTAGAACTAAAAAGCGCAATAAGACGTGATATTGAAGCTATTGAGTTTGTTAAAAAACTCGCAATCAAAAATTCAATGTCAAAAAAAAACCTTGAACGAATAAAACAAAAAAAATTAGTAAAAATATAAAATTGTATGGGGGAAGAAAAAGAGGATATAAAAATATCCTCTTTTTAATTTTCTAAATTTTCTATAATTTTTGACAAATTTTTAATTTTTTCTATTATTTGATTTTGATTAATATTTTCATCCAAAAGAATTTCTTCAAAAGTTTTGTTTATTGCTTCATTTATTGTTTTTCTATTTTTGCTTGGAAATTCAACATCATTAAGATTGTTTAATTGTAAAACACTCACACATCTGGATTTATCTACCAAATCTTCTGAACAATTTTTAAAATATTCGTCAGCTAAAGCATACTTATTAGCAGGCAAAACATTTGTCAATTTTGCAAGTTGAAGCTGATTTTCTTTGTTTGTCAAAAGCAAAGCAAAATCAAGAGCTGCCTCTTTATTTTTAGATTTTTCAGGTATAACCAAATTCATTAATGAAATATCGTATCTTCCGTTTTTTCCTGTTAATTGCTTATCTATTTCGGATTTAACATATATATCAGAAGCATTTTGTTTTATCATGTCAATAAAATTAGAACCCGCAACTATCATAAGCGCCTGATTTGACATATACTTTTCAATTACCTCTCTGTGATTAATAGAAAGTACATCCTTAGGTAAAAAATTATTCTTATACATATTATTAAACATGCTATATATATAAGCAGCAGAATCAATTTCTACATCATTTAAAAAGGAGTTTATATCATACTTATTTAAAATTTTTGCAAGAACATCACCCTCATTTAAAGATGCAGCAAACGGTGAAATTCCAGAACAAGCATACAAATCCTTAGAAACTTTAAACAAGTCATCATAAGACTTTATAAATTCATTTTTTAAACATTTATTGTAAATTTCTTTATTGTATATAGTCACAGGGCTTGTTGCATAAAAAGGAAGTGCATATATTTTGCCATCATATTTCAATTTGGATGACAAGCCTGAATGAAATTGTTCTATATCGTTTTCGCTAAAAATATGCAGTGCATTTCTTTGAGCTAAAATTACCGAAAAATCAGGATTAAGATTTATTAAATCCGGAGGTGTAGAAGATAAAATCGAAGCAAGAGTTCTTTTTTGAGCTTCTTGAATTGGAATATCAACCCACACAACCTTATATTCGGGATGAGTTTTTTCAAAATCATTTATAATTTTATTTATTTCTTTCTCGTATATTGGTTTAAGTTGAATTGACCAAAAAGAAAGCTTTTTTGAAACATTTCTGTTTTTAAAAAACAGCTTTAGTCCCGTAAATACAATCCCAATAATTAAAACTATGATTATTATGTATAGAAATATTTTTTTCATATTGTGTTAAAATTATACAATGAATTTATTTGATTCGCTAGAAAATAATAATAAACAAATTCCTTTGGCAGAAATTATGCGCCCTAAAACATTAGATGAATATTTAGGGCAAACTAATGTCATAAATCCAAATTCACCATTTTATAAACTTTTAAAAGCAAAAAGACTGTTTTCGTTCATATTATGGGGGCCTCCCGGATGTGGCAAAACAACTCTTGCAAGACTTTGCGCCAAATATCATAACGCTGATTTTATTGAGCTTTCTGCTGTTAATTCAGGGGTAAAAGAAATAAAAGAAACCGCACAAAAAGCAAAGTTAAACTTGAGAGAAAATCTTAAAACAATAGTTTTTATAGATGAAATTCACAGATTTTCAAAAACTCAACAAGATGCACTTTTACCTTACGTTGAATCAGGGCTTTTTTATTTTATCGGTTCTACCACCGAAAATCCCTCTTTTCACGCCGTTCCCGCCTTGATTTCACGTGCGCAAGTTATAATGCTAAATCCAATAGACAAAGAATCAATAAAAGAAATAGCGCTAAAAGGTTTTAATTACCTTTGCAAAAATTATGACAAAAAAAATTTAACTGATGATGCACTAAATTGCATCGTTGAACTATCAAACGGAGATGCAAGATTTGCCTTAAATGCCGTTGAAAATTCTTTTTTTGCTTCGAGTGAAATAATTGAAAAATCAACAGTTGAAGAACTGCTTCAAAAATCAAGTGTCAGATATTCAATTGATTCACACTATGATTATGCAAGCGCCTTTCAAAAAAGCTTGAGAGGATCCGACGCTAATGCAGCCATTTATTATCTTGCTAAAATGCTTTTAGCAGGAGAAGATCCGAGGTTTATAGCGAGAAGATTAATTGTTGTTGCTTCAGAAGACGTTGGTAATGCAGATTTTCGAGCACTTTTGATTGCAGAAGCAGCACTAAGAGCAGTTGAACATCTAGGCATGCCGGAAGCAAGAATTACTCTTGCGCAAGCGGTTGAATTTGTTGCAAGAGCCAAAAAATCAAACAGAGCAATCAAAGCAATAGATAGTGCAATAGCAGATATTAAAGCCGGTTTGGATTTTCTTCCACCCAAACACCTTAGAGATGCACACTATAAAGATGCAAAAAAATACGGTTTCGGCAAAGATTATGTCTACACTCATGACAATCCTGATTTTAAACAACAATTTTTACCAGATGAGATAAAAGACAAAAAATATTTCGATACATAGACAATCGAACTATTGCAAAAGTAATGCTTTTTATTTAGAATATTCTAGTTAATCAGTTTAGTGTTGATAGTGTAAACATTTGTAAAGAAAAACAAAAAAAATTTAGCAAAAAAAATTATGTTTTAACTTTATACAAGTGTGTTTACTTCAGTTAGGAAAAAGACCATGCGAATAAATGCTCTAAATTCATTCAATTTTACAGGTAGAAACGATGTAAAAAGTTCCGAATATGAGGATCAAACTCCAGATTATGATTATGAATCTTCTGATACTTTCGAAACTAATGACACAGAAAATGAACCGCCAAAAGAGGACACAACCAAAGCCGAAGCAAAAAATATTACCGGCGAAGACATAAAAAAATACGTAGAAACAGTTAAAAAAGCAGGAAAAGATGTCAAGCTTCCAACGATTGTCGGAGCTGTCGCAACATTTGCGGCTATTTTAGCTAAAGGTACAAACGTATCAAAAGGTATAGTTAATACAGCTGTACTTATAGGTGAAAAAGCATGCAATACTGCAGTTGGAGTAGCAGGCAAAGTTGCAAAAAGCATCGATACAGCCTCTACGCAACAAAAAATATCGAAAGCTGCTAGCAGCTTTATAGCAAATGGTGAAGATACCAAATTGCTTGAAAACATCAGAAATGTAGCAGATAAAATATATACGAACACCGAAGGCGGAGTTTCTTTGGGTGATAAAATTACAGGTGCTATGAAAAAATTTGGCGTAGTAAATGCTCGTGATTTAATAAGCCTTGCGGGAGCAGGAACTGTTGCAGCAACAGCAGCAAACGGAGCTGCAGACAAATTTGAAAATGCTCTTGATAAAAAACAAATAAACGAAGCAAAAGAAAAACTGGAAAACAAGAAGCAAAAAAGTAATTTTGTATCCGACATAGTAGGTTTGCTTGGTTTTTCAGACAAAGCTCAAACTCAAGAAAACGGCTATGAAGTCATGGCAAGCGTAGCAAATGCTTTAATAAAATAGGACAGGTAGATTATGAAAATTATCAGCAACGCTCCTTCAAAAATTATCAACGGACTAAATGAAATAGATGATAAAGCCGTAAATACGGCAAAAAGAGCAGGTTCTTTTGTAAAAGACAAAGCCGATGTTTTTATGAAAAAAGAATCAATAAAGGATGCATCAAAGAAGGTCAATAAAAAAACCTTAGTTGGCGCAGGAGTAGTTCTTGTCGGATTATCTCTTGCAGCTAAATGCCTTATTGAAATACTTAAAAAAGTTTCAGAAATAACTAAAAAATAATTCTTGTATATATAATTGCAAATAGACCGTCTGATATCAGACGGTCTATTTGCAATCGAACAGATTAATAGAAAACAAGCTAATTATATTTTTTTCAAATAGAGAATATAAATCTAAAAGAAATTAAATTTGAGGATTTAAAAATTGAAAAAAATTATAGCTTTTATTTTACTTTTGCATTTATCCCTTTCAAATATTAACGCATTAGCAACACAACCAATTGAATACCAAAATCAAAAATACCCATGTTATGATTCAATATTTTTAAATGAGGACAAATATGAAGACTTTAACAGAAAAATTTTTTCTTTTAATTTGAAAATGAATAAAATTTTTGCCAAAAAAATTCATATTTTATGGGCCTCTATTTTTCCAAATTTTGTAATCGACTCTCTAAATAGAATGTACAGCAACATCGAATATCCAAAAAGACTTGTAAGTTCATTTTTACAAAGAGATATAGATGCAGTTAAAAATGAGACAAAAAGATTTTTAATTAATACAACTCTTGGAGCCGCAGGACTTATTGATGTTGCATATAAGCTTTTTCATCTTGAAATGTACAATGAAGATATGGAACAAGCGCTTGCAAAATGCAAAGTTAAATGCGGAAATTTTCTTGTTTTGCCATTTATTTCAGCAACTACAACAAGAGATATTTTTGGAAGAATACTTGATTTTGGCTTAAATCCGACAACATACATAGCATCTCCTGTTGCTGCAGCAATAAAAATGGGACTTTTAATCAATAGAACAGCATACATACAACCTATGCTCAAATTAGTTGAATCGAATTTTGCAGACCCTTATGATATAGCTAAAAAATTCTTTGGAGTTGAAAAATATATAAAACTCTCAAATTACGACAGAAAAAAGGTTCTTGAAAGCATAAAACAAGACGATTTTGATGAAGTTGAGCTTGTAGACAACCAAAAAAAAGAAGAATTTTTACAAGTCAAAGGAGCGGTGGGAAAAAATTCAAATCTTATAGTTGGCGATTGTTTTAATAAAGAATTGACTGCAGATATATTTCTAACTGACTATAACCCGCAAAGCCCCGTCTTAGATTCAATGAGAACAGCGCTTTTAGATGTAAAAGAAGCAAATAAATCAATATGGCATGATGTATCCATTTGGAACAGAAATTTCGATAAAAAAATAAAAACCGCAAGTGTCGAAATTGTAAAAGGTAGACCCAAATATAATTTTAGATATATCTTGCAAAAAAACAAACGCTCTCCGCTTGTTATACTGCTCCCTTCCGTTGGAGAAGGGATAAACAATAACCACAGCACAATATTAGCTAAATTTTTCTATGACGAAGGATACAGTGTTTTAATTTTAGGAAGTCATTTTCAATGGGAATTTTTAAAAAGTATAGAAAAAGGACATAAAATCGGTATTATAAAAAACGATATCAAATATGTAAACACTTTAATCAACAATTCTATTAATTATTTATCAAAAAAATATGACAGGGTCTTTCTTCAGAGAACGGCTCTTGGAACATCATTGGGTGCCTATGCCGTTTTATTTTTGGCAAACGAACAATATCAAACAGGCGCGAATAATATTGATAAGTTTATAGCTATATGCCCGCCTTTTGAACTAACTTATGCCATTAATCAAATAGATAAGATAATTAATGCTTGGAAAAATTATCCGAATGATTTTAAAGAAAAAGCGGCAATTACAACAGCAAAAGCAATAAGGACATTCAACGAAACAAAAATGTCCGGAAAAATTCCAAACAATTTACCCTTTAGTCCTTATGAAGGAAAACTAATCAGCGCTTTTGTATTTCATCAAAAATTATCCGATTTAACTTATGCAACCGAAATGGAAAATAATCCAAACTTCAACCAAAAAGATTTTTATAATTTAATCTATAATTTTAACTTTAGTGATTATATTAAAAAATATATACTGGTTAATTGCTCTTATGAAGAACTGGTCGCACTAAGCAGTCTAAATTCAATTTCTGACTATCTTATAAATTCAGATAATTACAGAATTTTTCATAGCCTTGACGATTATTTAACAAATAAAAAACAACTTTCTACCCTTAGAAACTATTGTGACAATAAACTCACTCTTTTCAACAACGGGGCACATTTGGGTTTTTTATACCGAGATGAATTCATAAATGAATTAAAAAAAGAAATTAAACTAAATAAAAAACAACAGTAAAATTTCACCCAAAGTCGACATTCTTAATTCATATAATCAAAATTTAGCTCAAAATGTTAAATAGATTATAATTAAAATCATAAAGACAGCTATTGTAAAACCAAACTAAAGCAACATAAAATATGCTATTGTGCAAATTTTATAAAAGCATAAATACATAGCAAGTGTAAAATTCAACGCAAAATATACAACTTGAACATGTGTTGTACAAATTTTAAAAAACCAAAAGAAGCAAAGTCTCAAAACGCAATAAAAAACCACTCTTAAATGAGTGGTTTTTTATGGTGGGCGTTGAGAGGCTCGAACTCCCGACATCTTCCTTGTAAGGGAAGCGCTCTACCAACTGAGCTAAACGCCCAAAACATATTTTCATTATACGCTTTGCGCAATTTCAATAATAATATATCAAACTAAAATGTCAAGTATTTAATTATGCCGAAACAAAATTTTCTTGATTTTTAAATTGCATATTGTACAAATTCCTATATTTTCCATCGGGAATGTTTATAAGTTCATCATGTGTACCTTGCTCAACAATCTTACCATCATCTACGACTATAATTTTATCAGCATTAAATATAGTTGAAAGTCTATGTGCAATAACAAAAACAGTTTTATTTTGCATTAAATTATCCAAAGCTTTTTGAACAATTTTTTCAGATTTATTATCCAAAGCACTTGTAGCTTCATCTAAAACAACTATGGGCGCATTTTTAATCATAGCTCTTGCAATTGCAATTCTTTGACGCTGACCACCCGAAAGCGATACTCCGTTTTCGCCAATATAACTATCTATACCATTTTCTAATTCGGAAATAAATTCATCCAAATGCGAAGCTTTTATAACTTTTTCAATTTCCTCATCTGTCGCATCTTTTTTCCCGATTAAAATATTATCTTTAATGGTACCTGAAAATAAAAAATTATCTTGAAAAACTTCTGAAATCGAATCTCTAAGCGAATTAAGAGTAAAATCTTTTACATTTATTCCATCAAATAAAATTTCTCCGGAATTTACATCATAAAATCTCGGCAAAAGGTTTACTATTGTAGATTTTCCGCCACCCGAATTTCCAACTATTGCAAGAGTTTGACCACCGTCAACCCTAAAAGAAATATCATGCAAAGTTTCTTTATCTTCATTATATGAAAAATGCACGTTTTTGAATTCTACTATAGAAGGTCTGAAATCCAGCTGCTTTTTCCCCAAATCAACAATTCTGGAATTAAAATCAAATAATTCAAAAACTCTATTAATCGCAACAAAAATGCTTTGCATGTTTGTTAAATCTTGTCCTATGGTTTTTATCGGCTTATATAAAAGCAATAAAGACGTAATAAAACTTGCAAAGCTTCCTGTCGTTAATCTGCCATTAATAATCAAATTATTTCCAACAAGCATGACAAAAGCTATTCCAATACTTGCAATTATGTACATAATCGGAGAAAGCCAACCTGTTCTTTTTGTTAATGACATCTGCAAAGAAAAAGTTTCACGTATAAGTTTTTTAACTTTTAAATAAATATCTTCCTGTAAGTTATATCCTGAAATTACTTTATTTCCTTTATATGTTTCATTAAAAGATGTTGTAATATCGCCACCTACAACAGTTGTCTTATTTGAAACCTGTTTTATTTTTTTTCTTAAAAAAGCCATTGGTAAAAATGCGCACACAAGAACAATTACACCAACAACAGCAAGTTCCCATGAATTATACAAGAGAACAAATATAAGTCCCAATGCACTTGTAAGCGAAGTTATTAAGGTTTTAATACTATTGATAAGCTGTCTGGACGCTAAATCAGGATCATTTAAAAATCTGGAAATTACAAGTCCGGAAGAATTTTCATCATAAAATTTTGAATCTAAAAAAATCAACTTTTTAAATAAATCAACTTTGACCGAATTTGCAATAGTTAAACTTATCCAATCAGAAAGATAAGTGTTTAAATATCTTAAAGTCCCTTGAATACCAGCAAAAATAACTACTCCCGGAGGTATCCACATAGCAAGAAAATCTCTTGTTAATGTATATCCGCCAATTTCAAATGTTTGACCGTTTACAACCACATCAATATATGGTTTTAACACAAATGCAGTTGCACCATCCAGCAAACCCAATGGAATTGCAAGTACAAAAGCAATTATAATTCTAAATAAAACAGGTTTTATGTATGGATAAATTCTTTTTAAAAGATAATTATAATCAAAAGCTTTATCTGTTTTAATGTTGTCTAATCTCATTTTTAAACTTCCTCAATACTTAAAAACATTATTACATAAAAACAAATAAATTAACTTTTATGACTTAATATTTTGTGATATTACTTATTTATGAAAGAATTTATATTCAAAATATCAACAAAATTAAAAGATGAAATCAAGGATCCCGAGGGTGAAGTTGTTGAAAAAATAGCTCAAAGGCTTGATATCTGCAAAAATTTTAAAGTAAAAAAGGGTAAATTTTACGAAATAAGTATACTTGCAAACTCAAAAAAAGAAGCTTGCGAAAAAATTGAAGAATTAGCTCAAAAAATATTAATAAATCCTGTTGTTGAAGTTTATAAAATAGAGAATTTTGAGGAATTATAGTGCAAAAAATAAAAGCAGCAGTAGTTAAATTTTTTGGAACAAATTGCGAAAAAGAAACCTATGATGCTCTTTTGAACATAGGGTTTGAACCATATATAATAAATCAAAACGAAGAAAACCTAAATAAATTTGATTTAATTGTTCTTCCCGGAGGTTTTAGCTATGGAGATTATGTTTCTTGCGGCAGAATTGCAAAATATACTCCTATAATCAATAGTTTAAAAAACAACTTAAAAAAAAGAAAAATTTTTATTCTTGGAATTTGTAACGGCTTTCAAATATTAACAGAAGCGGGACTAATTGAAGGTGCGCTTTTGGAAAATACTTCCGGAAAATTTATTTGCAAGGATGTTGAGCTAAAATTTTTAGATAAAACTTTTAAATTACCTATAGCTCACCATCAAGGAAGATATTACATTAAAAATAAAGAAAAATTAAATGACTATGAAATTATAAAATATACAAATAACCCAAACGGTTCATATTGTGATATAGCCGGATTATATGACAAAAAAAATTATATATTAGCTCTAATGCCTCATCCTGAAAGAAATTTAACTACTCCTTTTAAACCCAAAGAAGGCAAGATAATTTTTGAATTTATAAAAAATACTATAGAAAAAGAATTTTATGGAACTTTATAAAAAATTAAATATAGATGAAAAAGTATATAAAAGTATAACAGAAAGACTCAAAAGAATTCCAAATGATTTTGAATTATGCTTATTTTCCGCTATGCATTCAGAGCATTGCGGGTATTTGCACTCCAAGAAATATCTGTCAAATTTTTATACTAATGATAATTACGAAAATGAAAATGCAGGTTGTATCAAAATAAAAAACTACAGCATATTTTTTAAAATGGAATCCCATAATCACCCTTGTGCAATCGAACCTTATCAAGGCTCTATGACAGGCATAGGAGGTATAATAAGAGATGTTCTTTCTCTTGGCGCATACCCTGTTTGCCTTTTAAATTCATTAAAATTCGGCAAATTAAAAGATAATAAAACAAAATATTACTTATCCGAAGTAACAAGAGGAATAAGTACATACGGTAATTCTGTCGGAATACCCGTAATTTCAGGTGAGACTATTTTTGATGAAAATTTTTCTAAAACACCCATTGTAAACGTTTTAGCTCTCGGAATAGTCAAAAATGATGAAATTAAATTTTCTAAAGCGAAAGAAAATTCATACATTGTCTTATTGGGTTCAAAAACAGGAATAGACGGACTAAACGGCGCAACTTTTGCATCAGACGTATTGGATGAAAAAAAATCTTCAAGAAATAGTGTGCAAATCGGAGATCCATACACAAAAAAAAGACTTATAGATGCAACAATTGAAATAAATAAATTAAATTCAACCATTGCATGTCAAGATTTAGGCGCAAGCGGAATTTTAAGTTCAACATCCGAAATGTGCTATAAAGGGCAATGTGGAGCAGAATTATACTTAGATAAAGTACATTGTCAATTTAAAGATATTAGTCCAAGCGAAATAATGCTTTCCGAAACACAAGAAAGAATGGCATTTATAATCGATAAAAAAGGATTTTCAGACTTTAAAAAAATAGCAAATAACTACGATTTAGATTTTTCATTAATTGGAGAAACAAAAAAAGGAAATTCTTATAAAATTTTTCACAACGATAATTTATTAGCAGACATTCCTCTAAATGTCCTTTGTGAGCCGTATTTATTTGAGCTAAACAAAAACAATATAAAAACTGCACCTTTAAAAAAAGAAAACAAATCTTTAAAAGAAAGATTTGTTGAAATGATAAATGATGAAAACTTTGTTTCAAAAGAATATATCTATTCTCAATTTGATATGGAAGTTCAGGGAAGAACAGCTTTTTCACAAAAAGAAAACTCTATAGGAATACAATATATTAAAGAAATACCTGCTTTTATTGGAATATGCACAAAAACAACATTAAATTTAGAAGCAAAATCAGCAGTCAAAAACAGTTTTTTAACTTTATACAGAAAACTTGTTTCCTATGGGTTTGAACCAAAAGGACTAACAAATTGCCTAAACTTTGCAAATCCCGAAAGAGAAATTGTTCAAAGTGATTTTTTAGATACCATTGATGAATTAAAACATTTGTCATTTAAATTTAAAGTTCCGGTGGTTTCTGGAAATGTATCTTTTTATAATGAATTCAAAGAAAAAACAATTCCGCCGTGTGCAACTCTTGCTATGGTTGGGACATTAGAAAATGAAAATTCTTTGATTAGGCCTGAAATTTTTAAAAATAATGAAATATATTTCTTTGGCAAAACAAAAAACCAAACAAATGAATTTAGATATGAAACAAAATTAAAACAGGCAATATTTAATCTGCATAAAGAAAAATTAATTGCTTCAGCTAAAACAATAGGACGATATGGAATAATCGGAACATTATTGAAAAATGCCTGTTTTTATAACATTGGTTTTGAAATTTCGGCTCCAAAAGAAATATATTTTAGAAAATATTTATCAGGATACATTTTAATAACCGAAAATAAAATCGACAATGAATTAAACAAATACCAAATCCCATATTTGTACTTGGGCAAATATTTCGGTGATAAAATAAAATTTGATAATTTAGAGTTTGAATTAAAACCAATTAAAGAAATTTATCAAAACAAGCTAAGCTCGGAAATGGAAAAATAAAATGTCCAAATTAAAGCATGAATGCGGAATTGCCGGAATTTTTGCAAAAAATAAAAACAACAATATTATTGAAAAATTAATATTTTCAATCTCTAAATTACAACACAGAGGGCAAGATTCATGCGGAATTGCTTATATTCAAAATGAAAAAATAAAAAACAAAACCGCACTTGGATTAATTAAAGACAACTTTTCAAATTTTAAAGAAAAATCCAATATTGCAATTGCACACACAAGATATGCTACTATTGGAAAAATTGACATTAAAAATGCTCAACCATATTTCTTTAATAATGTTGCAGTTTGTTTTAACGGTACAATTTCTGCAAATACAAAATATAAAAAAATTCTAAAAAATGCAGGATATGCTTTTGATACAAATTCAGATAGCGAAATTATTCTAAAATGGATTTTTTTTAAAACAAATAAAAACCCGAATAATTGGTCCTTAGATGAAATTAGACATATCTTAAACAATGATTTTAAAAACAAAGCATACAGTCTTTTAATTTTGTTAAAAGATAAAATTTTTGCCTTCAAAGATATATATTCCTATAGACCATTAATTTTTATTGAAACAAAAAATGAATACTGTATTTTTAGCGAGGATTGTGCCACTTTTGAAACTCCCTTAAAAAAAATAGAATTAAAAGGCGGTCAGGGAATAGAACTAAATAAAAACGGCTACATTCTATCAGACCCTTATAATTCAACTAAATCAAAAAAATGCGTTTTTGAAATTATTTATTTTGCCTCAAAAAATTCTAACGTTTTCAATATGAACGTTAAAGAAAAAAGAATTTTACTGGGTGAACTTTTAGCAAGCAAGGATAATGTGGACGCTGATATTGTTGTGCCGGTTATGAATTCTGGTTTTTGGGGTGCATACGGTTATAGCAAAAAAAGAGGAATAAAACTTTGTTTTGCAATTAAAAATAACAAAAACACACTTAGAACTTTTATTGAAAAAGAAAACAAAAGAAATAAAACAATAGATGAAAAATATAAAGTAATAAAAAACAAAGTAAAAGATAAAAACATTATAGTAGTTGATGATTCAATAGTAAGAGGTCATACTGTTAAAAAAATCACCTATCTTTTAAAGAAAAATGGTGCAAAATCAGTTCACTTCAGACTTTTTTCTCCGCCAATTATTAATGTTTGCAATTGGGGAGTGGATATTTCTTCCAAAGAAGAACTTCTTGCATGTAAATATAAATCAAAGGATAATGATTTAATAAAAGAACTCAAAACGGATTCAATAAAATATATTCCATACGAGTTATTTTGCAAAGTATTTAACGAAAATCAATGGTGTCATAGTTGCTTCAAGGAAGATTAACAAAATACAATTATAAATCCGCAGGTGTCGATATAGACAAAGCAGATGAAATAATAAAAAACATTTCTAAAAAATTTGAAATGAAAAATTTACAAAATTTTGCCGGTTTTTATAATTCCGATTTCTTTAAAAACGGTAAAATTGTTTCCTGTTGTGATGGAATAGGCTCTAAAATAATTCCCTTAATTGAGGAAAATCGCCCCGAAATAATTGCAAATGATTTAGTTGCAATGAATTTAAACGATTTAATTACAACCGGAGCAAAACCGTTATTTTTTCTTGATTACATAGCTTCAAACAATCTAAATGGGGATATTATACAAGCAACAATTGAAAGCCTAAAAATAATTTTAAACAAATATAATTGCGCTTTATTAGGAGGCGAAATATCAGAGTTATCCTGTCTTATAAAAGAAAACTATTTTGATATAGCAGGTTTTATGGTTGGCATTTGTTCAAATGAAGATATTTTAGATAAAAGCAATACAAAAAAAGGAGATATTATAATATCTTTTCCTTCAAACGGTATTCATTCAAACGGGTTTAGTCTGATTAGAAAATTGTATTTTGATAAAATTTTAAACAAGGATTTATTTACAGAATGCTTAAAAGCAACAAAAATATATGCTGAAATTATATATTTGTTAAATGAAAAAAAACTTATAAAATCCGCTTCAAACATAACCGGAGGCGGTTTATATTCAAATATAAAACGCTCAATCAAAGATGATTTAGATATAAAAATTGACTATAATGCAATTCCAAAACAGGAAATATTTGAATTTTTAAAAAAAGTAATTGATATTAAAGAATGCTACCGAGTTTTTAACATGGGTGCAGGTTTTTGTGTCATATGCGACAAAGAAAAAACAGATGAAATTTTAGAAATTTCTAAATCTTTAAATTCGTTTGTTTTAGGTGAAGTAATATGAAAAATGTCTTAATATTAGCTTCGGGCAAAGGTTCAAACTTTGAAGCCATAATAAAATATTTTAAAGAACGCTCGGATATCAACTTTAAATTACTGTGTAACAAAAAAAATGCTTACGTCTTAAAAAGAGCAGAAAAATTAAATATTGAAGCTTATTGTTTAAAATTTGAAGATTTTAGCGATTTTTTTAAAAACAGGAAATTTGATTTAGTTGTAATGGCAGGTTTTGATAGAATTTTAGACAAAAAAACTATACAAAACAATAAATTTATTAATATTCATCCTTCATTATTACCCAAATATAAGGGCTTAAAGGCCATTGAAAAAACATTTGTAAATCATGATACAAAAGGCGGAATAACAATTCATTATGCAAATGAAAAAGTTGATGAAGGAGAAATTATATATCAAAAAGCCATCAAAATAAACCCAAAATGGTCGTTAAGAAAAATCGAAAAAGAAATTCATAAATTAGAACACCATTATTACCCAAGAATAATTGAAAAATTATTAGGGCTAAATATTTTAGTTGTGGGTTTTGGTGCAAGAGAACATTGCATTGCAGAAAAAATCTCAAATTCTAAATATCTGGATAAATTGTATTTAGCAGATTCTAATGATGGTTTTTGTGATTTAGGAGAAAAAATAATATACAATAATTATTTAGAACTTGCGCAAAAAGCAAAAGAAAAAAATATAAATCTCGCTATAATAGGTCCGGAAAAATATCTTTGCGAAGGAATTGTTGATATATTTAAAAAATTTAATATTAAAACAATAGGTGCGGATAAAAAGACCTCGAAATTGGAGTCCTCTAAACTATATGCAAAAAAAATAATGAAAAAATACGGAATAAAAACCGCTCCCTATGTAAAAATTAATAACAAAAAAAATATTGAAAAATATTTGAGCTATTTCAAAAATCCGGTAATAAAGGCAAACGGACTTGCCTCAGGAAAAGGAGTCTATATAAATTCCGACAAAAATAAAGTAAAAAATGAGCTTTTTAACTTTTTATCCGGTAAATTTTTAGACGCCTCAAAAAATTGTTTAATTGAAGAAAAGCTTTTCGGTTACGAAGTTTCTCTTTTTTCTTTTTGGGATGGAGAAAATCTCTTAAATATGCCATTATGTCAGGATTTTAAGCAAAATGACGATGGTTTAAATACAGGCGGTCTTGCTTCGATTTGCCCGATAAATATTGGCATAGAAAATGAATTTAAACTCAATAAATTCAAAAATAAACTTTTTAATTTATTAAAAAAGGAAAAAATCAAAAATCCTTTTATATTGTATTCGGGTCTTATGATTACAAAAGACGATATTTATGTTCTTGAATTTAATGTCAGACTTGGCGATCCCGAAACTCAAGTTTTACTGAACTACATCCAAAATGATTGGCTTTCAATATTTTTTGCACAAGCAAACAGAATGCTTAATTATACAGAATTAAAAGAAAAAAACAAAGAATTAACCTGTATTGTTATGGCAAGCAAAGGTTATCCTTTGAAATCAAGAAAAAATATAGAAATTAGCAATATTGATTTCAACAATAAAAATGCAAAAATATATTTTTCAAACGTAAAAAGAACAAATAATAAATATTATTCAATGGGAGGAAGAGTTTTATCAATAGTTAGTGAAGATAAAAACCTGATTTATAATATCTTGGATAATATTGAATTTGAAGAAAAAATGTATAAAAAAGATGTTGAAATTAAACAATAAATTAATTTTTTAAATATTTGGTATAATAAGAACATGGATGATGGAATTGTAAAAGAATATTATACAATTATAAAAAATAAAATCGCTCAAGCTGATTTTATTTCAGCCTCAAGAAGCGTGGACAAGCTTCTTTATAACTTTCCAAATGATGAAAACGGCTATTATTTTAGAGGCGTTTGTAATTTTGCTCAAGAAAAATATGAAGAAGCAATAAAAAGCTACACTACAGCAATAAAAATAAATCCAAAATTTTCTAAAGCATATTTTAATCTTGGAGTATGTTATTACGTTTTAAATAATTACGATAACGCACTCATAAATATTGCTAAAGCATTGGTTATTTTTTCAAATCAAAAAGAACTTTCTTTTAAGCAAAGATGTATTGATGCAATAAGATTAATTGATACAGAAAGAAAAGGGGTTAAAAAATGAATGCAACAATAATTGTTTCATTGGGATTTTTAATTGTTGTTTTTGTCGTTTTAATTTCTTTTTTAGTCATATTAAAGCACATTAAGCTTGTTATAAAATACAACAGATTATCAAAATATTTATACAACTACTTAAATGTTATAATTTCCGCCCGATACGGAAACTTAAAATCGAGGTGCGAGGATGGAGTTGATGCGCTTACCATTCAACTTTCAAGAAACACAAACGCCTTAATGGAAAGTGTTTTTGACAGAGATATGATGATAAATGAATACATTGAACGTGAAAAAGAAAGCCAAAACATAAAACAAGATTTCATATCAAGCTTAGCTCATGATTTTAAAGTTCCAATTATTGCACAGGATAATACTTATGATTTATTATTGCAGAACAATTTTGGAGAACTGACACAAATACAAAAAGATGTTATAAAAAATCTAAAAATTTCAAATAATGACTTAAAAAATCTTGTTGTAGATTTATTGGACGCTCATAAATTCGAAGGAAACGAACTCGAATTAAACATAGAAAATACTGATTTAATCACTTTAATTAAAGAAGTAATTTTACAAAATCAAAGTATTTTACAAATCAGAAACAAGGAAATTAATTTTTCAACAAATATCGATAAATGCATTTATCCAATAGATTCTTTTATGATAAAAAGGGTTTTAAACAATTTAATTTCAAACGCCGTTTTTTATGGTAAAAATTCAAGAAACATTGATATAGATTTTTTAAAAACCGAAAATTGTATAAAAATTTCAATTACTGATTACGGAGATGGAATTAATGAAAATGAAATTAAAAATATTTTTAGAAAATATTATACATCTGCAAAGAAATATGCTAATATCGGTGCAGGACTGGGCTTATATATTGCAAATAAAATCATATTAAAACACGGCGGAAAAATTAACGCTTGCAATATAAAAGACAAAGGTGCGCGTTTTACAATAGAATTGCCTCTATAAATGAATACAGACATTGAAAACAAAGAAAATATTTCTCAATATATTTCAGATTATATCTCATATTTAGAAATTGAAAGAGGGTTATCTAAAAATACTATAATAGCTTACCAAAGTGATATAATTGCATTTTTTGATTTTTTAAATGAACAAAAAAATGAATTAGAAATAGGAGATGTGGTTAGAAAAGATTTATCCTCATATACAAAATATTTAGCAAGAAATAATCTAAACCCATCATCCATTACAAGAAAAATAGCATCCATTAAAGGTTTTTTTAAATTCCTATGCTCCAATAGAGATATCAGAGTTAATCCTGCTGTTTCTGTTGTATCACCTAAATTACCCAAAAGACTGCCAAAAGTTCTAACTGTAAATGAAATTGAAAAAATTCTAAAAGACGGCTTAAATGAATTCGAAAATGCAATAATAGAATTATTATATTCAGCAGGCATAAGGGTAAGTGAACTTGTTGAATTGGAATTAAAAAATATTGATTTTAAACAAAAAATAATAAAAGTTTTCGGAAAAGGTTCAAAAGAAAGAATAATTCCAATAAATTTAAAGTGTATTAAAATTCTTGAAAAATACTTAAAAAAAAGAGAACTTATTGCACTAAAATTCGGACAAAAACCATATTTATTTTTAAATTCCAAAGGCAAAAAAATTACACGCCAAATTGTATATAAAATTATAAGAACTCAAGGTAAAAAAATTAATAAAAAAATCTCTCCGCACACAATTCGTCACAGTTTTGCAACACATCTTTTAGAAAACGGGGCTGATTTAAGGGTTGTACAGGAGTTATTGGGACACTCAAGCATTGTTACAACTCAATTATATACTCATATCAGCAAAAAAGTTTTAAGAGAGGTTTACTTTAATATTAATAATTAAATGTAAATTTTTGTTACAATACTGCAATTTTATAACTTATATATACTTTATTTATATATAGATTATATACTTGCGGGCAAAACAATGAGAATAACACAATTAGCAGAAAAATTTAAAGAAGAAATAGCTAAAAGAAAAGCCAATCTATCGGGTCTTTCTTCAAAAACAAGCTCCTCAATTTTAAGAAAACTAATTGAAAAAAGTTCTCAAAATTTAAGTATATTTTCCTACGAAGAACAATTTAAAGAATATTTGCAAAAAGAAACAGGAATGTCTGATGATGAAGTTCTTATCCAAATGGATAAACTTGAAGATTTGCAAATTTTCAGTGGAAAAGATATAGAAACAATACAACAAGAACTTGAAACAGCAAGAGAAAACGGTCAAGAACAAGATGAATACGATGCACTTGACGGTGTTTTATCTGTTATGTTTGAAGATGAATCAATAAAAAACATTTTAGATACCGACCAAAATGGCGAATTGGATAATGAAGAAATAATGCAATACTTGGCAACAACATCTTCCAACGATGGTAATGGCGGAGATTTATCACTAACAGACCTTATGACTTCAATCAAAGGGTTATCAAAAGGATTAACCCCTGAAGAAATTTTAAATAATGCAGCTATGGACAGTGTTTCTCCTGATGGAGTTGAAAGTCTTGACAATGCCGGAACTCCATTATCAAAACCAAATACTCACGCAAGCAACTATACTGAACCCGATGGCAAATTAGTATCTTATTCTAAAGAAGAAGATTTAAATACAATAAATGAAAAAATTGCACAAGCAAACGAACAAATAATCAATAAAAACAATCAAAAAGCCGAACTAAAGGCACAAGACACTATTTATGTTGAAATGCTAAACAAATTGAACGATACAACATCGAAAATTTCTGCAAGCGAAGCTTTAATCACAAACCTAGAAAGCGAGCTTCACACAATAGAATATGACTTAACCGCAATAGATGCCCAATTGAGTAATCTTCAAGATCCTCTTATATTCACAGAGCAACAACCTGAAATTGACGCTCTTAGAGAAGAACTTGAAGCTCAAAAACAAACCTTGGAAGCTCAAAAGACTGAAAAAAGTCAACAACTTCAAGACGAACAAACAAATTTAAGCACTTTAAACACAGAAAAAAGCACTCAAGAACAACAAATTGCAGACTATGAAGCACAACATCCCGATAACGAAATAGATAAAATTAACGACGAAATAGAAAGTTTAAAACAAACCCTTGCTCAATACGAAAACGACAAAGAACAAATTCAAAACGAATTAAACTCACAAAGAGAAAGCGAACTTGAAGATGCTGAAGTATATGGTAAAGCAAGTGCATATCGCCAATCAGAACTTGTTAAATTCATGATGGATTATGCTACTGACCCTGAAACTAAAGCATATTATGATAAATGGTATTATGAACAATTCAACGGAAAAGCATATTGCGCAGTATTTACATCTGATGTTGTCGGAATGATGTATGCTAAAGCAGCCGAAAAACTTGGTCTTTCAACAGATGATTTAAGAACAATGATGGCAAATTCCGGTGATGAAAATAACTTATATCAAGGTTTAACAGGAGTTAAATACGCAGGAACATCAGATAGCTGGGGTAGAAAAGTTCAACCGGCATTAGACGCAGCAGGAATTGATGTGCAATCAACTATTGATATAACTGGCATGAGCGAACAAGAAAGAAAAGATGCCGTAAGAAACGGACTTATTTATCCGGGCATGGTATTTACATACAGAAGGGCAGACGGCGGATATCATACAGGTTTTGTTGAAAGCATAAATAAAGATTTAAGCTGGAATACAATCGAAGGTAATACTGCAATTAGATACAGTGACGGCACTTCTGAAATTCACACTGTTGGCGCACACAGACGTGACGCAACCTTAGAAGATTTATCAGCTGTTAATGACCCGACTCCAAAAGTTTTATATTGGCTTAAAAAATTGGGATATTCCGAAGAAGCAATAAACGGACTTATTTACGGAAAATACTAAAAAAATTTTAAAGTGCTAAAATAATGTTATGGAAAATAACATAGATTGGCAAAAAGAAGATTTAAACTACATTTGGCACCCATGCTCTCAAATGAAAGATTACGAACAATTACCTCCTATTGTAATTGAAAGAGGAGAGGGTATAAATTTATACGACATAAACGGCAAATGCTATAAAGACGTTGTAAGTTCCTGGTGGTGCAATCTTTTGGGTCATTGCAATCCTGAAATTTCAGCCTCTTTAAAAAAACAAGCAGACAAATTGGAACATGTTATTTTTGCCAATTTTTCACACAAAGGTATAATCAGCCTTTGCATGAGACTAGCCAAGCTTTTACCTAACGGATTAAAAAAATTTAATTTTTCCGACAACGGTTCATCAGCTATTGAAATGGCTATGAAGATGAGTTTTCAATATTTTCAACAAACAGGAAAGCCCGAAAAAACAAGATTTATGGCTTTGACAGACGCATACCACGGCGAAACAATAGCAGCCTTATCTGTTGGTGCTTGTGATTTATATACTAAAATTTACAAGCCTATTTTAATGGATGTAATTAGAGTTCAGGCTCCTGATTGTTTCAGATGCCCTTTCAATAAAAATCGTGAAAATTGCTCCTGCGAATGTTTTAAAGATGCAGAATTACAATTTGAAAAATATGGCACTCAAACTGCCGCAATTCTTGTTGAACCATTATTACAAGGTTCTTGCGGAATGAGGGTTTATCCGCCTTTATATTTAAAAAAATTAAGGGAAATCTGCAATAAATATGATGTACATTTAATTGCAGATGAAATCGCAACAGGATTTTATAGAACAGGCAAAATGTTTGCGGTAAATCATGCAGATATATCTCCCGATATAATGTGTCTTTCAAAAGGTCTAACAGGGGGATATATGCCAATGGCGGCAGTTGTTACGACAGATAAAATATATAATGCATTTTATGATGATTATCTTAAAGGCAAAGCATTTATGCACTCTCATACATATTCCGGAAACCCTCTGGGAGCAAGTTGTGCGCTTGCAGTTTTGGACATATTGGATAAAGGTGAAATTCAAGAACATATAAATAAAATGCGTCCTTATTTTAACAATCTTATAAAGGAAAAATTTCTAAATATTGATAATGTGGGCGAAGTTCGCTCGATAGGGCTTATAAACGCAATAGAGCTTGTAAAAAATAAAGATACAAAAGAGGCTTTTTCACCTAATTTAAGACTTGGCTATCAAATATATAAAAAAGCTTTAAAAAAAGGAGTTCTATTAAGACCTTTGGGAGATGTAATATATTTTAACCCGCCTTTAATTATCGAAAAACAAGATATGGATTTTGTTGTAGATGTTGCAGTTGAGTGCACAAAAGAAGCTTTAAAAGAACTATAATTTCAAGCAAGTATTTCAATAGCTTGTTTTGTGTGAGTTTTATTTTGCGCTATTAATGCATCAAAATTTTTACTTTCCATTTCCATATTAACGCTTCCTTTTAGTTTTTTAAAACCACATTTTTCCTCATAGAATTGTTCAGCGCTTTTTACGGGTAAGAAAATTAATAATTTTCTCTTATTTTCTATTGCAGTCAATTTTGCTAAAAATGCAAGCAAAGTCTCACCAATATATTTAATTTTTCTTTTTTCATTTTTCACAGAATACCTTGGATGAACTTCAAGAGTAATGAGAATATTTTTATCTTTATCATCTGTATCATATTCACAGTAACCAAGACACTTCCCCTTTAAATCCTCTATTGCATAAATCGATGACTCGTATACATCGTTAATATTATTTTTTCTTGATTGCAAAGAATTTTCAACAGGCTCCAAATATTTTGCTTTTTTCCATACTTGTCCCTGAGTTTTAAAATAATCTTTATCCGTCCCTCTTTCTAAAAGATATATTCTGCAAGGCATAGGTTTATTATCTTTTAATAAGCCTGCCTTTGCGATAAGTTTTTTTTGAAAATTTATTCGAGAAATTCTACATAAATTCATACCTATGTAAAACATATAAATTAATAAAATTTACTAAAATTCAATTAATTCATTATGAATTTTAATTGCATAATTATCACTCATGCCTGAAATATAGTCTATAATTGCTTGTTTAAAATCCATCAAATTTTCAATATCATATATAATTTTATTTCTATATTTTCTTAACTTATGAGTTTTTTCGTCAATATTTGAATATTTAATCAACCAATCGGAAAAATCGAGCGTTGATGTCGGATAAAATTTTGTATATTTGGAAAGCCTTTTTATTGTATTGTAACCATCATAATGATACATCAAAAAGTCGTATATAGTATTTATTACAAGTGTTGCATACTTCATAAAAGGTTCAAAGCGTTTATTTGAGTATATTTTTTTATAATTAAATTTTTTAATTTTATTCATCATATTATAATGTTCATCTGAGAACATAAGCCCATTTTCAGGCGACGAATTTAAACACAAATTTGTAATAAATTCATGAATTAATGCAGATGTATTTATATCTTTAAATTTTACCTTTTTTTTCATTACATCCTGCCCCATCTGTTTTAAAGCAAGAATGTCTTCTTTATCGAAAAATCGATACGTATAGGCATCTTCTATATCACGACCCAAGTATGCGATTTTATCGGCAATTTTAACCACACATCCTTCGTATGTATAAGGCATGTGTTTACCTTTTATAATTAAATTTAAATCAAAAAAATCATCTCTGGGTTTAATATTATTTTCATTAACTTCGCCACAATGACATACAATGCCGTCTCTTACCGCATAAGTTAAATTTAAATTTTCTTTAAAACCTTCATAGTTTGGCAAAGTTTCAATTACATCTATAAATCTTAAAGAATTTTTCTCATGCCAGAATTTCTTTTGAAAACCTTCCCTATCCATTATTTTTTCAATAATTCTTTCGCCATGATGACCAAATGGGCTGTGTCCTAAATCATGTCCAAGAGCAATGGCTTCAACCAAAGAATCATTAAGACCTAAAGCCTTAGAAATTGTTTTTGATATGCTTGCAACATGATTTACATGTTCAATTCTTGTACACACATGATCATTATTTGTTGCAAAAAACACTTGAGTTTTATGCTTTAATCTTCTATATGCGCTCGAGTGTAAAATTCTCGTATTATCTCTATCAAAAGGCGAACGTATATCAAATGGTTTATGAGATAAGGGTGAAAGCCTTGTTATGGCTTGTTCCCATTTTGGATTTTTCTCATCCATTCTATATTCAAAAAATATATTTTTTCCAATTTCAGCATTTATCATAAATTGATTATACGTAATATTATTGATTTTTAAATCATATATGTATTTTATTTTGCATAAGTGTTAAAATTGTTTTATGACTAAACAAATGATGGTATTAATAGCACTTATTTTATATGTGTTGTTTCGTTCCTTGTTTGTAGAGCCTAATTCTCTTGAAGTAAACAAGTATGAAATAGAAGATAATCTTTTGCAAGGAGTCAGGATTGTTTTTTTAAGCGATTTTCACCTAAAAAAACATGACTACAAAAGGCTTGATAAGATTGTAATGCTCACGAACAAACAGCAACCTGATATTGTCTTAATGGGCGGCGATTTTGCAAACGGTCATAACAACAAAAACACAATGGATATGAATATTGCAGCCCAAAAATTAAATCTTATTAATGCGCCAATATATACAGTATTAGGCAACCACGATTGGTGGTCAAACGGAAAAGAAATAACATCAATCCTGAAACAAAACGGAATAAATGTACTTGCAAATTCCGCAATACGAACAATAGTTAAAAGAAGATATTTAGATATAATAGGACTTGAAGATTTAACCACCCGTCAGCCAAATGTAGAAAGAGCTTTTTCAAGAACCAGAACACCACGAATAGTAATTACTCATAATCCGGATGTATACTATGACATTATGGATGAAGTATCTTTAATTTTAGCCGGTCATACTCATGGCGGGCAATTTGTACTTCCTTTTACGCCGCCATTATTCGTTCCATCAAAATTTGGTTCACAATTTGCAAGCGGTTTAATAATGAATACCCACAATAAAATGATTATCACAAAAGGCTTAGGAACAAGCATATTACCCGTTAGACTTAATTGTAAACCTGAAATTGTTGTAGTCGATTTTGTTAAAAAAGGCACTGCAAATAACAAAAAAAGAAAATAAAAGTTGTTTGACAGTAAATTTTTAAAAAATTATAATTAATTATAAGGTAGGGTATTTAATGTATATGTTTCTTGCAATAGCAGGTATCGGTTTTTTACTTTGGGATTTAAACAAAAAAGCCCTATTTAAGCTTGTATTGGGAGGCGCTTTTCTCTTTAGTTCAATTGTTGCAACAAAATTTCCTCAAAATTATCTTTATCAATTTATAAGTTTGGTTTTATTTGCCATTGTTTTAAATTTTTTAATGAAAACCATATTAAAAAGAGAACAAAGCGATTTATTAAAAGAAAAAAACTTAAATGAATATATAGGTAAAACTGCTATTGTAAAAAAAGATATAGGAAAAACATTATCTATAGATGGCATTGGATTAATCGAATTCAATAACAATATTTGGCAAGCAAAAAGCGTTGATGATAAGGAAATTAAAGCTAATTCCAAAGTGGAAATAGTTTCAAAAGAAAATATGATAATGAATGTTAAGGTAGTAAAATAAATGCAAAAAACAAATAAAAGATTATTAATAGTTGACGACGACAAGCAAATTAGAGAACTGCTTGCTTTTGATATTTCTCACAGTGGCTATATTGCAGACACAGCCTCAGACGGACAAGAGGGGCTAAAAAAAGCACTTGAAAATAACTATGATTTAATATTGCTAGATGTAATGATGCCAAAAATGAATGGCTATGATGTATGTAAAAATATCAGAATAGCAAAACCTGATTTACCTATACTAATGCTTACCGCCAAAGGCACTCTTGAAGATAAAACCGAGGGATTTGATTGCGGGGCGGATGATTACCTTGTAAAACCTTTTGAAATCCAAGAAGTTTTGCTTAGAATAAGAGCCTTATTAAGACGAGGAGAAGCAGGACAAAAACAAAACAACAAAGAAGTTTTAAGGGCGGGCGATATTGAAATTTTGCCCGAAAGCTTGGAAGCAATGATTTTAGATAAAAAAGTTAAATTAACACCAACAGAATTTGAAATTTTATATTGCATGATGCAACATATAAATACACCTGTGACACTTGCAACATTATTGGATGAAGTTTGGGGATATGGCTCAGATGAAGATGTCAGAATGGTAAGAGTTCATGTGGGCGGTTTAAGACAAAAAATTGAAGAAAATACAAGAACTCCAAAATATCTTCATACCGTTGTTAATGTCGGATACAAATTAACACCGTTTGGAGATTTAGAAGAAGCATGAAACGCTTAAAAATAATTGAACAAATTATAATAGTTCTTGTTGTTGCAGTTTTAATACCTTTTATTACAATAGGCATTATTATTTCAAACATATCTCAACAGAGCGTTAGAAATGAGCTTGCAAATAATACATCACTAATTGCGCAATTTGTAGGTGAAGCTGTAGAAAATTATGTAAATTTATCCCAAGGACAGCTTGATCAAATGGCAGGAGGTTTTAATTACATACAAAATACTATGGCGAAAGTCCAATATTTTGATGAAATTGAAACAAAAACAAAACTATTTAAAGATTTAGATATAATCGAAAAAAACAAAATTCCAAAAGAAAAATACAATGTATCAAACGGAAGATTGACCCTTGTTTCGCCTATTGATATTGACAATAATTATTATCTTTCAGCTCAAATAAATATTAATATTATCGATAAATTACTGGGTAAAGAAAATATAGAAGGAAGAAACGTATATATTTTCGACTACCAAACAAAAAAATTAGTTGTAACAAACGATACAAACACTCCTGATAAAGAAGTTGTTTCAGATTTAATTTTAAAAGAAGATTCTAAAAAAGGTCTTTTTGGCAAAAAGAAAAATACTCCAAAAGCATATTATAAATTAAAAAATCCTCAGTGGTTAGTAGTTGTGGATACCACAAAAAAAGTTACCGCAAAAACAATTACAAAAGCAAGATATAGAATCATTCTTTCCCTTTGTATAGCCGCATTTTCAATTATATTTATCGTAGGGCTATATACATATTATTTATATATCAACATAAGACAACTATTTAAAGGTATAACCGCTATTTCAAAAGGTAACTATGATAAAAAAATTCACCTTATAAAAAGAGCTTTTACTCCTCATGAAATTGTTTTTCTTGCAAAAGAATTTAACTATATGGCAAATAAAATTAATGTATCTTATAAAGATTTAAGGGAAAAAAATAAAGAACTTGAAAGACTAAACGACTTTAGAGAAAATTTAGTAAATGCAACAAGTCATGAATTCAGAACACCTTTAACCAGCATTATAGGTTATACTTCAAGGCTATTAAGACAAGATATTGTACTTGACGATGAGACAAAACTCAAGTCCTTGCAAATTATAAAACAGCAGGCTCAAAGGCTATCTAATATGGTTGAAGATTTACTTGTAATACCGGAACTTGAAAGCTATAGTCTAAAATTTAATATTCAAGAAATAGACTTATCTGATTCAATTAATCGTGCTATAGAATATTTAAGTTCAAATGAAGTTAAATTTAATTCGAATATAGCAGACGATATAAAAAATGTATGGGCGGATGATTACAGGCTTGAACAAATCATAATAAATCTTCTTGATAATGCAATTAAATACAATAAAGACAACGCTCCAATTGAAATTGAGGCAAATAATATTGACGACGTACCCGTTTTAAAAATAAAAAATAAATGCGATAAAATATCTGATGACATTAAAGAAAAATTATTTGAAAAATTTATCCGAGCTGATTCCAAGCTAACAAGAACAACAAGAGGCACAGGGCTTGGTTTATATATAGTTAAAGGTTTGGCTGAAGCTATGAAAATAGATATTTCCCTTGAATGCGATGAAGAATTTATAATGACTTTAAAATTTAATGACTATGTTAAATGACTATAATCCTGAATTTATGAATTTAGCTCTTAAAACGGCTTCAAAAGTTGATTTAGATATACCTGTGTGCGCAATAATTGTGCAAGATAAAAAAATAATATCTATTGAGACAAACAAAAAAGAAAAAGAAAATATTGCCGTATATCATGCTGAAATATTATCTATTATTGAAGCTAACAAAAAATTAAAAAATTGGCGGCTCAATAATTGCGATATGTATGTTACACTTGAGCCTTGTCCAATGTGTGCTTGGGCTATCATAAGCTCCAGAATAAAAAATTTATATTTTGCATCCTATGATTATAAATATGGCGCATTTAGCGGCGCCTTTAATATAAACAGCTTTTCTGATTATAAAATTAACGTAAAAGGCGGTCTTATGGAAGATGAAGGAAATAATTTAATCAAAAATTATTTCAAAAATATGAGGCAACAAAATGAAAAAATTCTTAGATGATTTAGTTAAAAAATATGAAACAAAAGAATTTATCAAAAATGACCCGATACAATTTCCGCACAGATATAAAAACAAGCAAGATATTGAAATAGCGGCTTTTATATCTTCGCTTTTTGCTTTCGGCAGACGAGATGTTTTTATTAAAAAATTAAATGAACTTTTTAGTTTTGCCGATTGCCCTTACAATTTAATTTCGGATTATCAAAAATTTAATCTTGAAAAGTTTATCTACCGTTTCATTAAAAGTGAAGATTTAGTTGAGCTTTTGCGTATTTTAAACAAATTATATATTGAAGATAAATCCTCTTTAGAAGAGTTATTTTATGAAAAAAATAATCGCACCAAAAGAGTTATTGATTATTTTTATCATAATTCAAATTGTCCGCAAAACACTGGATTTTGCTTTATGTTTGCAAGACCGGAAAAAAAATCTGCAATGAAAAGAATAAATATGTTTTTAAGATGGATGGTAAGAGATGGAGAAGTCGATTTAGGAGTTTGGAACTTTATTTCAAAAAGTGAACTTGTAATCCCTTTAGATACCCATGTTGCAAGGTTGTCCAGAAAATTTAATCTCCTAAAAAGGACATCGAATGATTATAAAGCTGCAATAGAATTAACTGAAAAATTAAAAGAATTTGACGAAAAAGATCCTATTAAATATGACTTTGCACTATTTGGGCTTGGAGTAGATGAAACTATAAATCAAGAGATTTGATAATTTTCCATAAAACTCTTTTTTTATCAGGATTTAATTTTTTAACAGCAGAATATATATCATCTTCAATAGAATTAATATTTTTTAAATATTCAATATCAAAAATTTCTTCAACATTAATATTAAATTCTTGATGAATTTGTATAATTGTAAGCGCAGAAGGGAAACTTTTACCATTTTCAATATTACTCAAACTTGAAGGCTCAATCCCAATTTTTTCAGAAAAAACATCCTGTGTCATGTTATTTCTTTTTCTGATTCTTCTAATATTTTCTCCAAGTGCGCACTTATATAAATTTTCATTAAATTTCATTAGCATTTAATCCAAAAAGTAACATACTTATAAAAATAGAACATTCCCTTTTTGGTTTACATAATGTAAACCAAAAAAAATTAGTTGATTTTTTATGTAAACCTCATATAATATCTAGTATGGATTATAAAATAAGCAAATTTTTAATGTATACCAAATGTTTCAAAAAATTCTTAGCTTTCTCCCTAATCGAGTTAATGATTAGTTTAATTACAATATCTTGTATAGTTGCAGCATTTATGCCTGTAATATCAAAAAAATTATCAAGTTCTAATGTTACAATAAGTGGAAATAATGTATCTGATATAACAACAGAATGTT
>CALUZA010000017.1 GCA_944325185.1 Candidatus Gastranaerophilales bacterium | reverse complement strand
CTCAAAATTAAATCTGATAAAATATGAGAATAAAATTAGCTTCAAATTCATGCACCGCAACAAACAGAGATAAATTCTGATAATTTCTGAAAAATAGCGGCAATACTGCGTTATACAACTTCTAAGCAGTAGGTCATGCGTTCGAATCGCATCCAGGGTAGATAAATCAAAAGGACCCGCACAAGACGGGTCTTTTGTTTTATTATACCAAGATGGCTCTTCTCAGCATCCCCCAATAAGGAAGAGTAATGGTTATTAAGCCTTTATTATAAGTCTGGGGTCCCTGTTCGAATCGCATCCAGGGTAGATTTCTTTTTATAAGATATAATTAAATTTCAGCCACTTTATAGTAAGGCTGATTTTTTATTTATAATAAATTTCTATTGCAAAGTTGCAAAAAAGTTGCAAATTATTTTAAATTCAATCTATAACTATTCCAATATTAAATTTAAATTATAAAAATATAATGTAAAACATTTAATAAAAAACCTGTTGATTTAACCAACAGGCAATATGATTGATAAATAATTATAATAAAACTTACGTCCCAAATTTTCTTAATTCTTCCTTAACGGGTTGAGAAGTTTTTACAAGACAATCAAGAAGGTTAACGCATTGCTCTGTAACTTCAGGCAACAAATGAGTGTATAAATCCATTGTCATTTTTATTGAGCTATGCCCGAGCTGATGCTGTACATACTTCATTGGGGCACCGTTAGCAAGCAATAAACTAGCATAAGTATGTCTTAAATCATGAAATCTTATTGTATCGATTCCTGCTCTTTCAAGTGAAGGCTTAAATCTTCTTTTAATCATATTATTGGCGTCTTGATAATTTCCATCACTATTAGGGAAAACAAGATTATTTACATTTGGCAAACAAGCCATTTTCCATTCCCTCAAAACTTGCATAAGCTCCTGCGACATATCAATTTTTCTTATCTTGCCTGTTTTTGGTGTTCCAACACGTCCATGGGTATAATTTTTATCAATTGTGATTTTCTTTGTAACCCAATTTATTGAATCCCAGCTAAGAGCTAATAACTCACCTTGCCTCATGCCTGTAAATAAAGCAGTAAATAATAAAGGATAAAAATCAGGATAAACCACTTTTGTTTTTGAAAGCAAAGTTTTAACTTCAATAGAAGAAAGAGCCCTAATTTTATCGTTTTTTGTTTCCTTTAATGTTTGCTTGCGGGCAGGATTTCTTGTTATTACATTGCTATCAATCATAAACGTATAAATTTCACTAATTAATTTAGTATATTTATTGATAGTTGAATGTGTTCTGCCTGTATTAACCATTTGCTTTACAAATTCTTTTACCATTAAAGGTGTAATTTCTGTTAATTTCATTTCACCGAAAAACGGATAAATATGATTTTTCAAATAACCTCTGTAACTCTCTTCTGTTGAAGGTTTGCAGTTAATACTCACATGAAGTCTCATAAACATTTCGCCTGCCTCTTTTAAAGAAGTTTTAAAATCAGCAGGACATATACCTTTGTTTAACTCTTCAATAAATTCTGCTTGTACTCTTTCGGCTTCTGCTTTTGTTTTAAAACCTTTTTTAGTTTTTCTCTTACTTTTTAAATCTTTATAATCAAATTCCCATTTGGCAGTTTTTGGGTTTTTTCGTACTGAATCAATCATATTTACAATTCCTTTAATTTCAATTTAACGTGTTTAATGTAATTTGTAAGCCCTTTTGCTAAAATTTACTAAGCAGAATTATTTACATTGAACTAAAAGCACCGTACAATTGTGGTAGCACGGTGCTTGCAGTGCCTGGATTTATTCAGTATTAGCTCTATTGTTGTTAATAAATTCTTCTATATCACTTTGCATAAATATTACTCTAGAGCCAATTTTGATATATTTTATTTTCTTTTGATGTACCCAACGATAAAGTGTACTCTTAGAAATAAGTAAATATCTAGCTGTTTCTGAAATATCTAATAAAGTTCTGTGCATTTTTATCCCCTCGTAATTTTTAGTAATTGTTTACGTAATTATAAAAGCGTTGTTATAACTGCGTTTTAAACATTTTTTATTTTTTATTACAAAATTACGAAAAAATTTATTTAAATTTTGTAATATCGTAATTTTGTAGTTTTCAGTCTAAAAGTGTTGTTATATAAGCATTTGAAGAATTACGATAAAATTACATTCAAATTACTTCCCCTGCTCTGTCTTGCGAATATTGTGTTTGAGCTTTTTTATCCCACCGATGTTCTTGCTCGCTCAATTCTTCCTGATGTTTTTGCAATTCATTAAGGATATACCGTAGTTTTGGATTATCTTCCGGTACTTTAATAATTAGTGCTCTTGGTGAATTGCCTTTTCTGAAATATTTATTGTTATATTCAATGTAAGATTCTTTTGCGGCTTGCGTTCTGATGTCTTTTGCACTCGGTATCGGAAATCCGCTTTCTTCTGATTGTTTGAATTCTTTACTGAATAGCGGATGTACACCGTCAACATATATTGCAATCTCATTCTTTTGAGGATTGA
>CALUZA010000016.1 GCA_944325185.1 Candidatus Gastranaerophilales bacterium | reverse complement strand
TAACTACTACATTAAAAACAATAAATGTGAATCCTGTCCAACAAATAAAATATGTGATGGAATTAATGCCTATGATGAAAGCTATTGCACTAATCCCCCAACTGGATATTATTGCGACGGAAATAATATTAAAAGGTGTATTGATAAATATGGAACAACTTGTGCAACATGTGACAGTTCAACTTGTTTATCCTGTAATAGCAGCTATTATTTATCAAATGGCAAATGTTTACCATGTGCTAGCGGTTGTGCACAGTGCATTAATTCAAATTACTGCATTAAATGTAATTCAGATTGGGTTTTTGATTCTGCTTCACATAAATGTACAATGCTTTGTGTTAATGCAATTGCAAATTGTAATAATTGTTCCAATGCTTCAACTTGTACACGATGCAAGGGCGGATATTATATAAATTCACAAAATAAATGTTCTCCTTGTTCTAATATACCTAATTGTATACAATGTTCAAATTCTTCAACTTGTACAATGTGTGATATAGGTTATTACCTTAATTCATCAAACAAATGTTCAAAATGTACAATATCAAATTGTGCAAGATGTGATAAAAATGGTACTTGTCTTGCATGTAACAGTGATTATTATTTATCTGACGATAAAAAAAGTTGTCTACCAAATGACGGTAAATTCAATTGTTCTGATTCTAACTTTATGAGAATAGGCAATTTATGTATTACAAGAAAAAATATGGGTGATTCAACTACTTTAAAAATTCCTTCAAGTGTTATAACTGTTGAAGCTAGTGGAGATTATTGTTATTCTCAAACAGAAAAATGTTGCTGGAAGGGTACCACTTCTAATTCTTGTGATTCTGTTAATGGTAATTATTCAGGATGTAATAGAACAGTATGTAATTATTCAGCTGCTCAAGAAATATGTGCTAAATTTAACTATGCAGGCAAAACTTGGAGATTAGCAACAAAGCAAGAAGCGGACACCTGGGGTGATTTTAATTTTAATTTTTTAAATAACGGATTAATGTTATGTGGTGCCGCTGCAAATACAGGTATTTACACAAGATGTGATTTTAATTATAACTGCAAAGGCGCTAATTCTAGTAATAAATGTATAGCGCATTATACTTGGTTAGCTGATTTAAGTGGTCTTACAAAAGCTTACTATCTTACCAACTATTACGGCAATATTAGTATAAGCGCCACATCATATTTAGATAGTGCTTCCGTCCGTTGTGTCACAGAAATGGATACAGAATAATTTTCATATTATTTTTTGTGTTTTGGTTTGTCCTATGTAAAATTACATAGGACTTTTTTTATAAGCATATTTGAAATCAAATTTTTAACATTCTATCAATACAGTTTATTGCTTTTTTTGCTATATTTTCGTCAACTTTAATTTCGTTGTTTTCGTTTTCAAGAGTATATAAAATATCTTCAAGAGTATTTTCTTTCATAGATGGACAGAAAATTTCTTTTGAAATCGGTATTATTTTTTTATCGGGGTAATCTCTTTGAAGTCTTTGAACTACTCCAAGCTCGGTCGCAACAATAAATTCTTTATTTTTGCTTTCTTTACAATATTTCATCATTTGTGTTGTTGAGCCGACAAAATCTGATATTTCGACAACTTCATCTCTGCATTCGGGGTGAGAAAGCACGATTGCATTCGGGTTTTCATTCTTTTTATTTATAATATCTTCTGCGCTTATTTTAAAATGTGTAGGGCAATATCCTTGATACGCCGTGATTTTAACGTTGGGAAGATTTTTTTCAACCCACCCTGCAAGATATCTGTCCGGCACAAAAAGGACTTCGTTAGTGTTTAGTGATTTTACAACTTCTATGGCGTTTGAACTCGTGCAGCAAATGTCACATTCTGATTTAACTGCTGCGGTTGAATTAATGTAGCAGACTGTTGGAATGTTTGGATTTTTTTCTTTAAACTTTTTAATCTGTTCAAGATTAATCATATCTGCCATATCGCATCCGGAGATGTTAGGTAAATAAACTTTTTTTGCCGGATTTAAAATTTTTGCCGTTTCTGCCATAAAATACACGCCTGCAAAAATTATTTTATCCGCATTTGTCTTTGCTGCTAATTGTGACAATCCTAAAGAATCACCCACAAAATCAGCAACATAGTCAATTTCTATATTTTGATAACAATGCGCCAAAATTATCGCATTCTTTTCTTTTTTTAATTTATTAATTTTTTCAATAAGCTCTCTTTTATCCATTTTTTAATTTTCTTTTTAATTAGGTTAATTTTTATTTTACAACAAAAAAATTAAATAAACCTATGTTTAAATGTTTTTTTGCCCGTTGAATAATCAGCTACTATATTATTTTTTCCAAATAACATGTATTTATATATTGTCAAACCCTCAAGTCCTACAGGTCCTCTTGCGTGGGTTTTATTTGTTGAAATGCCGACTTCTGCCCCAAAGCCATATCTAAATCCATCTGAAAATCTGGTTGAGCAATTTGCAAAAACAGAGGACGAATCAACATATTTCATAAATTTTTCTATATTTTTTTCATTTGAGCTTAAAATTGAATCAGTGTGTCCTGAACCGTATTTATTAATATGTTGTATTGCTTCATCGGTATTTTCAACTATTTTAATACTTAAAATTTTATCCCCGTATTCTTTTGAGTAGGTTTCTGGATTTTCAATTATTTTGATTTCTGCTTCAATAAGAGATTTTTTGAGTTTTTCAATGTAAGGATAGTTTTTGTGTATTAATATTGTTTCTACGGCATTACAAGCGCTTGGATATTGAGTTTTAGCATCAATTATGATTTTTTTGGTATTTTCTAAATCACAATTTTCGTCTACAAAAATATGACATATACCTGAAGCATGTCCTAATACAGGGATTTTTGTATTTGCTTTAATGTATTTTACAAGCGCATTTGAGCCTCTTGGAATAATTAAATTAATGTATTCGTCTGCTTCAAGCATTTTTTTGACATCATCTCTTGAAAAAATAAGATTAATGACATTTTTTGGAAAATTTTCTGTTTCATTTAGTGCATTTTCTATTAGTTTAAATATAGTTTTGTTTGTGTTTGTACTTTCGCTGCCGCCTTTTAAAATTGCGCAGTTTCCGGATTTTATTACAAGAGATGAAATTTGCGCAAGACAATCAGGACGGGCTTCAAATATAACCCCGATTACTCCTATAGGAGTTGATATTTTTTTTAAAATCAAGTCGTTATCGAGTTCTTTTTGCCAGACAATTTGATTAACGGGATCATCGAGTTTAATTAAATCATAAATTCCTTGAATCATGTCTTTTAGTTTATTTTCATCGAGTTTTAATCTGTTGTAGGTTGCAAGATTAATTTCGTTTTTATTAAGCAAGTTCTTTGCTTCTTTTAAATCTAATTCATTTGCTTCAAAGATTTCATTTTTATTTTCTTCGAGTTTTTTTGCAATTTTTTCAAGTGCTTTGTTTTTTGTTTCAACATTTAAAGTCATTGTTGATAAAAAAGCTTCTTTTGCATTTTTTGCTGTTTCTATAATATTTTCCATATATTTTCCTAAATTAAAACCAAATTGTCTTTAATTACAACATCATCATCAAACTTGTATCCTAAGATTTCTATGATTTTATCGGAGTGTTTTCCTTTTATTTTTTCTATGTCCGAAGAATCATAGCAGGATACTCCTCTTGCAAATTCAAATCCTTGAGAGTCAATAATAGAGATGATTTCTCCTCTTTTAAATTCACCTTCAACTTTTTCTATGCCAACTGATAAGAGGCTTTTTTGATTTTCCGTAATTGCTTTTTTTGCGCCTTCATTTACTGTTATTTTGCCCATAATATTTGTAGCATAAGCAATCCAGCGTTTTTTGTGTGGCAAGTTTTGGTTAGGAAGAAAAGTTGTTCCTATGTTGTCGTCAAAAACTTTTCTGATAATTCCCGAAACAGTTCCGTTTACTATTTTTGCGTACAGTCCGCTTGATGTTACAACTTTTGCTGCTGTTAATTTTGTTATCATCCCGCCTCTGCCGCCAAGAGAAGCTCCGCTTGCAAGTTTTTCTATTGCTGGAGTTATTTTTTCTACCTTTGAAATTAGTTTGGCATCTTTGTGTTCTTTTGGGTTTTTATCAAACAATCCGTTTATATCAGAAACCATAACCAATAAATCCGCATCCAGTTTTGAAGCAACTATAGCAGATAATTTATCATTGTCCGAAAAACTTGCATGTTCAAGTTCAGAGGGCGAAACCGCATCATTTTGGTTGATTATCGGAATAACTTTGTTTTCAAGAAGCTTATGCAGAGTGAGCCTTAATGAAAGATATTTTTTTCTATTCGAAAAATCTTCTTCAGTTAAGAGAATTTGTGCTGTAGTGATTCCGTATTTTTCAAAACCGTCTTGCCATATACCCATTAACATAGGCTGTCCTACGCTTGCAGCAGCTTGTTTTAAGGTTGTTGAAGATGAGGTATCAACTTTTAATTTTTTAGCTCCGAGTCCAACTGCGCCTGATGTTACAATTAGGATTTCTTTGCCTTCTTTATATAAGTGAGAAATATCTTCAATAAAAGAGTATAGGTGTGAAAGTGAGATATCCCCATATTCGTTTCTTAATATATTAGTTCCGAATTTAAAAACGATTCTTTTTGAGTTTTCTATCATTTTAATTTAAAACCTACCAAGAGTTCAATCTGAGTATAGTCCATATCTAATGATTGAGCTACCGCTTGGTTTGTTATTTCTCCATTAAATGTATTTACGCCGTTTGATAATTCATGTTTTTCTTTTATTGCTTCAATAATACCATGTTCGCCAAGCTCTTTTAAATACGGGTACATTGCGTATGAATAAGCATAGGATGCTGTTCTTGGAACTGCCGAAGGAATGTTTGGTATGGCACAGTGAAGAACGCCATATTTTTCATAAGTCGGATTGTCGTGCGTTGTTGTTTTGTCTATTGTTTCAACATTTCCGCCTTGATCTATTGCAACATCAACAATTACGGAGCCTTTTTTCATTTGTTTCACGACGCTTTCCGGAATTATTTTTGGAGCAACTTGAGAATGTATTAGAACGGAAGTAATTAAAAGGTCTGCTTTTGGTACTTCTTGTTCTATTTTGGCGGGGTTACAGTAGTGAGTTTTTATTGATGTTCCATAAATTCCGTCAATTTGTACAAGTTTTTTTGGATTGATATCAAAAATTGAAACATCTGCTCCCATACCAATTGCGATTTGAGCAGCGTTAAATCCTACAACACCTGCGCCTATAATTATTACTTTGCCGGGTTGTACTCCGGGGACTCCGGATAATAAAACTCCTGAACCGCCGTTGTGGACTTCAAGAAGATTTGCTCCGATTTGAACTGCAAGACGACCAGCAACTTCAGACATTGGAGTTAAAAGCGGAAGTTGTCCGTCTTCGGTTTCTACTGATTCTGAAGCTATAGCAGTTACTTTTTTCTTTAAAAGTTCTTTTGTGAGTTCTTTTTCAACAGCCAAATGTAAATATGAAAAAATTGCTAAATCGGGTCTAAAATATTGAAATTCGCATTTTTGAGGTTCTTTAACTTTGACAACTATTTTTGAATTTTCCCAGACTTCTTTAGCGTCTTTTACAACAGTAGCACCGTTTTTAATATATTCATCATCTGAAAAACCGCTTTTTTCGCCTGCTTTTGATTCTATTATTACGCTTAAACCGTCTGCGCATAGCATTGCAACAACATCAGGGGTTATCGCAACTCTGGTTTCGCCTTCTTTTAATTCTTTAACAACACCAAAATTATATTTCATAAAACCTCTCACTTATTTTATTATCAACGATTTTAACACTCTTAAAATATTATTGCAATCAAGAGTTGAACGAAAAAAAATTTATTTTGTAAACTTTTGTAAAAAAATTTACAAATGGCTGAAATGCAGTAATAATCACTAATAGAATAGAATGGGATGGGCGTATTGCAATCTATGACTGAATTTGGCAATTTTAAAATCTGTTTATCCTTTATATAAGCATAGTTAAAAAAGGAGAAAAAAATGAGTATTAAATTGGCAAACGCAACAGCACAGCAAATTGCAAGAGCAACAAAAAAAGCTATTCAAAAATCACCCGTAGCACTTCAATATGCAATTCAAGATAGTAGCATGCTCAATGGAAAGGGAAATCTGAGTACAAATAAAATTGCTGAAGTAATTTTAGAAGGTTCAGGAGATATGTTTACTAAATCAGGTAAATTGAATGATGTAGGCAGGGCTGCTTTTTTGCAAAGAGGTTTTAAATTAAATATGCCATTAAAGAAGTTTGCAAGACAATTGGTAAATATTGCTGTTAATGATACTGTTGATAGTTCTGCTTTGGAAGGTATTATGGCTGCTAAATCTAAGATTGATACATCTGTCGCTAAAGACGTTGTTCAAAAAGCGCTTAAGCAACCTAAAGGGTTGTCGGATTTGACTAAAGACGGTGCTCAATCGTTTACAACTGCAACGACAAAAATGTCTAATAAAATAAAAGAAATTGCACCGGATGTACTTGATAAAATAACCAAAAAATCATAGTTGTTTTATATGGAATAGAAGCCTAATCGGTAATTTCTTCATATAAAGTTGGAGCAATATTAACAGAAACATTTCCTTCAGGGATTATAAGAACCCTGAAGGATTTTGTCATATTTTTGTATTCTATTGAAATAATATCGCCAATTTTTAATTGTTTAGCAGGTTTTGCGGGATTATCATTTACAAAAACTCTTGCTGAATCGCAAACATCATTTGCAACAGTTCTTCTTTTTATCAATCTTGAAACTTTTAAAAATTTATCTAAACGCATATTGTTTTAACTTTAAAATCAGGTACTTCTTTAAGTTTTTCTTCAATTTCTTCAAAAGTTAAAAATCCTTCTTGTGCGCCAAAATTGGTGCATACTGAAGCAGAATTGACGGAAGCATATTTTAGAGCTTTTTCAATATCCCAATTAAATTTGTCCATTGAAGCGCAGAATGTTGAAGAAAAAGCATCCCCTGCGCCAAGTGTTGAAACAACAACAGCAGGATAGATCGGGCAAATATAAACTTTTTTACCGTCATAACAATATACGCCGTTTTTACCGTCTGTTATTACGACGATTGCCTCTGTATCGCCTCTTAGCGCTTTTAGCATTGAAACTATATCAGGATGAATATGTTCTTTTGAAAATTTAATTTCTTTTGTGTCGGGTCTTACTTGAATTTTTGTGACAAGTGTTGCTTCTTCCTTGTTCATTACAACTATTTGGGCAGTTTTTAATATTTTTGAAAAATATTTTGCACCTTTTTTAAGCGCTGTTGTTCCTGCGTTTATTGCAAGATTAATTTTATTTTCTTCGCAAAATTTTGCAATTTTATCAAGAATTTTATTGCTGTCACCTGAAAGCGGTGAAACATATACCCAACGAGAATTTTTTATGGCTTCAAAATTAACTTCTTTTTCATGGACATGAGCATTTGCCCCTCTGTGAGCGAGGACTGTTCTATCTCCTTGAAAACTAACAAGAACAATAGAAAAGCCGGTCAGATATTTATTTGAATCAATAATGTTCATTATATCGATTCCTGATTGTGCAAGTTTTAATTTTATAATGTTATTAAGTTCATCGTTTCCAAGTTTGATAATTGTTGAAGTTTTGCAGCCTAAGTTTGCGAAATTGGTTGCTGTATTTACAGCGCCACCACCTAAATTTTTTGAAAAGTCGGCAATTTCTGTTTTTGCTCCGTATGGAAAGGACATAAATTCGCTTTTTTTAGATATTTGACTAACTGAAACTATGCTTGCAACATCTGATTGTACAAAAACATCTTGAGTTGCAGAACCTATTGTTATAAAATCATACATCTTAATTTCCTCTGAAATTTATTAATAATACAGGCTAACTTTGCATTTTTATTATACTATAAGAATATGAAATTGAAGAAATTAATTTTAAAAAATTACAGAAATTATGAAAATTTTGAATATGAATTTTCAAATAATAAAACATTGATAATCGGAAAAAATGCACAAGGAAAGACAAATATTCTTGAGTCTATATATTATTTATGTGCGCTTGATTCAAATCGAATTAAAAAAGATATGGAGCTGATTAATTTTAATAAAGATATGGCTTCAATTTATGCAGTAGTTGAAAAAACAGGGCTTGAACTTGAGCTTGAAACTATAATCAATCCTCCTAAAAATAAAATTTTAAAAGTAAACGGATTGAAAAAAACAAAATCTGCCGATTTTTTAAGAGTTTTATCAAGCGTTAATTTTTCGGTTTCTGATTTACTTTTGTTGAGAGGTGAGCCTCAAAACAGGCGCAGATGGCTTGATTTGGCAATATTTCAAGTTTATCCTTTGTATTTTGAAAAACTTTCTAAATTTAATAAAATCAGATTGCAAAAAGCTAATTTTTTATCTCAATATGCTAATAATTCTGCTATGCTTGAAGTTTTTAACGAACAATTGTCGATTGCAAGTGCAAATGTTATATATCTTAGAATGAAATATTTAAAAGAGCTTGAAAAAATTGCAAAAATTAAACATTCTATGCTTGCAAGTGACGAAGATTTGTCAATTAAGTATTTGAGCGTTTGTGATGAATTTTTATCAATTAACGAATTGAATGATTTGATTTTTAATAAAATGAATGAAGTAAAAGATGAGGAAATTAGAAAACAACAATGCTTAATAGGCGCACATAGAGATGATATAGATTTTTATATAAATGGAATTGATTCTAAAAAATTTGCTTCACAAGGTCAACAAAGAACGATTGTTCTTGCACTTAAATTGGCAGAATTGGATATAATCAAAGAAAAAACAGGGGAAGCTCCTCTTCTTTTATTGGATGATGTTTTAGCAGAATTGGATAACGTAAGGCAAAATTATTTATTAAATGCTATTGATGATGATATTCAAATGATAATTACAAGCGTTGATACTCTTGTGTTTGAGGATGACTTTTTAAAAAATGTTGATATAATTAAAATTCAAAACGGAAAAATTATTAATTAAGCAATTTTTTTGTTTATTTGTTTTGTATTATGTATGAAAATCAACAACATAAAATCTTGTAATAATTTTGGAAGCATATATGAAATCTCAAGAGTGGCTTTTTTGGTACCGAAAAAGCCTAAAAGTGCTCCGGATAGTTCTTTAAGGGATTATATGTTGCTTCTTCAATGTTGCAATAATTATGTATTATATGAAATACTTAAAAGAGAGCAAACAGGGGACTATAAGGCACCTATTGAGCAGAAAGAACTGATTTTAGTCCCTGATAATCTCGATGATGGTGTTGCACATTATTTAAAAAACGGAATTAAGGTAATAAGAAAAGAAAAATTAGAAAAAATTTTATCTAAACAGATTGCTTTTTTAAAACGAAATATTCAAGGTGGTGACAATGAACTCGTTTTTATTCCTTTGGCAACATGCGAAGCTTTAAAAAACGGAACTAAAAGCTCATATTGTATTAAAAAAAGAGAAGATATTAATTTAAGACTTGCAAATAATATAACAAGATTGTTTTTAGACAGTTCGGAAGATTTTAAACGGGAATTTAGACCTCCTAAAATAAAATTTGTTAAGGAAAATAATAAAAATTTTATTGAATTTGAAAAAATAGAAGATTTATACAGGTATTGTAATTTAAAAGATAAAGGTTTAGATTTAATACCTTTTGAGGTTTCTAAAGAAGATTTAGAAAGCTTGAAACAAATTACAGGTATAGTTATACCTGATTTGCATTAAAGTGAAACAAACGATATAATTAAAGAAAAGTATGAAAAAGATTAATATAGCTTTTATTTGGCATTTTCATCAGCCTAATTATCAGCAAAAACCCGACAGTGATTTTTTGCTTCCTTGGGTTAGACTTCATGCTACCAAGGATTATCTTGATATGTTGAAGAAAATTGATAATTTCAAGAATTTGAAGTTAAACTTTAATTTTTCGCCTATTTTGTTGGATTCCTTGAAAGAATATCTAAATGGTGCTAAGGATTTGCATTTAAAACTTTTGCTTAAAGATGAAAATCAATTAAGTTATGAAGATAAAATCTATATTTTAAACAATTATTTTGATTTGAATTATAAAAATATGGCGCTAAAAAAACCATATTACACGGAATTGTATAATAGGCGTGCAAATGCTTTAAAACTTAATGTTGATATGTTTTCAACGCAGGAATATGCCGATATTATGGCGATTTATACTTTGCTTTGGATAGATGAAGTTTTTATAGAAGATTATCCAAAGTTAAATGAATTATTTTTAAAAGAAAAAGATTATACACTTGAAGACAGGAAGAAAATATACGAAATACAGCTTGATATAATTAAAAGAATTTTAACGGAATATAAAAAATATCAAGATGAGGGAAAAATAGAGATTTCTATTAGTCCTTATTGTCATTCAATTTTGCCTCTTTTGGTTAATTTAAAAAATAAAGAAATAAAAAATAAAGAAAATTTACCTAAAGATTTTGAAGGTAAAAATGATGCTAAAGAACAAATTAGAATTGCAATAGAAAAATATCAGGAATATTTTGAAAGAAAACCGAAAGGCATGTGGTTATCAGAGCAATGTGTTTCATTGGAAACATTGCAGCTGCTTCAAGATAGCGGTTTTATGTGGACTGTTTTAGATGAAGGTATATTATCAAAAACAACCGGAAAAGAATTTATAAGAGATTTTGAGGGTAATTTAGAAAACCCGTTTGATCTCAATACAAATTATAAAGTTCATTCTAAAAATTCTATAAATATTCTTTTTGCGGATTCATTTTTTGCAAATCTTTTGAATTTCGGTTATGGCAGCTATGATTCAAAACTTGCCGCAAATGACTTATATGAAAAAATAAAAACTATACAGTCAAAATTGGAGAATTCTCCAAAAGATAATCATATTATAACAATCGCAATGGATGGCGAAAATTGTTGGGAAACATATCAAAATGACGGAAATGATTTTCTAAATACGCTTTATGAGTTAATTAATGAAGATGATACTTTAGAAACAGTCCTTGTGAGTGATTTTTTGGAAAAAGAATCCGAAAAATCCGAAAAATTGGACGATTTGAAATCGGGTTCATGGATTAACAGGAATTTTGATTTGTGGATAGGCGAGCCGGTAAAAAATGTTGCTTGGCTTTATCTTTCAAGCGTTAAAAAGGATTTTGAAAATTACAAAAAGCAAAAACTCCAAAATATTGATAATGTTCAAAATCGGGAAGAAATTTTAAATAAAATCAAAAAAGCATATCAAGAAATTCTTATTTGTGAAGGTAGTGATTGGTATTGGTGGTATGGAGAGCCTAATGAGTCAAAAAGCGACTATATTTTTGATTTTTTGTTTAGGGCGCATTTGATGAATGTTTACGAGTTTTTAGGAATTGAAGTTCCCGAGTATTTGACTTTGCCATTGAGTGTAGTAACTACAAAACCCTTAAGAAATCCCGTTTCATATATTTCGCCAAGTCTTGCATGTGATAAAGAAGATAAACTTAGAGAGTGGGAAAATGCAGGATATATTTTTATTCCTGACGGACCTACATCTAATATATCAAGATTGGTTAAAAATATTCACTTTGGGTACGATAAGGAATTTCTCTATTTTCGTTTTGAATTAAATAAAAATTCAATGAAAATGTTTATTGAAAATATAGAAAATCAAATTGCAATTTATTTTATAAATGAATATAGCAGGAATTTTTCTTCTATTCGTTTGGTAAATAAAAATGAAAATATTTATCCGATTATTAGAAATCAATTTTCTCATGAATTAAGGTTTGTGTTTAATTCAAAGTATATTTCAAGAATATTTTTGAATAAAGCAGGTGAATATAACCTATGGAATCAGATGGCTGCAAGAAAATCATCAATAGCTTATAAAGATGTTATTGAATTAAAAGTTTCTTATGAAGATTTAGATATGCCTTCGGATAATAAAAAACAACTTGCTTTTTGCATATTGGATGCAACAAATGAATTAATAAACGAAGTTTATCCTCAAGATGTTTTAATAAATGTTCTTGAAAATGACAATTTAACTTATTAATTATCTCTTACTTCAAATGTTATTTCCCATTCATCCTCTTTGTTTGTTGATTCAAGCGGTGGAATGTCTTTAATTTTTTTGATGGGGTTATCTTTTGTTGTTTCTTCCGTTTTATTTTCTGAAATTACAGGTTTATTTTCTTCTTCGTTTTGATTAATGATATTTCCTACAATTTGATTATCAATTTCTGTTTTTTTTGTATAATCTTCAATTTTTTCAATTTTATATTCTTGATAATTGGTTTCATTGATTTCATTTTGTTGGCTTATTTGATTAATACTTTTATTTTTTAATTCTTTTTCGGATATATTTTTAACATCGATTTCGTCCAACGGCAGCCAAAAACCAAACGTCGAGCCTTCGTTTAATTTTGATTTAACAAAAACTTTTCCTTGGTGGTGTTTTTCAATTGCAATTTTTACAAGATGAAGCCCGAGCCCCGTGCCTTTGATTGTGTGAACTTGGTTTTCAATTCTGTAAAATCTCTCAAAAATCATTTTTTGATGTTCAGGAGAAATTCCTATCCCGTTATCTTCTATTGTGACTTCGAGATATTTTGGGTCACGTGCAATTTCTGCCCTGACTTTTACTCTTGAGTCACGAGGAGAGTATTTAATTGCATTTGTTAAAAGATTACTTAAAACTCTTTCTATGCTTTGAGAATTATATGTTAATTCGGGGAGATTATCTTCTTTTATAAACGAGATTGATATATTTTTCTCGTCTGCAAGAACTTTATGGCTTTGAGTTATTTTTTCAATTGTTTTTGTGATATCTTGTTTTTCTTTTTCCAGTTCGCTATCGGATTGCAATTTTGAAAAATCTAAAATATCATTTACCATTTTGTTTAAACGAATAACTTCGTTGTTAATAGTACCTATGAATTCTTTTTGTTCTTCAAAATTAAATTGTTCACCAAAATTATATAAAGTGTCTGCATAAGAGCTTAAAATTGTAACAGGTGTTCTTAATTCATGCGAAACATTGGAGATAAAGTCGTCTTTAAGTCTGTCCACCTCTGCTTCTTTTGTTATATCAATTAGAACAATAATATATCCTAAGTAATCATGCATTTTGGAATACATTGGCGATATAACAGCTTTGATTACTCTTTTATCGACATTAATATTAAATTCAAGCGGTTTTTTTTCAATTATATCAAGCGGAGTATTTTTAAATTGTGTGATTTTATCTTTAAAACATAATTCTCCGGTTGAATCGCAGTAGTTTTGAATTGATGTATTTAGAATTTCATTATGACTGTCGTTTAATATTTTTTGAGCGGCAGAATTCATCATACAGATTTTATCATAATTGTCGCAAACCACAACTCCGTTTGCAATACTCATCAAAACGGCTTCAAGTTTGTTTCTTTCAACTGTTAATTGGTCTATGTTTTGTTCTTCGTAGTTGTGTAATTTTTTTGACATGTCATTAAAAGCGTCAAAAAGTTCTTTTATTTCTCCTGAGGCTTGGTTATAGTTTAGAACTGTTCCAAATTTTCCTTGTTCAATTTCTTTTACGCCATGATGCAAAAGCGTTAATTCGCGTCTAATAAGAAAAGCATTTCCTAAAATAACAAGAGTAAACACTAACCAAATGGCACTAAAAACAGTTAGCATTGAGTTTTTGGTTGTAAGAGTGACGTTTTTGGCTAAATCAGCAGATAGTCCTACTTCGACTACTCCAACAACTTTTCCGTTTTGATCAAGCATGGGTGATGAGATGTTTGTGTCTGCTTTTTGTGCACGTTTGTTATAGGTTTCTATGGTTGAATATATAACGTCTCCCATTTTGTTTTTGAAAGTTATATAAGATATGTCATTTGTAGAAGATAAAATTGAATTAACATGTGCTTTTATAAAACTTAATGCAGTAGGAGAGTTTGCGTTTTGTGTAATTTCATAATTTTGCACAGCAAGAGTTTTTGTTAAAAGTTCGCCAAAACTTCTATAGCTTTCATCTAATTCTATCTTTATTTTGTTTACTGCCCAAAAAGCTATTAAAACAATGAGGGTGGTTGAAATAACAAGCGCAGATATTATGAGTTTGTTTTGCGTTGTTAAATCAATATTAAATTTCTTTTTCATAATTGAAATTGTAACATAATATAAATTTTTAATGTATACTAATTATATGAAAAATACTGAAAAACTTATTTCTTCTAATAAAAAAGCTTTTTTTGATTATACTCTCTTTGATAAATTTGAAGCAGGTATTTCTCTTTTGGGTACTGAAATCAAGTCTATTAGGAAAAATGGAGCAAATTTAAAAGATAGTTATGTAAAAATTACAGATAATTTGGAAGCAATTTTGATTAATTGTCATATTTCACATTATGAATTTGGAAATATTAATAACCATGAGCCTTTAAGGGATAGAAAATTACTTCTAAATAAAAAAGAAATTCTTAAAATTCTAAATAAGATAAAACAGGAAAATTATACTCTTGTTCCAACTAAAATGTATTTTTCGGGTCGTTGGGTAAAGCTTGAAATTGCTCTTGCAAAGGGTAAAAAACTTTATGATAAGAGAGAATCGATTAAGAAAAAAGATATTAAAAGAGATATGGAAAGGGCAAAATAGTGCCTGATTTACTTTTTTTGGGACCTAAAGGAACATATAGCGAAATGGGAGCACTGAAAGCTTCTGAACTTTTGAGTGGAAATTATACATTAAAAGCAGTTTCAACAATTCCAAAAATTGTAGATATGGTAAATAAAAACGATTTTTTGGTTGGAGTTTTACCTTTTGAAAATTCGATTGAAGGCATTGTTCGCCCTGCAATAGATAATATATATTTGTCTGACGTTAAAATTGTAGCTGAGATAGACATAAAAATAGAGCATTGTTTTATTTCTAAATTTAATGATAAAACAAAAATTAAGCATATTGTTTCTCATCCTCAAGCATTGGCACAATGTCAGAATTATATAGTTCAAAATTTTGATGAAAATATCGATTTAATACCTGAAAATTCAACAGCGAAAGCTGCAAGTGTTCTTCTTGAAAAGGATGAAACTTATGCTGCAATTGCTTCTTGCGCTGCTGCAAACGAATTTAATTTAAACATTATGGATAGGAATATAGGCGATATAAAAGAAAATAAGACTCGTTTTGTCTTGATTTCAAAGAAAGATATGAATTTGGGAAAGAAAAATCGTACTTCAATTGCTTTTAATACTAAAAATGAATCTGGAGCTTTGTTAAAAGTATTGCAAATACTATACAAATATAATTTAAATTTATCCTTTTTGGAATCTCGCCCATCAAAAAAAGTTTTTGGTGAATATAATTTTTTTGCGGATATAGATTGTGGAATTAGCGATATGCTTTTTGCAATAGACGAAATAAAAAAGGAATGCAATTACTTTAAATTGCTTGGAAGCTATCCGTTTTTTTAAAAATATAGTATTATAATTTTATGTTAGATTTTTTAATTCCTAAATCCAAGATACAAGCATACGGTTTAAAAGAGCTTCCTATAGAGTCTTTTGAGATTTTGGGAGTTGATCAGATTAATCCATATTGCGCTTTTGAGTATAATAATGAGATTTTTTTTACTCTTGTTAATTTTGCAAACGAATCGAGAAAATTTGATGAAAAAGAGGGGCTTGTTGTTGCGCAATATTTTACTGTTAAACGTTGTCCAAGATGTAAACAAAAGGAATTGATTCCAACGAAAATTAAATTGAATTTCGATGAAACATATTTAAAGCATGAAGAAGAAATAGCTTTTGATGCTTTTGAAGAGTTTCCTTCAAGAAGACATTTTCCTTCCGTAGTTGAAGCTTATTGTAAAAACTGCTCAACATGTTTTGAAATGAGAATTAAATCCAAAGATTGCTGGGTAAGAGAAGCTAAAAAAATAAAAGAATCAGATTTAATTACGGGTACTTGGGAAGAATATTGTCTGGATTAGTTTGATTTGAAATAGCTGAAATACAGTAATACAAAGGATTTTTAAGTTTTGTAAAATTATTGAAATTTTTTTAAAAAAAAGTGCTTGCAATTTTTTTTTGATGTTTTATTATAATGTCTACGAGCAATTGAGCTCGTTAAAATTTGAAAAAAATAATTTTAAAAAATATATTGACAACATCCTTTGAAGTGATAATGTATAAATTACGGCAGAAATTCCTCAAGAAAATGCCGAACTGGCAGGAAGTCATCAAACTACTGATTAAAATAAATTTGAAACATAATTTTTTTTGTCCTG
>CALUZA010000015.1 GCA_944325185.1 Candidatus Gastranaerophilales bacterium | reverse complement strand
TGGGGTACGGACTGCGGGCTGTTCGCTGAAGCTCAACGCTTCACCGTCACGCCCTTCGCACACCTTTGCCCTCGCCTTCGCTCAACTAGCGCAGTCGCGCTACGTTTCGCTCGGCTCACGTGGGGTACGGACTGCGGGCTGTTCGCTGAAGCTCAACGCTTCACCGTCACGCCCTTCGCACACCTTTGCCCTCGCCTTCGCTCAACTAGCGCAGTCGCGCTACGTTTCGCTCGGCTCGGGATAAAAAAAGCCCTGAAAAACAGGGCATAGCAATCAGAAGAGTTGAGGATTTACTATACCAATATAATTTTTTTTAAATTATTTTTAATTAGATTTTGTGTTAATTTAATATAAGAAAAAAAGATAAAATATGATAATATTTTTAAATAGAGGAAAATATGAGAAAAGATAAAAGAAAAAACAACGAATTAAGAAAAATTAAATTTACACACAATTATACAAAACACTCTTTAGGCTCAATCCTTGTTGAATTTGGAGAAACAAAAGTATTAGTTTGTGCGAATTCTGAAGATACAATTCCAAAATGGATGGATAAAGACTCAAAAGAAGGTTGGTTAACTGCCGAATATTCGCTTCTTCCGCAAAGCACAAGCACAAGATGTCAAAGAGAAAGAACAAAATTATCAGGAAGAACACAAGAAATACAAAGGCTGATAGGACGTTCGCTCCGCTCTTGTCTTGATTTAACAAAAATACAAGGAAAAACATTTATAATTGATGCTGATGTACTTCAAGCTGACGGGGGAACCAGAACTGCTTCAATTTGTGGAGCTTATCTTGCAGTAAAAGACATGATTAAAAAACTGTTAGAGGACAAAATTATAGCCGAAAATCCGATTATAGAGCCAATAGGTGCAATATCAGCAGGAATTGTAGACGGGGAAGTTATGGTAGATTTATGTTATGAAGAAGATTCTTCTGCACAAGTTGACTCAAATATAGTACTAACTAAATCAGGAAAAATCATAGAATTTCAAACCACAGCAGAAGGACTACCTTACGAGAAAACGCAACTGGATGAAATATACGCCTTTGCAAAAAATTCCATAGATAAAATTATTGAAATGTACTAGCAATTTTTATCAAAAACTTTACTTTATAAAATATATCATTAATTTTATATGAAATATTTTTAGAGCAATTAAAATGAATTTTAAAAATACAAACCATCAAATTGATTTTGAGACTAATGAAATAAAAGATATTTTAAAATTTTCAAAATCAGAAAACAAAAAATATCTTTATCAAATATTATCCATAAAAAATATAACCGCGTTTGATGCCGGCTATATTATGAACAAATTAAACTTAGATGACATCAAAATAAAAATTTTAAATCAAGCTTTAAATGAGTACGAAACAAATAACGAAATAAAAAACTCGGAAAGTTACAATGATTTTTTATTTAGAATAGTAAGGAATATGGAAAAATTGGAAAGCAGAAACGCAAAATTATTAAAAGAAATTTCAAAATGTAAAGATAACATTGAAAACTTTAAAATGTTTGTGAATTTTTTAGTTGCAAAATCAGCATACATGTTTGACAATGTTTTCGAAAGTCACAATGAGTGCGAATTTGTTTTTTCAAAAGTATACATAGACGAATAACACAAACTAAAATCTTTTTGTTAATAAATAAAAAATGAGGCTATATTTTATATAACCTCATTTTTTATCAACTCATCTTTAATTTTATCAAGTCCGGATTTAATTATTCTTGAAATTCTACTTGGAGAAATCAAAAACTCATCCGAAAGCTCGTGAAGCTTCTTTTCTTTAAAAAACTTAGACTCTATTAATTCTCTTTCACGCTTTGGAAGGGTTTTGACCGCTTCTTTGATGCCAGAAGATAACATCGAAAATTCACAATTTTCTTCCGGATTTTTTCTTATATCTTTTACTTCAAAAGTACGTTCTGAATCATATAATTCATCGGTTGAAAGTATTGTTTTATATATTGCTTCACGAAGTTCATTATTTTCCTCTTCGCTTAAAGACCTGTTTTGCCTTACACCATACCACTTGTACCTATTTCTTAATTCGTTTCTAATAGCCCACTTTATTGCTGTAGAAAGATAAGATTCATTGTAAGACTCAAAATCAGAATCAGAAAGTAAAACATTAATCGTTTGGAAACCTATATTTACAAGCTCGTCAAACTCAACTAAATACTGCACACCCATTGAGCGATATTCAACTTTTGCAATTTTGTTAATAAGATCAGAATATTGTCTTAAACTAATGTCTTTTAATACTTTTTCTTTTACGTTTTGCATATAACTTCAACCAGAGATGATATCTTATCATGCTCTTATAACTAAATAAAGCATGAACTGACAAATATTAACTTTTGTATACTTAATTTTATACAACACACTAAGAAAGTCTGCTAAAATAATTAATTGACATTTTTTTGAAAAATATGAAGTTTTATTAAGAAATTTATTGACAAAAAATATTAATATAATAAGATTTATATAGTACCAAAGACAGTTGGTGGCATTTGCCTTAATTTCCAACCTAGGTTCAAAAGTAAATACAATATACTTATTGGGCTGTTTTGCGTACTATACTCGCAAAACTTTTTTATTATAAAATTTTGCGAAGTCTTAAAGAAAGGAGAAATTCGCAAGTAATGGCAACTAAACTATTTAAAAACGAAAAAATTGAATACTACAAAAAACAATTTGAAAATGCTAAAGTTGCTGTTGTAGCTGACTATCGCGGTTTGTCAGTTGAAGAAATCACTGAATTAAGACGTGGTCTTCAAAAAGAACAAGCTGACTTGACCGTAACAAAAAATACATTATTCAAAGTTGCTTCAAAAGGTTCAAACTTTGAAGTAATCGAAGAATTAATGCAAGGTCCTACGGCTATCGCATTCGGATATGGTGACGAAGTTGCAGCTGCAAAAGTTTTAGCCAAATTCATTAAAGAAAACAAAAAAGGAGAAATAATCGGTGCTGTTCTTGATGGCAAAGTTCTATCAAAAGAAGAAGCAACAAAACTGGCTTCTATGCCTTCAAAAGAAGAACTATACGCAAAAATTCTCGGTTCAATCAATTCTCCTGCAAGCGGCTTAGTATACTCTGTAAATGGTGTTATGTCTGCACTTGTCAGAGCTATTGATGCTGTTGCAAAACAAAAATCGGCTTAGTTAAATTTAAGAAAGGTAATAATTAAAATGAGTAACGTAGAAACAATTTTAGAATCAATTGAAAAATTAACATTATTAGAAGCAGCTGAATTAGTAAAAGCTATGGAAGAAAAATTCGGCGTATCTGCTGCTGCTCCTGTTGCTGTAGCTGCTGCTGCTCCTGCTGCAGGTGCTGAAGCTGCTGCTGAAGCTCCTTCTGAAGTTAATGTAATCCTAGCTTCTGCTGGCGCTAACAAAATTCCAGTACTTAAACTAGTTCGTGAAATCACTGGTTTAGGATTAAAAGAAGCAAAAGATTTAGTTGATGGCGCTCCTAAAGCTCTTAAAGAAGGTATCAAACCTGAAGAAGCTAAAGAAATCAAAGCTAAATTAGAAGAAGCTGGCGCAACTGTTGAAATCAAATAGTTGATAAAAATATTAACATAAAAAGACTGTGTCATTTGACACAGTCTTTTTTGTTTATAGTATAATTAAGCTATGGAAAATAAAAATAAAAAAATAAAAGTTGCATTCCCACACATGGGCACAATATATGTAGCGTGGGAAATGGCACTGAAAAAAATGGGTGTAGAACCATATATACCACCATACACAAGCAAAAAAACACTTTCTCTTGGAACAAAAAATTCTCCTGAAGCAATATGTTTACCTTATAAATTAATTCTGGGAAATTTTATAGAAGCCATAGAAGGCGGAGTTGATTATGTTTCAATGATAACATCGCCTGGAATATGTCGACTTGGAGAATACGGAAGGAATATAGAACAAGTTTTAGCCGAACTGGGATATAAAGCAAACTACATAGAATTAAGTCTTTACGATGGTTTTAAAGGCATGGTTGATTATCTTGTTCGCATAAGTGGTTCAAAAAATTATCTAAAAATATTCTATGCGATTTTTTTAGCCGTAAGGACGGTTTTTGCGGTAGATGAACTTCAAAACTTTCTTTCATACCACAGGGCAAGGGAAATTCATAAAGGCGATAGCGAAAAAGCATTCAACCAAGCAATTAAACTTATAAGACAAGCAAACACAATAAAAGAGCTTTCAAAAGCCTTAAAAAAAGGTTTAAGTTTAATTTCAAACGTTAAAATAGACAAAAACAAAGACGTTTTACATGTTGATTTAACGGGTGAAATTTATATCGTAAACGATGAATTTTCAAATCAAAATATGGAACGTGAACTTGGCGCAATGGGAGTGCAAGTAAGACGCTCATTGACAGTTTCGTCGTTTTTAAAAGATGCAATAATACCAAAAATATTTAAAAAAGGCGAAACACATCTTGAAAGAGCATATAGACTTGCAAAACCGTATTTAATGAGAGATATAGGCGGAGATGCACTTGAATGCATTTCAGATGTATTATACGCAAAAGAAAGAAATATCGACGGGTTAATACATGTCTCGCCATTCACCTGCATGCCTGAAATCATGAGTCAAAATATTTTCCCAAAAATGAGAGAAGATGTAAATTTACCAATATTATCTTTAATTATGGATGAACAAACCGGTAAAGCAGGCTATATAACCAGACTTGAAGCTTTTGTTGACTTAATGAGAAGAAAAAAAATGAAACAAAAAATCAACAAAAATAACGAAATCAATAAAGAAGCCAATAAAACTGCCCAAAAAGTCTAATTGGAAAAGAAAACATCCCATGATATAATCCTTAATAATTAAAGGGACAATTGTGGATAAAATTTTAAGAATTGAAAATCTTAATACCGGTTTCATTATAGAAAATAATCTTTATTTTGCACTAAATAATATCAATCTAGATTTTGAAAGAGGCAAAATTCATGCTCTTGCAGGAGAATCAGGGTGCGGTAAATCGGTTTTCATAAACACAATATTAAAACTTTTACCAAAAAACGCAAGAATTACATCTGGAAAAATCTATTTTAACGAACTAAATCTATTAGATATCAAAGAAAAAGATTTCAACAAAATAAGAGGTTCAAAAATTTCGCTAATTCCCCAGGATCCTTTTATGTCGCTAAATCCTCTTTATAAAATCGAAAATCAGCTTTTAGAAGTAAATTCTTTAAAAAACATAAACAAAAAAGAAGCAAAAGAAATAATAAAAAACTCACTAAATGAAGTAAAAATAAAAAATATAGAAAATGTATTAAAATCATATCCACACGAGCTCTCAGGCGGAATGAAACAAAGAGTTATAATAGCTATGGCACTTATATCAAATGCAGAATTAATATTGGCTGATGAGCCCACAACTGCGCTTGATGTTAGCGTATCTAATTCAATATTAAATTTACTGCTGGATTTGAAAAATAAAGGCAAAACTATAATCTTAATTACACACGATTTATCAATTGTCTATAACTACTGTGACAGCGCAACAATTATGTATTTAGGAGATATTGTAGAAAAAGCTCCAAGTAAAGAATTATTTAAAAATCCAAAACACCCATACACAAAAGCTCTGCTTGAAGCGCTGCCAACTAAAAAAGGTAAAAAACTTGAGAATATAAAAGGTCAAATCTCCCCTATAACAGAAATTATAGAAGGATGTAAATTTCATTCAAGATGCAAATATGTAAAAAAAATCTGCACCACCAAAAAACCTTCTCTTAATAACCATTGTGCAAGAGAAGTTGCTTGCTGGCTATACGAATAATGTATTTGCATTCACTAAATATACATAATATAATTTTATTAAATTAAAATACAAAAAAGGGGAGAAAAATGTCGAAAGACATATTTAAGTATAGAGATGTTGAATGGTCACTACCGCTTTTATTTCAATATGAAGCTATATGGAGTTCTATATATAAAATATTGAAAATATACAATATAGATCATCCAAAAATAAATATGTTTGGCTCACCCTCAAACCTTTGGGCAGGGGGCAGAATGCCTACAATATACGGAAAATTTAAAGAAAGCACACTCATTAATCTTTTTAAATACCTAAAAGAACTTAATGCTGTTCCGACATTTACTTTTACATCAACGCAACTAACAGAAGAAGATTTAAAAGATGATTATGCCAATTTTCTTTTAGATATAGCTCTTGAATATGACGCAAGATTTATTGTTTATTCAGATATATTAAGAGATCATATAAAAAGTAAAAAAGAAAATGCTTGTATTGTTGCATCTGTAATTAAATCAAATTTTAGATTTCAAGGTCCTAATAGAATTGAAGAACCGACAGTAGAAAATGAAACAAATTACTATAATAAATTATTAAAAGAATATGATATAGTTGTTGTAAGACCTGAATATTCAATGACAACATTGGTTGAACATCCTGAATACATTGATGATATTTCAAGAATCGAGGTTTTGATTAATCAAC
>CALUZA010000014.1 GCA_944325185.1 Candidatus Gastranaerophilales bacterium | reverse complement strand
GGAGCATCTTCAGGCATAATTTGAGTAAGTCCGTTTTTGCCAATTCCATTTCCAATGGCACTTTTTATTAATTCCTTTGCAGCTTCTGGGATTGGTATGCCAGCCAGTTTTTCTAGCGCTGCTTTGTCTAAGGTTCCGTCTTCATTTATTCGTTCTTCATAATCTTCAATTTGTAATCCTTCGCTTTGTAGCCCCGTGAGCGAATCTGAGGCAACTTGTCCAGACACAGAGACTGTACCTGAGTCTGCTTCACCTTCTGAATTACCTTCGCCTTGAGGAGCTGGATAGTCGCCTGTGCTTGGCAATCCATCTGGATTATATAGTTTGCCTAGAATATCTTCATACGTTATTTCTTGTATTTCTTCTGCTTCTGCCTTTCCTCCTGCTTCTGCTTCAAAATAAGCCATCAATGCCTGGTATTCGTCATTGTCAATATTGTCATTCCCATTGACGTTAAGCAAACCCCATATTGTTTCTTGCGCTAATTCGTCATTTATTCCGTATTGGTTTGCAAGAGTTGAGCAAAAGTTATCTCTTGTTATTCCTGCTTCAAAAATTGTATATTCATTTTCATTTTTATCTTCATAATTAGCATTAGTAATTCTTCCTTTTTGTTGATCATTTAAATTGGTTAGGTCAATTTTGATTCCGTCTGCCATAATCTACTCCTTATTAGTTACACACACTTATTTTCGTCTACGGTCTTTTTTGTGTAAACTTTAGCAGATTACAAAAAAAATTTACAAAACTTAAAATTAACGAATTCCTCTTGAATCTAAAAGCTGCTCAACTTCTTTTATAAGGGAGTTTCTCAGAGCTTTATATGTCTTTTCTTTTTCAATAAAAATTTCACCGATACCGGAGATTATATAATTAAGATTTACGTCGTAGTCAATCAATAATTTACTCAAAAGAGCTAGTCCAGGCATGCTTTTTGCATTTTCAATGTTTGAGATGGCTTGCTTTGTAATTCCTAATTCCATGGCAAGTTCATCTTGAGATTTTTTCAGTAATTTTCTCACGTTTTTAAATCTAATTCCGATATTTTCCATATATAAGCATAACCTGAAAATTAATAAACCAATACTTGACAATCGTAAATAATTAGTGTACTGTTATTACATAATGTCAATTATATTATAACATAATAAACTGTTAATTTACAAATAATATTGATGGAATTAAGAATTATGAGGAAAGTTTTTAAAGAAAAGCTGGTTGAAGAACACAAACTTATTACAAAATGTATCTTTAGCGGACTTACGATTGCACAGATTGCAAATAAGCTGAATTATTCTCAATCCACTGTTTCAAACAGATTAAACGGGCTTTTTGAGAAATATAATGCAAAAACAAGATTTGAATTTATTTTGAGTGTATTTAGCGAAGTTTTAGGTGAAAATAAAAATCAAATCTACAAAAGAGATTTGAAAATTAGCAAGCTGAATGATGAAGTTTCGGAGCTTACAACAATTTTATCTCAAATAGTCGAAAATCATGAAGATAAAAAAAGAAGTACCTTTTGGCTTCAAAAAGCAAAAAAGTACTTGAAAAAATAGTCTTACTTATTAACTCTCTACTTATTCGATTTTTCATGCCCCTTTTTGGGGCTTTTTTTAGAAATTTTTCCTGTTTAGTGCGTCCAAATATAAGAATTTATATTTTTTTGCCGATTCTTCCCAGGTAAATTTTGTTTTTATGCAGTTTTTCATTATTTTTTTGAAATCGTCTTTTCTGTCATAATATGTCCAGATTGCATTTTTAATTTCATTTACCATTGATTGAGCGTCGTAACCTAAGAATTTAAATCCTGTTGCTTTTTCGTTAGGATAAGCAATTATTGTATCATCTAAGCCGCCGACTGCTCTAACAATTGGAATTGAACCGTATTTCATTGCTACCATTTGCGAAATTCCGCATGGTTCAAATAAACTTGGCATTAAAAACAGGTCTGAAGCTTTATAGATGTCTTCTGCTAAATCTGCTTTAAAATCAATCCAAGCTCTTATATTACCTGAATTATTGGATGCCCAAATCAGCATATTTTGATATCCGTCTTCACCTGTTCCTAAAAATACAAAATCGCAAGGTAAATTCATCAATTCAAATTTTGAAAAGTCAATTAAATCGAGTCCTTTTTGGTATACAAGTCTTGAAATCATTGCAACAAGAGGTCTGTTTGGATTTATCGGAAGTCCAAAGGCTTTTTGAATTTTTTCTTTATATTTTGGTTTTTCTTTTAAGTCAAAAGTTTTTTTATCGTATTTTGTGCCGTTTAATATTCCACACAGTTTGTATGTTTGACCTCTTAAAGTATAGTCCATGCCTTCTCCAAAGTCTGAACCCAGAATTTCTTGAGCATATCTTGGAGAAACGGTAGTGATTTTGTCCGCACAATATAGCGCTCCTTTAAGCCAATTTACTTTTCCGTAGTGCTCAACGCAATTGTCTCTATAAACGTTATCCCAGCGCATATTTGCAAAATCTATAATTGATTTGTCGCAAGTGCCTTGATATGCAAGATTGTGAATTGTAAAAATTGTTTTTGTATCTTTATAAAATTCATCAAATTTATAATTTGATTTTAAATATATAGGCAACATTGCAGTATGCCAGTCATTTGCATGGATTATATCCGGTTTAAAATTAAGCAGTTTTGCGTATTCCAAAACCGCTAAATTAAACGAAACATATCTTTGCATTTCATACATTTCATCGCACCATTTTGGATACACGACGTTAAAGCATGAAAAATATTTTGGATTATCCACAAAAAATACTTTTACTTTTGTTTTTGGAATTTCGCACATTTTTAGTTTAAAGATATGTTGCGAATGTCCCATATTTATTCTTAATTCTGAATTTTCAAGTTCTTTTATATTATATTTTTCTTGATCAATGCAGCCGTATAGTGGTGTAAAAATTGCACATTCAACATCTTCTTTATCGAGGTATAAAGGCAATTCTCCAACAACATCAGCTAAACCCCCAACTTTTGAAAAAGGAGCAACTTCTGCTGACGCAAAAAGCACTCTAAGTTCTCTTTTTTGTTTTTTAAAAACTTTTAAATCCATAAATTCTATCCTTTTAAAATATTGAAAGTAACTGTAAAACTTCTTTTAAAAGTTCTTGAGCGTCGTCTTTTTCAAGTTTTTTAAGAGCGATTTCAAGAGCATTCTGGTATTCGTTTTGATTGTAGCCTAATGATTGCAATATTGTTTGGGCTTGCATTATTGTTTCGTTTGATACGTTTGAGTTTTGACTTTTTGCTGAAATGATTTCCGTGTTTGTATCAATCTTTGTTAATTTATCTTTTAATTCAAGAACAATTTTTTGTGCCATTTTAGCCCCAACCCCTTTTGTTCTTGATATTAATTTATGGTTTTCTTCAATAACTGCATTGATTAAATCACTGGTTTCAAATTCATCTAAAAGTGCGAATGCAACTTTTGTTCCAATTCCTGAAACAGACGTTAATATATCAAATATTACTCTATCTTCTCTGTTTTTAAATCCGCAAAGAGTCATATTGTCTTCTTTATGGATTAGTTTTGTATATATTTTTATTTCTTCATCTATATTTCCAAGGTTGTTTATTGTTCTTTGATTAACGAGAAGTAAATAACCTATATTATTACACTCTACGGTACAATAAGGAAAAGATTTATTTACTAAAATTCCTTTTATATAATCAAACATTTTCTATTAACTCCTTGTTTATTATATTGTAAAAAGAGCGTCTTATTTGAAATGTTTAAAAAATTTTACATTTGGAAATTTACCCTATTTTATTGTTATAATATAATTCAAAGATAATATTAGCAATTAGCAGGAAGTGTTATATGAATAAACAGATGTTCTCCGGTGCGCAAATTTTATTAAAATCTTTATTAAAAGAGGGTGTAGAAGAAATATTTGGATATCCGGGGGGTGTTGTTTTACCTTTGTATGATGCTTTGTATATGCAAAATGATATTAAGCATTATTTGGTTCGACATGAACAAGCTGCTGTACATGCTGCGGAAGGTTATGCAAGGGTTTCAGGTAAAGCAGGCGTAGCAATAGTTACATCAGGACCAGGTGCCTGCAATACAATAACAGGGCTTGCAAATGCCTATTATGATGGCACTCCAATGGTTTTAATAACCGGTCAGGTTAATTCAAAATTAATTGGCGGGGATGCTTTTCAAGAAGCAGATATTGTTGGAATTACAAGGTCTTGCTGTAAGCACAATTATCTTGTTAAAGATGTTAAAGATTTAGCAAGAGTTGTTAAGGAAGCTTTCTATATAGCAACTACAGGAAAAAAAGGCCCTGTTGTTATAGATATTCCCGTTGATGTTTTTAATGCAAAATATACTTTTAATTATCCTAAAAATGTTGAATTAGTCGGATATAATCCAAACTACAAAGGTCACCCTTTGCAAATTCAAAGGGCGCTTAAAACTCTTTTTGAGGCAAAAAGACCTGTTATAATTTCAGGCGGTGGAGTTGTAGCTTCAAATTCAAGTAAAGAGCTTACAGAATTAGCTACAAAATTGCATATTCCGGTCGTACATACTTTAATGGGAACAGGTACTTATCCCGATTCGCTTGAGACAAGCCTTGGAATGATGGGTATGCATGGAAATTATTGTGCTAATCTTACTGTTTCAAATGCAGATGTGATTTTTGCAATCGGAACAAGATTTTCGGATAGAATTACGGGTTGTTTGAAACGTTTTGCAAGAGATGCTCAGGTTATTCATATTGATATTGACCCCTGTTCTATTTCAAAAAACGTAAAAGCAACAATTCCTATTGTGGGTGATATAAAAAATGTTTTAAATGCAATGCTTTTTGAATTAATGAAATCACATCATAAAATTAATGTTGAATTGAAAGATAAGTGGTTTAAAGATATTGAGGAATGGAAAAAGAAAGTTGCAATTCCTCAAAAAATGTCCGATAAATTAAGCGCAATAACTGTGCTTGAGAAAATCTATGAATTTACAAAAGACGATGAACCTATTGTTTCAACAGAAGTCGGACAGCATCAAATGTGGACTGCTCAGAATTTTAAATTTAATAAACCAAGAAAATTGATAACTTCCGGCGGTTTGGGAACTATGGGATTTGGTTTTCCTGCTGCAATGGGCGCCGCTGTTGCAAAAAAAGACGGTTATATTTTAAATATTGCAGGTGACGGTTCAATTCAGATGAATATTCAAGAGCTGATGACTTGTGTTGATTATAAATTTAAGGTTATAAATTGTATAATTAATAATGGATATCTGGGAATGGTTCGCCAGTGGCAAGAAAAGATATATAACGAACACTATTCTCAAACAAAAATATCTTCTCCCGATTTTGTTAAATTGGCTGAAAGTTATGGGGCGCTTGGAATTAGAGTTGAAAAAGAAGAGGAAATCATTCCGGCGTTAAAAAAAGCAATTGATTTCAAGGGACCTTGTTTGATTGATTTTGTGTGTGAAAATTTTGAAATGGTTTATCCTTGGGTTTTAGCAGGACAACCAATTGATAAAGTTTTACTTTCTAGAAAGGAATGCTAATGGGAAATTTGGGTGTAAATCATACTATTTCTGTATTGGTTTCTAATGAGGTGGGTGTTTTATCAAGAATTGTTGATTTGTTTTCAGGCAGAGGATACAATATTGAAAGTCTTACAGTTGCACCTGCTTTAGATAGTATTTATTCAAGAGTTACAATTGTGACTCAAGGTGATGATGATGTTATTGAGCAGATTTGTAAACAATTAAATCGTTTAATTCCTGTTATTAAGGTTGCAAATTTGTCTATAGGAGATGCAATTGAATATGAAATCGGCTTGTTAAAGATTTTCGTAAATGATGAAAACAGAGCGGAATTTATGAATATTGTGGCGCAAGCTCAAGCTTCGATTATGGATGTTAATGAAAAATTGTACACTGTTAAAATTGACGGAGATGAAAAAAAAGTGCAGACATTTGCCGAATTAGTCAGACCTTTTGGGATAAAGGAGTTTGTTCGCTCCGGAAAGGTTGCCATAACTAAAAGCGGTCAATTTTCAACTTTTAAAAAGCTTAAAGATGAATTTGTAAAAGTAGAATAATTTTATATTTCTCTTGGTTTTCTTAGAACAACTTCAAGAAACATTGGAAAATCTTCAAGACTCAAGGTATTGTTGTTCATATCTTTTATCTCAAATTCACCTTCTTTTATTGCATAGATATTATTTTTGTTTGGAATTGATATATTTTCTATTTTTATTGGATAAAAACCTGCTTTTTTAGCTAGTTTTGCCATTTCATCCGGTCTTAGTGTGCCATAGTTTTCTTTGATTTCGTATGCCCAGTTTTCAGGTGTTGCAAGCCATTTTCTGTGTCTTACAAATTCTGTTACAAGCCATCTTGGCATTATGCAATCCCCGTTTTCATCCCATTGTGTTTGACCTTTTGCAGGGTAAAAATCCATGCAAAATCGTTTTAATTTGTCGTATGTGCATAATTTTGTAATATCTGCATTTTGCAGTTCTTCTTCTTTTAATGGCGGGTATGTTCCATTTTCTTTGTTTGCATTTGCAATTTTGATTTTTTCCCATGGGTCTACTCCTGCTGTTGCAGGATCCTTTATGATTAGTACTCCGCCCGGTTTTAAACAGCTGTAAGCTTGTTCAAGAAAATGTAAAACTGATTCTTTGGAATATGCTTTTTCATTATATTCTCTAAATTCATAACTATATATTTCATGCATTATGCTTGAAGCTATTATTGCATCCTTTTGATTATCTTTGTATGGCAAGTCAAAGGCGTTTCCTTTTACATAAGTTGAATTTATTTTTCCTTTGTCTTCTTCTCTTGCTTTTTCAAGCATTTCTTCGGATAAATCTATGCCATAATATCGTGTATTTTTTGGCAGATATTCTGAAAGCGTCCTACAAAGTGCTCCGTCACAACAACCTACATCCAGTATTTCAATAGGTTTTCCTGTTCTTTTTGTGTCAGTATCGATTTTAAGTAGACCCGATAAAAAGAATTTTATATTTTCATTGAGCTTTAATTTTGTTGACATTAAAGGGATGTATGTGTTGAGATTTGGTTCTGTTGTTCTTTTAAAAGAATTGTTTTTAAAATTTATATTTCTTTTTTTGATTTGGTATGTGTTTTGTCTGTTGTATATTGAAATTGGGGATATTTTCATAATTCATCCTTAAAATAACTGGTGATTATTTTAATTTTATTTGCTAATTTTTATATGTAAATATTTAATGTTTTATGTTTTGGTTAAATGTTTTTATTTTGAGTTGTTAAAAATTTAGGTCAATAATGAGTTAAAGTTTTAATCTTGTAATGGAGAAAATTAAAAATTTTCGGAACGTGCTTTTATCGTAGGCGAAATATTTGAGCCGTACGAGAAAAGTATGCGGAGTTTTGATTTTTAGCGTAAGCGATAAAAATCATAACGAGCGCTCAGGACTTGTCCTGTCGTCAATTATGTAATGGAGAAAATTAAAAATTTTCGGAACGACAGGATTTGAACCTGCGACCCCTACCACCCCAAGGTAGTGCGCTACCAAGCTGCGCTACGTCCCGAAAATTTATTCAATTATCAATTTTGGTTTTGTTTCTTGTCTTTCGGTCCTTGTAAGGTCTACGGGCTGTCCGCTGAAGCTCAACGCTTCATCGTCATGCCCTTCGCACACATCTGCCCTCAACTTCGTTCGTTAAGTTCGCCCTGCGAACTATAACTTACTCGTTTCGGGTTCCCCACCGCTTCGCTTTGGGGTCCCTGCTATGTCCCGAAAATTTATTAAATTATAAATTTTATTATAACAACTTAGGATAAAATTTTAAATATTAAAAAGCCGAGGTTTTTCTTTTTCGGTTCACTTTTTCTTTTTGCATTCCGGCGTTTGAGGGACAAAAAGAAAAAGTGAACAAGCAAATTAAGGTACGGATTGAAAAATATTCCTGTAAGACTTTCATCCCACATCACTTTAGTTCAATGTTGGGCTGTCCGCTGAAGCTCAACGCTTCATCGTCACGCCCTTCGCACACATCTGCCCTCAACTTCGTTCGTTAAGTTCGCCCTGCGAACTATAACTTACTCGTTTCGGGTTCCCCACCGCTTCGCTCTGGGGGTCCCTGCTATGTCCCGAAAATTTATTCAATTATCAATTTACTTTATAATTCTATCACAAAATAGTAAAAAACAATATTTTATCTTTTTGCGGTTAAGTTTAGTTTGAACAATTAATTTACTTTAAAATAATAATCAAGGTTATATTGAATAAAATATTTATTTTAGTTAAGTTTTTGTTTGATTTTTGCAACAATAATATCTCTTTTTTTAAAAATTAACGCAGGACTATAAAAAATATTTCTTATATTAAGGATCAACGTTTGCAGAGGCTTTTTTGTTGAGGTTATTTGCCCGTATAATTTAGGCTTGGGGCATGTACAGTAACTATGCAGACAGGGCATAGGTTTATTTGAAAGTTTAAAATCTTTATTGTTTATATTTCCCAGTGAATTAGACTTTAATAATCTTGAGGAATAGCATCTGTATGCTTCACCATCTTCATATATTACAAAGCTGTATTTGCCTGCAAAGCAAAGATGCGAAAATGTTTTATTAGGTTTTTCTTTGTTTAAATATTTTTCTTCTTTTGATTTAATTTTTGAGTATGTATTTAAAAATCTGATGTGTTGAAAATCATAATTTATATTATATTTTTTTGCAATTTTGATTATTTTTTCAATTTGTTTTTCTTTTTTATCATCTATATTGTATATTGGAATCAAAAATGTTGTTTTTGTGTTTTGTGGTTTTAGATTTATAAATTTTTCAAGTTTGTATAAAGTTTGTTCAAAGTTGACTATTTCGTCAAGATGAAAGCTAATATCATATCTATTTAATGAACTATCAAGTATATCGAATACTTTTCTATATATTTCAAGTGAAAATGAAAAATTAGTTATTAGATTTATTTTAAAATTTAATTTTTTTATTTCAGAAATTATTTCATAAAAATTTGGATGCAAAATTGCTTCTCCGCCTGTTATAGTGATTTCCCAGTCTTTTTCAAGATTTTTTATGAAATTTAAAAAAGAATCTATTGTTTTTTTATTTGCGATATTTTTATTTTTTGTTTCGGATTTACTTTGTGAACAATATTTGCATGAATATGTGCATTTTTGGGTAATTATGAAATCTATAAATTTTTTTGGCTTGTTTTCCATAAGCGTATTTTTGCATTAAAAAATCCGACTGTAAAGTTTTCTTTGTCAGTCGGATTTTTTAATATATCTTCAGAATTAGTATCTGTAATGAACAAAAGCTTTGTTTGCTTCTGCCATTTTGTGTGTATCTTCTTTTTTCTTAACAGCAGAACCTGTTGAATTTGAAGCATCTAAGATTTCATTTGTTAGTTTTTCAATCATAGACTTTCCGCCTCTTTTTCTTGCGGCTTCAATAATCCATTGAGAAGCAAGAGCTTGTCCTCTGTCAGGTTTAACATCGATTGGAACTTGATATGTTGAACCACCGATTCTGCGAGCTTTAACCTCAATTAATGGAGTTGCATTTGATAAAGCTTTTTTAAATGTTTCAATAGGTTCAGTTTTTGATTTTTGTTGAACTTGTTCCATTGTTGTGTAGAAAATTCTTTGTGCTACTGATTTTTTACCTTTTTTCATTAAACGGTTAATGAATTTTGCAATATCTACACTGTTATATATCGGGTCCGGTGCCGGAATACGTTTTGCCGGTTTTGATCTTCTTGACATATCTAAAATTTAACCTTTCTTACTATTTTTTAGCTTTTGCTTTTTTAGTACCGTATTTAGATCTGGATTGCATTCTGTTTGCAACACCTTGAGTATCTAAAGTACCTCTTATAATGTGATATCTTACACCTGGAAGGTCTTTAACTCTTCCGCCTCTGATCAGCACAACAGAGTGCTCTTGTAAATTGTGTCCGATTCCCGGAATGTAAGAAGTAACTTCGAATCCGTTTGTTAGACGTACACGGGCAACCTTTCTCATAGCTGAGTTAGGTTTTTTAGGAGTTGTTGTATAAACTCTTGTGCAAACCCCACGTCTTTGAGGACAGCTTGTAAGAGCTGGTGATTTAGTTTTATCTTTAATTTTTTGTCTTTCTTTTTTAATTAGTTGGTTAATTGTAGGCATATTTTCCCCTTAATAATAGTTATCTGTATTTATTATTTCACTATAAACAAGGTATGAAGTCAAATGTTTTTTGTTATTTTTTGTAAATTTTACTTTACATTCTTAATCTTTTAATTTTTTGATTACTTAAAATGAGTTATAATTTTTCTATGGATATACCTAAGGCAATTAGTAAACTGGAGCATGATTTAAGTCATTTTTTAATCGGGGAGATGTGCAAAGATAACCCTGAAAAGCGTGGTAGCCCTGAAATGTATAAATATAAAGGGTTGAGTATCAAGGTTGATCCAAAATCAAAAGCGCTCGAAAAAACGATTTTTGTCAGAATTGGTGTTCTTGAAGCAGAATTTAAGATAAATTCTTGTGAAAAAAATTCTGGTTGTTTGGCTCCCGAAGAAGAACGCCTCATTATGATGTGGATGGCTCAAAATGAAAATAATTACCTTTTAAAATCCATATTCAACCCGAAAGTCGCGAAAAAAGAAATAACTATTTTGCCTTTTGATTTGGAGCAATTTTTTGACAAGATTTAATTTATTCCTTCAAAGCCTTTAATTAATTTGGCAGAGTATTCTTCAAAGGTCCCTTCTATAATAGAAGTTCTTAGATTTTTCGTTAAATTTAGAAGAAAATGTATATTGTGTATGCTTAAAAGCGTTGCTGCTGTTGCTTCCTGTGTTTTGTAGAGATGTCTTATATATGCTTTTGTATGGTTACGGCAAGCATAGCAATTACATTTTTCATCCAAAGGGGTGAAATCTTCTTCATATTGCTTGTTTTTAATGATTTTATTTCCCTGATAGGTAAAAAATGTTCCATGTCGTGCGTTTCTTGTGGGTAATACGCAATCAAACATGTCAACTCCAAATTTAATTCCGTTAATTAAATCAATTGGTGTTCCAACCCCCATGAGGTACCTTGGTTTATTGAAGGGCAGTAGGGGTGCAGTGATTTCGGTTATATGATTTTTCATTTCAACAGGCTCGCCAACAGAAACACCGCCAATTGCATATCCTGCTGCATCAAATTTCGAAACAAATTCAGCCGACTCTTTTCTTAAATCATCAAAGAATGCCCCTTGAACTATCGGGAAAAGCGCTTGGTTGTAATTTTTATGCTTTTCAAAGCATATTTCAAGCCATTTCTTTGTTTTATCGAGCGCTTTTCTTGCTTGTTCATAATTGCAGGGATAAGGCGCACATTCGTCAAATGCCATAATTATATCCGCCCCCAAATCTTCTTGTATTTTCATTGATATTTCGGGCGATATGAAGTGCTTTGAACCATTTTTGGGGTCTTGAAAGTAAACCCCTTCTTCTGTTATTTTTCTAAGTTTTGCAAGTGAAAAAACCTGAAAACCGCCGGAGTCTGTTAAAATCGGCTTATGAAAATTCATCCAGCCATGAAGCCCGCCTGCTTTTTTTATTAATTCTGTGCCGGCTCTAAGATACATGTGATAAGAATTTGCAAGAATAATCTGCGCTCCTGCTTCAAGCACTTGCTCATTTGTGAGCATTTTAACCGCACTATTTGTTCCGACAGGCATAAATATCGGCGTTTCAATTACTCCATGTGGAGTTGTAAATAAACCTGCCCTTGCAGAACAATTTTGTGCTGTTTTAATTATTTCAAAATTAAAATAATCGCTATAAGACATATTTATTGTTTAAATCCGCCATGGTCATCTATAATCAGTTCAAACATTGTCTTGTAGTTTTCGCAAAGTTCGTTGTCATTAAAGTATAAATGCATTTCTCGTTCTGCCGAATCAGGACAATCGGAAGCATGAACCAAATTTGTAGTAGAATACGAAGAAAAATCTGCTCTAATTGAGCCAACATCAGCTTCATCCGGTCTTGTTGAACCAACTATATGACGCACTCCTTTGATTGCATTTCTGCCTTCCACTACCATTGCAACAATCGGACCCGATGTTATAAAATCTATAAGTTCGGGATAAAATGGTTTTCCAAAGTGTTCTTCATAGTGTTTTGCGGCAATTTCAGGTGTTACGTTCATCATCTTTATTGCAACAATTTTGTATGATTTATCTTCAAATCTTTGTATGATTCTTCCGATTAATCCTCTTTTTACTCCGTCCGGTTTAATTGCAACAAATGTTCTTTCCATTATTTTTCCTCTTTAAATTACAAACATATTAGAACACATTTTCTAAAAATAGGCAAATTTATCTTTTTAATCATTTAGGTTAATTTTTATTAATTTTTTTATTATTCATTTTTTTTGTATATAATAAATATATCGAATATTAGTGGGAGTTAATAATGCATAAAGGTGGCAATTTGGGGTGCTACTTCGGTTCGATTAGAAAAGAAGCACAGGCTGAAGATTACTATTCAAATATTAATACTGCGGTAGCTTTAGGAAAAGTACATGTTCCTATAAAACATAAGCAATTAGCATCAAACTATGTATTAATAAAGAAGATATTTGGTTCCAGTATAGCTTCTATTCCAATCACAAATGCCGATAGAGCAACTTTAAATAGACACGGTTTTTTGCCTTTGGAGAATAGTACAATTTCACAGGTAAACAGACAAATTGAACAACTAAAAGCATGGGCAAATGGTGGCGATATTTTGCTTGCTGCGTATGCAAACGAATTGTTTGAAATTCGTATAAAGGAACTAAAATATTTAAGATTAACAGTTACTCCGGGTAGAAATGTTGAATTTAAAGATGGCATGAAAGCATTTGAAAAATATGTTGAATATATTGCCCGTTAAATAATTAAAAATTGTTAAGTTATATTACCCGATTAGTGTTGAAAAAATCCAATTCTATGGTATTTTTTAAGTAGGAGGCTCTATGAAAAAATTACTTTCTGCAATATTTTTTAGTCTATTGGTTTTAAATTATACTCCGGTTTTTGCAAAAAATAATACCGAAAACCAATCTGAAAAGACTCAATATACTTATGATGTCGAACAAGATTTTAATTTTGATGACAACTCTTATTATGTAAGTGACGAACAATTAAAAGATATTGAAGATATCAACAAAATTGAAGACGAAACAAATTTGGAAACTAAAGTAATTAATTCCAGTCATTTCTCATCAGGTACTGCCACAAGAACATATATTCCAATAAACAAAAAGAAATAAATTAACTACCACAATGCTTCTGGCATATGTCTGTCTAAAAATCTGACGGGTGTTTTGTCGTATTCTTTATTTGGAAAATATTTTTCGAATTTTTTATCTGCGCTTATTGCAATAATGGGTATATTGGTGTCTTTTGATACACTTTTTAATATTGTGTACCCTCTTGTTATGTCTTCATAAGTTGTTTCATTTCCGAGATGGGTGTTAGAGATTAATCCCGTAATTTTTTTCCAAGTTTTTTTGTTTTCTCCACTGTTGAAATTTATATATTCAATTATTGAATCTTTGTCTTTTGTTTCGAATTTAGATGTGTTTACAACCAGATATATTTGTATATTTTCTTCTCTATCTATATCGGTTAAAATATCAAGCGTATCAAGCCCGGTTACTCCGTAGCCTACATCAATTATTATATCTTCATCGGTTTTTTTGAGGCAGTTAATTTGTTCGTTTGTTACATAGCTTCCCGCTTCGCCAAGCCCAAAATAATCTGATTGCAGTATAAGATTAATGCCGTAGCTTTTTAATTTGTTCTCTATTGGTCGCATGCAATATGCAGGTTCCACTGTATCTAAATCAACAAGGGTAATTGTTTTGTTTTCTTTTGTATATTCAATTGCTCTATTTAGCGCATTTTCACTTTTACCTGAGGCGTATGCTCCTGTATATATTTCAACTGTTCTCATTTGCTGTTTCTCTTTGTTCTTTTTCGTATGCTTCAATTTCTTTTATTGCATCGGGTAAAATACTTATAAAAATTTGTACTAAATTAGGATCAAATTGTTTCCCTGCACCTTGTTCAAGGATTTTAACCGCTTCTTCAGAGGTTAGACTTTTTCTGTATGCTCTGTTTGAAACCATTGAATCATAAGCATCAGCTATTGCTATAATTCTTGAACCAAGGGGTATTTCTTCTCCTTTTAAACCATAAGGGTATCCGCAACCGTTATAATATTCATGATGATATTTAATTATTTCTGTTATTTCGTATAATTGTTTAATATCTTCTAATATTTTTACACTGTAGTGTACATGCATTTTGATTTTTTCGTATTCTTCGTCGGTAAGTTTTTGTGTTTTGTTTAAAATTTCTTCAGCAACGCCAATCATACCTATATCATGCAATAGCCCTGCAAGTTCAATTTGACTTACTTCTGTAGGACTTAGTGCAAGTTTGTTGACTATTTTTAGTGCGTAAAATGCTACTCTTCTGCTTCTTCCCAGTGTAAACGAGTCCTTAGCGTCAAGTGCTTCTATAATTGCTTTTATGGTGCCTGAAAAGAGGTCTTTTAAATCAGTTATAAGGTTTTCGTTGTCAATTTTTAATTGATAACATTCAAGTGCAGAATCTACTATCATAAGTAATTCATCAGGAGTGTACGGTTTTTTAATGTATCTGTAAATTTTTGCATAGTTAATTGCATCAATTAAAATCTTAACATCAGAATATGCCGTAACTAAAAGTCGCATAGTTTTTGGTTGTATGTCATAAACTCTTTTTAGAAATTCAACCCCATCCATAATAGGCATTTTGTGATCAGATAAAATGCAGTCGAATTGTTCCGTTTTCATTATTTCAAGAGCTTCTATGGCGCTTGATGCTTTTGTTATATCATATTTTGAGCGAAGTGTTCTGTATAGTAATGCTAAATTATCTTCTTCGTCATCTACAATAAGAATTTTATATCTCTTGTCCGTCATTTTTCTTAACTCCGCTTTCTTTTTGTAAATCTTCAATTATTTCTTCTTCCATGGTCATTTCATTTTCTTTAGTTTCTTGATTTATGGGTAACGTGATAGTGAATTTTGTTCCTATGCCTTCTTTTGAATCTACTTCTATTGTGCCATGGTGATCATTAATTACCCTGTATGAAATGCTCATACCGAGCCCTGTACCTTTTCCTACCGGTTTTGTTGTAAAGAACGGGTCAAATACTTTTTTTAGATTTTCTTCAGGTATACCTTTCCCTGTGTCAATAAATTCAATTTTTACTTTAGAATGTTCTTTGTATACATTAATTGTGAGCGTTCCTGTTTCTGCCATTGCGTCTTGCGCGTTATCAAGTATATTCATAAATACTTGATTTAATTGCCCGCCGTAAGCTTCAATTTTAGGCACATCGGGAGAATAATTTTTAATTACTGTTATTCTGTTTTTATATTTATTATTCAAAATATTTAAGGTTGTATCTATTTCTTTTGGTATGTCAAGTTGAGTTAAAACTCTTTCTTCCATTCTTGAGAAATTCTTTAAGTCAAGAATTATATTTTTTGTTCTTTGAGTGCCTTCTATGCAACTTTTAATTAAATCTTTAACATCCCCTCTTAAGAAATCCAAATCAATTTCTTTTCTGAGTGAATTTATTTTTGCTTTTATTTCGTCTGGAAAACAAATATTATTTGCTTCATAAAGGTCTATCAGTTTTAATAAGTCATCTACATAATTTTGTAAAATCATTATATTTCCATGAATGAAATTTACGGGGTTATTTATTTCATGTGCAATTCCTGCAACCAATTCGCCAAGAGAACGCATTTTTTCGGAATGAACCATCATGGCTTGAGTTTCTTGAAGTTTATAGTTGGCTGCTTCAAGCGCAACGGTTCTTTCTTGGACTTTAAGCTCCAGTGAAGAATAAAGCTCGTTTAGCTGTAATCCCATTTCATTGTACGAATTAATTAAGTCATTAATTTCTGTAAAATTAGTTTTGGCTATTTTTACATCAAAATTACCTTCCGTGATTTCTTTTGCTGCCTTGGAAAGTTTTTCAAGCGGTTTTGAAATAATTCCTGACATCATAACACTCACAATTACCCCAAAAACTATAAATAAAGTTAAAATGTTTGTAATCATGTCGAAAAAACCGTCATAGTATATATCCATGTGGTTTTTTGCAGGGATTCCAAAATAAACTGTGTAATCATCTATTACTTTTGAAAGTCTTTGAATGCTTTGATTTGAGTCTGCCCTAAAGCTTTCTGCCATGGTTGCTTCAGAGTAATCACCAAGAATTATTTTGCCGGTGTCATTATTTTTAACGTATGTATATGCTAAAAGATTGTCTCTTTTTAATAAATCAATTATGCTTTTTGTAACCTCAAAATTGTTTCTTTTTGTATCTATAATTAAGGCTTGCACAAGTATTGTTGAAAGTGAATATCTTAGTTTGTATATGTCAGATTCATATTCGCTTGCAAGATTTTTTATGTTAAACATAGTATAAATTGCAAAAAGTGTTGTTGTAACGATTATGATAATGCTTAACAACACCGCAAAATAAATGCTTAATCTTATAGATTTAACTCCGTTAAAATTAATTTTTTTCATAATATATCCAATCCGTCATTTGAATAACCTTCATCGCTTGCAAACATACTTGGTATTTCGTATGCTTTTTTTTCTTCTGTTATTTTTTTAACTGCAATTTCTACATTTAATCCGTCTAATATTTTTCCAATAACAAATCCTATAAACCAGAAACAAAATGATGCAGGCATAACAACCTTTAAAAGAATCATTGTTGTGTATAGGTCGATTGAAAAGTTGTTTAATAAACATAAAAAAGAAAGAATGATAATTGAGCTCGAACAAAATAATGACGAGATTATTTTAGAATATTTAACCTTTTGCTCTTCTTGCTTATAGACGGTATTTTCCATATTAATTTTCTTTATTTTGTTCTTCCATTTTTATTTTAAATGCATATTGTACAAGGACAATTCTATCAACATTTTCTAAATTAACAAATTTTCCTGAAACGCAAAATGCATTTTTATCTTCGAAATTAGATTCGTTTATTCTTATTGGCTGTAATTCGCATTCTATTTTCATATTATTTGATAGCGAGATTTCAACTGCATAATTTTTTTCAAGTTCAAGCGGTTGAGTACATATAATTTTTATACCGCCTGCTGATATATCTTCTACTTTTAAAACCACATCCGGTGCAAAATCTTTAAAGGTTACTTTTCCTTGAGTTAAACCAACTCTTGAATATTCTCTTCTTTGAATTAAGCTGTAGTCGTTTGTTGCTGCAAGCGTTATGATGTTATTTTCTCTTGAAAGGATTTTTGTTTCAAAATATACGAGTCCGACTTTATTTACCCCAAAAACTTCAACTCCTTCTTGAGGATTATAGTCTTCAAGTTCTTTTTTGTCTGCAAGGGTAAGTTCAGCTTTAATTTCTGTATTATTTATTTCTAATATCTTAAAACACCCTGAACTTTTAAAATTATTTGGAATTATTTTAAAATCGCTTGTTGTTTGCAGTAATTCTTTCATAGTTAATCCTTTATATGGTGGCAGTTTTCATATTTGCCCTTATTATGCCTACTGATTTTGCCTTTATATTATTTGTTACTTCATTATATGACATAATTGCTATTTGTGGGTAAGTTCTTTCAATTAAGCGTCTAAAAATCAACCTAATGGGTGAAGAACATAAAATTACAGGTTGATTTCCGGTTTGTTGAATAGCTCTTTCGAATTCAGAATTTAGGCTATCCATTAATCTTTTTACAAAATCAGGATTCAAAGTTAAGCTTTCTCCATCCGGATTTATTCCTTTTGCGATCTCTTGTTCAACTTCTTGAGTCATGGTAATAACAAGTAATTCACCCGTATCTGATAAGTTTTGTTTGCAAATAGTTCTGCATAATGCTTGCCTGCATTGCTCTGTAAGGTAGTTATAGTTTTTATTGATTTTGTGTTGCAAGCTCATTGTTTCGAGTATTGTTTTAAGATCTCTAATAGAGACCCTTTCTTTTAAAAGATTTTGTAGCACCTGTTGAACATCTGCAGTTGTCAATTCTTTCATTAAATCATTTACATAAGTTTCGTTTGTTTCTTTTTTCAAATTGTCAATGAGTTGCTGAACGTCTGCACGAGTCAAAATTTCGCTTGAATTTTTCTTGATTACTTCTGTTAAGTGGGTTGAAATAACTGCAGAAGAGGAAACGACCGTATATCCTGCTGTTTCTGCATATTCTTTATCCTTTTCAAGAATCCAAGTTGCAGGAAGATGGAATGCGGGCTCTATTGCGCTTATTCCTATTACATTTGGATCATCTGCTCCACCCATGGAATTCATTGCAAGGAATCTATCCGGATAAACTTCTCCTGTTTCAATTGTTATTCCTTTTAATTTTATCTGATATGTGTTTGGCGGCAGTTGAAGATTGTCCCTAACCCTTATGGAAGGCAAAACTATACCTAAATCAAGAGCGGTTTGTCTTCTTATTTGCGAGATTCTATCAAGCAAATCTCCGCCTTTTTCTATATCTAAAAGACTTACTAATCTGTATCCGATTTCTATTTCAAGTGTTTCTACGGAAAGAAGTTCAAGAACGCTTTCTCTTGTTGCCTTTTTCTTTTTCTTGCCAAGTTTTTCGGCTTTTTTAGCATCTTTTTCAGCTTGTTGTGCTTGTTTTTCAGCTTCAATTCTTTCTTTATATTTTTTGTAACTAAAACCGCCTGTTAAAGCAGATATTGTCAAAAATGGAATTGTCGGCATGCCTGGGACTATTCCCATACAAAATAATAGTCCGCTAATGATACCCAATACTTTTGGGTTTTGAAACATTTCTTTTCTAATATCTTCGGATAATGAATTATCCGAGCCTGATGCACGAGAAATAATCAAACCTGTTGCAGTTGATATAATAAGAGCAGGAATTTGAGATACAAGACCATCGCCGACCGTTAGAATTGTATATGTTGATAAAGCGGTCATAGGTTGCATTTTTAACTGTACAATTCCTATAATCAAGCCGCCTACAATGTTAATTACCGTAATAATAATGCCGGCTGTAGCGTCTCCTTTGACAAATTTTGAAGCACCATCCATTGTTCCATAGAAATCAGCTTCTCTTAGAAGCGCTTTTCTTCGTTTCTTTGCTTCATTTTCGTCAATCAAGCCGGAGTTAAGGTCGGCATCTATTGATAGCTGTTTTCCGGGCATGGCATCCAGTGTAAATCTTGCGCTAACTTCAGCCACCCTGCCTGCTCCGCCTGTAATTACCATAAAGTTAATAATTACAAGAATTATAAATATGACAGCACCTACTACATAGTTTCCGCCTACAACAAATTGGCCAAATGATTCAATTACAGAGCCTGCATTTGCTTCAAGTAAAATAAGTCTTGTTGATGTTACATTTAAACCAAGTCTAAATAATGTTGCTATAAGCAAAATTGTAGGAAAACTCGAATATTCAAGAGGTTCTTTTGTATATAAACAAACAAGAAGAATTAAAACCGAAAGGGAAATATTTAAAGTAAGTAATAAGTCCAACAATTGCGCAGGAACAGGTATTACCATCATTAGAACAATGGTAACAAGACCAATAGCAAGAACTATATCATTATTTTTTAGTAATTCTTTTAATTTTCCCAAGCTGTTTCTAATTCCTCCAAAACTTCATTATCTTCCTTTTTGTGCGTAAACGTATTGTAAAATTTCCGCAACTGCAACATATAGTTCTTGTGGTATTATACCATCAACTTCTACTAATTTGTATAAACTTCGTGCAAGTGGTTTATTTTCAACAATTGGAATATTATTGTTTTTTGCAATTTCTCTTATTTTAAATGCAACATAGTCAACGCCTTTAGCCACAACTACCGGTGCGGGAACTTTTTCCGGATTGTACATCAGAGCAACTGCATAATGCGTTGGATTAACTACAACAACATCTGCATCTTTTACCTTTGACATCATTTTTTGTTGAAGAATTTTCATCTGGAAGGAGCGAATTTTGCTTTTTATTTTAGGGTCTCCTTCTGTGTTTTTAAATTCGTCTTTAACTTCTTGTTTTGACATTTTTATGGATTTATTGTATTCCCAGTCTTGGTATTTTTTATCTATAATTCCTATTATTATAAGAAGTATACAAATTGTTGCTAATAATTCAAAAATAACTGAACCCATAACAACAAACCCCGTTGCAGGATCTGCTCCGATTAATCCGAACAAATCATTTTTTCGCTTCATTATGACATTGAATCCAACCATTGCAACAACAGCTGTTTTAACTACGGATTTAATTAATTCAACCATTTGTTTTGGTTTAAAAATATTTATTTTTTCAATCAGGGATTTTATTGCACTTGATGGAGAAAGTCTTTCAAAATTTGGTTTTAGAGCTTCTTTTGCAAAGAGTGCTCCTGTTTGAAACCTTAATATCATAACTGCACTAATTGCAAGAAAAGCAAAAAACAAAAGGGTTATTTCCGCATAGTCCTTTAAGTATGGTGCAAGTATTTGAATTGCATCCGAATCAGGTATTTGACTTGGATTTAAATTTGTTAATGCTTGAAATAACATATTTTTAAGTTTTTCAAGCATAGAAGGACTCATAGCGTATATTAAACCCAGCCCAAATGTTAAAACAAGAGAGGCTGTAAAATCTTGGCTTTTTGCAATATGTCCCTTGTCTCGCTCTTTTTCCCGTCGTTTCGGGGTGGCTTCTTCTGTTTTTTCGTTTTGTTCGTTTGACATAATTTTCTATGTAAACATTGCACCTATTGCGTGCATGTAATTTTTTATTACTCCTTGAAGGTATATGTTTGTAGCGCTTAAAAAGGCAAGTATTAAAAATAACCCCATATATATCTTTACAGGGATTGCAACCATATATATATTCATTTGGGGCATCATTTTGCTCATCATTCCAAGTAAAACATCACTTATAAGCAATACTGAAAATATAGGAAAGGCAACCCCGAATGCTATCTTAAAGCACTGTGAGAAAATTTGAAGCATAGAATTAATTATGTTTGTATCAAACAAAGGAAAAACCCCCATGGGAATACCATGAAAGCTGTTTAAAAGGGCGGCAAAAAGAAATTGATATGCTCCTGTTGCAAGGAATATTAATGTTGCCAAATAAACATATAATCTTGATACTTCAGGAGAATTAACCCCTGTTGCAGGGTCGAGTGCTTCTGACATAGATAATCCCATTTGAATTGAAAGAATGCTTCCGCTCATTCTAACCCCTTCTATCATAAGGTTTGCAACAAAACCTATCAGATATCCGACTAAAAATTCTATTGCTATTAATATAATAAACTCTGCCATGTCTTTAGGCAAAATGAAGTTTTTTTGAGTATAAATTATGGGATATAAGATAAAAGCAATTATTCCTGCAAACCAGACTTTTGTCATTATTGGCGCTTGTATTGTTGAAAAAAACGGTGCCGATTGAAAAAGTCCGGTAATTCTGGTAAATATAAGCATAAATACGACAATATTGTAAGGAGATAGAAGATTTAAAAGATTAGGTGCCTGTGCCAATTAAGAGTCTCCTTTTATGAAATAAAAACTTTTATATATTCAAAAAGTTCTTTTGTTGTTGACGTGAATATATCTATCATCCAAGGTGCAGCAACGATTAGAACCAAAAGTGCCGCAAAAATTTTAGGTACAAATGTAAGAGTTTGTTCTTGTATTTGTGTTACGGATTGAATTATGCTTATTGCTAGCCCTACAACTATTGCAGAAAGTAAAATTGGAGCTGCAATTATCATAATAAGCAGTATTGCTTTTTGAAAAACAGTTAATATTAAAGCTTCGTCCATATATCTATCCTTTAAGTTACAAATCCTTCAACAAGTGATTTTGTTATTAAAAACCATCCGTCAACCATAACAAACATTATTAATTTGAATGGCATGGCGATAGTTGTTGGCGGTAAAAACATCATACCCATTGAAACAAGCACCGATGCTACAACTAAATCAATAACCAGAAACGGTAGAAAAATTACAAAACCTATTTTAAAGGCGGTTTTTAATTCCGATAAAACAAAAGATGGTATTAAAACATAGGTAGGTACATCTTTCTTTGTTTTTGGTTTTTCGATTTTAGAAAGTTTTACAAACAGTGCAAGTTCTTCCTCATGTGTTTGCTTAAACATAAAATCACGTATCGGAACAATTGAATTATCTAGCGCCTGTTGTTGTGTGATTATGTTTTTCATATATGGTTGATATGCTGTTTCGTTAATTTTTGATAGAGTAGGTGACATTACAAAGAAGGTTAATATTAGTGCAAGTCCTACTATAACTTGATTTGGCGGAAGAGTAGTTGTTCCTATTGCCTGTCTTGTAAGAGATAAAACAATTACAATTCTTATAAAAGCCGTTGTCATTATAATTATGCTTGGAGCAAGTGTTAAAATTGTGAGCAATATAAGAATTTGTACGCCTTGAGTGAATTCTTGCGGCGTAGACGCATTTTGCATACTAATATTTATATTTGGAAGTGTCAGGGCGGCATGGGATGGAATTATCCCAATAAAATATACCACTAATGCTATCCATATCTTTTTTAATTTAGATAAAAACAAAATTTACCTGCCTTTTATTGTTTTTTAAAAGTTTTATTGTTGAAAAACGCCCATTCTTCTGAACTTAGAATATCTTTGAGTTCTTAATTCATCAGATGACATGTCTTTAAATTCATTTAGTGCATTTAATAAGGAAGCTTTTAAGTTTCCGGACATTTCTTCTGCGCTATAGTGAGCTCCTCCAACAGGTTCTTTTATAACCTCGTCTACTATTTCATATTTCAAAAGATCTTCACCGGTGATTTTAAGCGCATCAGTTGCAACTTTTGCCATAGAAGCATCTTTCCATAAAATTGAAGCACATCCTTCGGGTGAAATTACTGTATAGTAGGCATGTTCTAAAATCATAACTTTGTTTGCAACAGCAAGACCAAGAGCGCCACCGGAGCAGCCTTCCCCTGTTATAACTGCTATAATGGGAACTCCAAGTTTTGCCATTTCTTTTAAATTAACAGCGATGGCTTCCCCTTGGCCTGTTTCTTCCGCCATCATTCCGGGGTATGCTCCCATTGTGTCTATTAAGGTAATTATAGGCAAATCAAAGCGATTTGCATGTTCAAATAATCTTAAAGCTTTTCTGTATCCTTGCGGTTGTGGCATACCAAAGTTACACTCAAGATTTTCTTTTGTAGATTTACCTTTCATTGTGCCGATAAGCATAACATTATGACCGTCAATTTTTGCAAGTCCGCCCACGATTGCTTTGTCGTCATATCCATGCCTATCCCCATGCAACTCTATAAAATCTTCACACATAAAATGCACATAATCCATAAAGTTTGGTCTTTGAGGATGTCTTGCTATTTGTAGCTTTTGATATGGTTCTAATTTTTCATATAATTCTTTTTTATACACTTTAGTTTGCTCTTCCAATTTTTTTATCTCGTCATCATAGTTAATGTGCGTATCTTTGCTTGTCTGTTTAAGTTCTTCTATTTTATCCTGTATGGTATAGATTGGTTTTTCAAAATCCAGAATTTGAACTTTTTTATTGTTTTCGCTCATTTTAAAATCCTTATTTTTTCGAGTGCAAGGCAATTAATTTTGCCAGCTTTTCCTTCATATCTTTTCTTTCAACTATAAAATCTATTTGACCGTATTTGAGTAAATATTCGGCAGTTTGGAAGTCTGCAGGCAGTTTTTGTCTTATTGTTTGTTCGATTACTCTTCTTCCTGCAAAACCTATGCGAGCGCCTTTTTCAGCTATAATTATATCCCCGATTGTACCGAATGAGGCTGTAACTCCGCCAAAGGTCGGTTCGCATAGAACTGTAATATATAGCAGTTTTGCTTCGTTTAATTTTGCAACTGCACAGCTTGTTTTTGCCATTTGCATCAAACTCAATGCACTTTCTTGCATTCTTGCGCCGCCTGACGCGGTAAAGACAATTGACGGAAGTTTATTTTCAAGAGCGTATTCTAATGCTCTTGTTATTTTTTCACCGACAACAGAACCCATAGATCCGCCCATATAGTCAAAATCCATAACAGCTATGACTGCTTTTTGACCGGAAATCAGGCATGTGCCTGTTATAACTGCATCGTCAAGCCCTGATTTTTCATGTGCCTGTTCTTGACGCAGTTTATAGCTTTGCGTGTCGACAAATTCTAAAGGATCACAAGGTTTGATATTTGAAAACATTTCGACAAAACTGCCTTCGTCGGCAATAAGTTTGATTCTGTCTTTTGCGCCAATTCTGAAATGATAGTCGCAATTTGGACAAACCATAAGATTATTTTCCAGGTCTTTTTTTGGAAGTTGACTTGAACAGTTGTAACATAGCGTCCAAAGTTTTCCTACAGAATCATCAATATGAACATCGTTATCTCTTGCTGCAATTTGTTGCATTTTTCTTTTGTTAAACCAATCGGTTAAAGTCATAATTTAGTATCCTCACCAAGTAATTTATCTAAATTATAATATAAAATAAAAAAACCATACAAAACATTGCTAATCGTAAAATTTTTAATTAATATAAAGGTATGCAAGCGCAAGTATATAAAATACATTCGGATTTTTATTATGTTAAGAATTTTGAACATGAAGAGTTTGTTTGCAAATTAAAGGATACTTTAAAAAAACAAAAAGCAGATGTTCGAGTTGGAGATTATGTTGAACTAAGTTCTGATAAGGGCTTTATTTCTAAGTTATTAAAAAGAAAAAATTTTATTTCTCGTCCAAAGGTTGCAAATGTTGATTTAGCGCTTGTTGTATGTTCTCTTAAAGAACCGGAGCTTGATTTAGTTCAACTAAACAGATATTTAACATATTTAAAATACTTTAATATTGAGTGTGCAATTTGTTTTAATAAAGAAGATTTGGATAATGAATTGGAATTAACAATAAAAAAGATTAAAAGTATTTATCAAAAACTAGATTATACTTTATTTTTTATAAGTGCAAAAAATAAGATAGGACTTAAGGAATTAAGTGATTATATCAAAAATAAGACTATTGTAATGGTTGGCATGTCAGGAGTCGGCAAATCAACTCTTTTGAATGCTCTTAATCCAAGTGTGTCACTTAGAGTGGGTGAGGTTTCAAAAAAAACATTAAGAGGAGCTCATACTACAAGGCATGTTGAAATAATTGAGTGTGAAAATTTCAGAATTGCCGATACTCCGGGTTTTTCGAATTTAAAATTTGATTTTATTCTTCCTGCTGAACTTATTGATTTATTTGATGATATGAAGCAATTTAAGGGTGGATGTAAGTTTTCAAATTGTTTACATGATGTAAAGGAAGAGAATATTTGTTCTATTTATGATAATCTTGATAAGATTGATGATGTAAGATATAGAAGTTATCTTGCTTTTTTGGCAGAATGTAAGGATTATAAAGAAAAGATTTCAAAAAGAAGTATAAAAAAAGAAGAGTTAAAGAAAAAAACAGGTTCAAATACTGTTGTAAAAATCTCTAAACAAAAGAGAGAAAGTGCAAGAAATACCATAAAACAAAAAATTAAGGATATTGATTAATATGTTGCAAAAATATAAAGAAATTACGGTAAAAAAATTAGAAGAATATTTTGATGAATATTCTTTGAATTCCTCATATTCAAAAATAATTTGGGACTCTATGCGCTACACTACATTGCTTGATGGAAAAAGACTTAGGGCAATTATGTGTCTTGAAGTTGCAAATTTATTTGGTGCAAAATTAGAAAACGCAATTCCTTGTGCATGTGCATTGGAGATTATGCATGCATACAGTTTGATTCATGATGACTTACCTTGCATGGATAATGATGATTTAAGACGTGGTAAGGCGACAAACCATAAGGTTTTTGGTGAGGCAATTGCTGTCCTTGCCGGTGATGCTTTAATATCTTTTGGTGCACAGCTTTTAATAGATAAATTATCTGGCAATTGTTCATCTGATGTAGTTATTGATGTTGTAAGAGATTATTTGAATACAGCTGGAGCCATGGGAATTGTTGCAGGTCAGGTAGCTGATATTGAAGCTGAAAATAAAAAAATTGATTTTGATAATTTAAAATATATTCATAAATACAAGACAGGCACTTTGTTTAATTGTTCAATTACAATGGGAGCTAAAATTGCAGGTGTAAAAACGCATGTGCTAAACAGATTGAAGGAATATGCGGATAATTTCGGTATACTTTTTCAAGTATATGATGATATTATTGATTGCACTCTTTCGACATCGGAGCTTGGAAAAACAGCAGGTAAAGATGAAATATCAAATAAATTGACTTATGTTAGCGCATTTGGACTTGATAAAGCAAAAAATATATTTTACTCTTTAATTCAAAGAAATCATGATATACTGAATGAGTTAAAAATAAGTTCTGATGTTTTTAATGATATAGAAGAAATGTTAGTAAAAAGGATTAAATAGTGGGGGAAATTCAATTTTTTAATACGGGGTATGAAGCATTATTTAGCGGTTTGGTTTCTGCTTCTATTGCGCAATTTATTAAGGTTGTTACATATATTTGTACGCACAAAAAAATAAATTTCAAAATATTTACAACCACAGGTGGCATGCCAAGTTCACATACGGCAGGAGTTATTGCGCTTACAACTTCCGTAGCTTTAATTGAAGGAATAAGCTCCATGCTTTTTGCGGTTTCTCTTGGTTTTTCTTTAATTGTAATGCAAGACGCATCAGGAATTCGTAGGGCAGCAGGAAAAACAGCGGCAACTTTAAACAGGCTTGTTGATGAATTTGTGCAGAAAAATCATGAAGTTAAGCCATACGCTGCTTTAAAAGAACTTTTAGGACACACTCCTCTTGAAGTTTTTTGCGGAATGTTATTAGGGGTTGCTGTTCCTTTTGCTGTACATTATTATGATAAATTTTTACCACTATAGTTTATATGCTTCTTTTTAGCATTTGGGTTAAGGTAACGTCTTTTTTGATTCTTTTTTTAACTTGTTCTTTTGCATCTGAAAGTTTAAAGAAGTCATCATTGAACTTACAAAGGCCAATTGCGCAACTTTCGTCGTCATTAAAGTTAAAAAGTTTTTTTATTATATCCATTTTAAACCTCCGTTATTAAATAAATTAATTTTTATGTTTTAAAAGTCAATTTTTATTATATATTTTAATGCTTTATTTTTGCTTATAGTTTTTGTTATGTTTTAATTATGAATATGGCTAATGAAATTTTTAAAAATTATTTGGATGAAGAATCGAATAAAGGCAATTTTTTTTATGATTTAGTTTCTGATAATGATGATTTTTCCAGAATATTTAAGATTATAAATATCGGGCATGTTAATTCTTGTGACGAAGCAAAAATTTTAATCAATTTTCTTACCGATTGTTCAAATCCTTTAAGAGAAGCATGTGCATTTAAATTACAGGATGTATGCCCAATTGCCGAGAAGTATTTTTTAAATGAGTTTTCTAAAAATAAAATTATCAAAGGGATTATTGATATAAATCCTAATGTTTCGCGTTCGATTTGTTCGATTTTATTGAATTCAAAAGAAATAGCGAAATATATTGAACATGATTTAATTGTAAAAATTAAAGACTTAATTGAAGATATTAAATGTTATGAAAGAGATAATAAAGATTTTTTCAACGGAAACAGAAGAAACACAAAAAATCATGCCAAAAATAAAAAATTGTTTGCTTTGTATTGGAGTTTAGAAGCTTTGTTTTTTTGTTTTAGCGGAAAATATAATTCGCAAGTATTAGAAATTTTAAATTATACCATTAACTTTAACGACTATACAATTAGGGAAAAAACTGCGCAATTACTGAAAAAAATCGATAATCCGCCTTTGGAATTATTACAAAAAGCAAAAGATGACCAAAATTTTTATGTAAAAATTCAAGTTTATGATAAAATGACTTTGAAGATTAGTTAAACAGGAATAATATATGATTTCAGTAAACGATTTAAAAACAGGATTAACATTAGAAATTGACAACGGTTTATGGTCTGTTGTGGAATTTTTACATGTAAAACCGGGTAAAGGTGCTGCTTTTGTACGTTCAAAATTAAAAAATGTTGAAACAGGACAAGTAGTTGAAAAAACATTTAGAGCAGGTGAAAAAGTTGCAAAAGCCATGCTTGACAGACGTGAAATGCAGTATTTATATAAAGAAGGTAATGACCTTGTTATGATGGATTTAGAATCATACGAGCAATTGCCTGTTCCTGCTGATAGAGTCGGAGATGGAATTAAATATTTACAGGAAAATATGACTGTTCAAATTTTATTACATGACAGCAAAATAATTGGTATTGATTTACCGAATTTTGTTGAGTTAAAAGTTATTGATACTCCTCCGGCTGAAAAAGGTAATACTGCTCAAGGCGGCTCAAAACCTGCAACATTGGAAGGCGGAGCGGTTGTTAATGTGCCTTTCTTTATACAGGTTGGCGATACTTTAAGAATTGACACAAGAACAAATGAATATTTAGATAGAGTGTAAGGATGCTGAATAATGAAATATGAAATCGAATATATAGAAAAAATTGCCAAAATAATAGCTGATAACCAGTTAAGCGAAATTGTTTTAGAAGATGGTGAACAAGCAATTACTGTTAGAAAGGAAATTAGTGGCGTTGTTCAGACTGTAGCTGCTCCGACTGTTGCACCTGCAACCGTTGCTCCTGTTGCTTCTGTTCCTTCAAATAAAGAAGAAAAAACAAGCGCTAAAAAAGGAACTCCGATTGTTTCTCCAATGGTTGGTGCTTTTTATGCTGCTCCTGCTCCGGGGGCTAAACCTTTTGTTAAGGTTGGCGATGTTGTAAGTGCTGGTCAGGTTGTTTGTATAGTAGAAGCTATGAAGCTTATGAATGAAATCGAAGCGGAAGTTTCAGGTAAAATAGTTGAAATTTGCGTTGAAGATGGTCAAAGTGTTGAATATGGCCAAGTTTTAATGTATGTTGAATAAAAGGAAAACTGTATATAAAAGCATATAGCTTTTAGCCAAGGAATTGTTATGTTTAAAAAGGTATTAATTGCAAATAGAGGCGAGATTGCCATTCGTATTATCAGAGCATGTAGAGAATTAGGTATAGCGACTGTAGCTGTATATTCACAAGCTGACAGCCAAAGCTTACATGTTTCACTTGCAGATGAAGCATATTGTATTGGACCTGCGCAAAGCTCCAAAAGTTACTTATCAATACCTGCATTGATTTCGGTTGCTCTTACTTCCGGAGCTGATGCAATTCATCCGGGATATGGATTTTTGTCTGAAAGAGCTGATTTTGTTGATATCTGCGAAGAACATCATATAAAATTTATTGGTCCTTCGGCTGAAGCTATGATGAAAATGGGCGATAAAGCTAATGCTAGAGCAACAATGGAAGCCTCAGGTGTTCCAATTACTCCTGGACTTGGTATTGTAAATGATACTGAAACTATAAGGAAGTTTGTTGAAAAAGTTGGATATCCTATTATAATTAAGGCTACTGCTGGCGGCGGTGGAAAAGGAATGAGGATTGTTCGTTCTGATGACGAGCTTGATGATGCTTTTAATTTATGCAGAACAGAAGCTCAAAGTGCATTTGCAAATCCTGAAGTGTATGTTGAAAAATTTATAGAAAACCCAAGGCATATTGAGGTTCAAATTTTGGCCGACAGCTATGGAAATGTTATCCATCTTGGAGAAAGAGATTGTTCTATTCAAAGAAGAAATCAAAAGCTTTTAGAAGAAGCTCCAAGTGTTGCGATTAATGAAGATATCAGAAAGAAAATGGGTGAAGCCGCAATCAATGCTGCTAAGTCTATAAATTATGAAGGAACGGGTACGATAGAATTTTTGCTTGATGAGTCCGATCCAAAAAATAAGAAGTTTTATTTTATGGAAATGAATACTCGTGTTCAAGTAGAGCATTGCGTTACTGAAATGATATCAAATGTAGATATAGTAAAAGAACAAATTAGAGTTGCTCAAGGTGAAAAGCTTTCATATACTCAAGATGATGTGAAACTTTTAGGTCATGCAATCGAATGCAGAATAAATGCAGAAGATTATGAAAAATGTTTTATGCCATGTCCGGGTACAATTGAAGGCTATATTGCCCCTGGTGGTTTTGGAACAAGGGTCGATTCTCATGCTTATACAGGCTATGCTATTCCGCCTTATTATGATTCTTTGGTTGGAAAAGTTATATGCTGGGGCAGAGATAGAGATGAAGCAAGAAAAAGAATGCTGCGCGCCTTGAACGATTATGTAATTACAGGAATTAAGACTACAATTGGCTTCCATAAAAAAATTCTAAATAATTATAATTTTATTTCCGGTAATTTTAATACAAGTTTTATCGAGAAAAATTATCCTGAGGTTTTATCTAAAAAATAAGGAAAAATTTTGCAGTTTAAATTTGATGAAAAAATTGAAAGTTTTTTAAAATTAATTGCAAAGACTGCCAAAATTGAGAATTTAAAAGTCTTTTTTGTAGGTGGTGCAGTAAGAGATAATATTTTAGGTATTTCAAGTAAAGATATAGATATTTTAGTAGAAGGCAATGCTATTGATTTTGCAAATAAATTGCCTGGTTTAATAAAAATAAAATCTATACATAGCGAGTTTGGTACTTGTAAAGTTGAATATAATAATACTATCTTTGATATAGCGTCTACTAGAGTTGAAAAATATCCGTATAGCGGATGCTTGCCTCAAGTTGTTGAAATCGGCGTGGATATTACAAAAGATGTTTTAAGGCGTGATTTTACGGTTAATTCTTTATATTGCGAATTTTATTTATCTGATGACATATTGGAATATAAACTGTTGGATTATGTTGATGGGGTGTCTGATATAAAAAATAAAATTTTAAAAGTGCTACATTCTAATAGTTATATTGATGACCCCACAAGAATATTAAGGGGGTTAGGGTTTAAATATAGGTTTGGTTTTGATTTTTCAAAAAATGACAAAGTTTTAATTGAAAACTATTTAAAAAATATTCAATATGATGAAATGAGTGTTGATAGAGTTTTTTCTGTGTTTGAAAAATTAATGCAGTTGGATTGTGCGTTGGATATTTTTAAAGAATTTATATATGAAAAATATTATAAAATATTAACTAATAAAAATATCTCGGTTGATTTTGATAAAATTTTTAAGATAAAAAATATGTTTTTATTAAATAATATTCAATTTAGTGAATTTTGTTTAAATATTTTAAAAGCAACATCTGTTCAAGTTTTTAATTTTAATAAAAAGGTTGATATAATAAAGACTTTTTCAAAATTCGATTTATCTTATTTGGCGTATTATTTTTATGTTACCGATGATTCAAATGTCATATCTTATATTTATATAAAAGATATTAAATTAGAAATTACGGGTGATGATTTATTACGTCTTGGATATCCTCAAGGTCAAAATATTGGCGTAATTTTAGATAGTTTATATGAGGCAAAAATCAATAATTTAAACAATTTTGCCGGTAAATCAGATGAGATAAATTGGGTTAAAAATAACTTCCCTTTATTCTAGTTTTATAACGTTTTTGAAAAAAAATTTACAAATTGTAATATTTTAATTCTTATAAATTGAACTCTAAGTAGAATTTTGGCGATTTAAAAATATTAATAATTTTAATATTTCTATTTTTTCGTTATGAAATTTGTCTTTTGGTGCATTGTCTTACTATATATAACTATTTTATAAACGCAAGGATGTATTAGTAAAAGGCTTAATGAAAGGAGCTCATTTATGTCAGTAGTTATTAACACAAATGTGGATTCTATTAAAATCCAAGGTATTTTGTCGGGTTCAACAAACAAATTAGCTCAGGCAATGGAAAGAATGTCGACTGGTTTAAAGGTTAACTCTGCAAAAGACGATGCAGCCGGTACAGTTATTTCTGCTCGTATGCAAGTTCAATTAAACGGTAACCAAGTTGCACAAAACAACGTTCAAAATGGCAATGCTTTATTGTCAACTGCAGAAGGTAACTTGGATGTAATTCAAGATAACTTATCAAGAATTCGTGACTTGACATTGCAAGCTAAAAACGGCACATATTCAGAAGATGAAATTCAAGCTATGCAAGATGAAGTAGCTGAACGTATTGCTGAAATTGACCGTGTATCTACTTCTTCTAAATATTCTCAATTGAGTTTGTTTGAAGATGCAGGTTTGAAAGCCGATGGTATTACCTTCCAAGTTGGTGCGAATGCGGATGAAGATAATACAATTTCAGTTTCAAATGCTGTATTTGAAAGTGTTAAATTCGAAGAATTAACAGGAGTTGCAGACTTTGATTTAACAACAATGAGTGCAGCTGCATTAAAAACTGCAATCGAAAATTTAGACAGTGGTATTGACAATGTTACAAGTAGAAAATCATTAATCGGTTCTGCTCAAAACCGTTTAGAATCTGCTTTGGATACATTAACAATTCAATACGAAAACTTATCAAGTGCTAAATCAATTATTACAGATGCTGATATTGCTTCTGAAGCATCAAATTATACTCAACAACAAATACTTCAACAGATTTCAACATCATTGTTGGCTCAAGCAAACCAAGCTCCATCAATAGCTTTAAGCTTACTGTAAAGATTGTAGATTTATATTATATTTGCCTCCAAGTTTTCTTGGGGGCTTTTTGTTATGTTTTTTAAAAAAGACAGCCTGTGATATTTTGTTGTGCCATATTTTTGAATTGCTTCAATATGTTTTTTTGTTAAATATCCTTTGTTGTTTTTCCAATCATAGTTTGGAAATTCTAAATCAATTTTTTCCATGTATCTGTCCCTTGAAACTTTTGCAAGTATGCTTGCTGCTGCAATGGATGCCGATTTTGAATCTCCTTTGACTATAAATTTTTGTGGATAATTGAAATTTTTTATTAGTTTATTTCCGTCAATAAGGGTTAAAATATTTTTATTTTGGATTTGATTGATTACGTCTTCTGCTGCATATTTCATAGCCAAAAGTGAAGCATTTAGAATATTTATTTCTTCAATTTTTTCGACGGTCACAGCCTTGATTGACCATATTGAATTTTCTTTTATTACTTCAAAAAGCTCATCCCTGTTTTTTGCTGTGAGTTTTTTTGAATCATTCAATTTAATAAACTTTTCTTTGTTGCAATCTTTTTTAAAATATACAGCTGCTGCCCATACTCCGCCTGCTGCTGGCCCTCTGCCTGCTTCGTCGCAGCCGATTATGTTGTCAAATGGCTGATTAATAAGATTTAATTCGGTTTTAATTGTTTTTTCGTTTTCGTCAAATTCAAATAAGTTCATATTCTTCCGGTCTATCCAAAGTAAATTTACCGATTTTGCCTTCCCTAAAACATGATAAAGTAACATTAGCAGTTCTTGTTATATCTGCTTTTTCGCCTTTTAAAATCCAATTTCTTTTTAGTGCTATAGTTTCAAGATTTATTTTGTCATCAAAATTTATATCAAAGTATGTTCTAAGTTCTTTAGGGTATAATTTGTCCAGTATTTTAATAAGGTTTTCTGCTACATAGATGCTATCATAAGCGTTGTCACCGATAGAATTTACGCAAGCCAACCTTAGTGCTTGATTTTGGTCATCTTGTGTTGTGGGTATTATCCCCGGTGTATCCAATAATTCAATTTTGTCATTAATTCTAACCCATTGTTGCTGCCTTGTAACTCCAGCTTTTGCACCTGTTTTAGTTTTTGCTTTACCTACTAATCTGTTTATTGTACTTGATTTTCCAACGTTTGGCATTCCAATCACCATTGTTCTTGCAGGTCTTGCAAGAAGCCCTTTTTCAACTCTTTTTTGCATGATTGGATTTGAAAGTCTAATTACTTTATCTGTAATTGTTTTTATATCTTTTTTATTTGAAAGATTGGTAATTAAAACTTCTGTATTATTGATTTTAGATAGAATTTTTGCCCAAATTTTATTATAATTTTCGTCAGAAACATCGGATTTATTCATAAGAATCAATCTGGGCTTATTTGGACACAATTTTGAAGTTGTTTTGTAGCTGCTAGAATAGGGAATTCTGGCGTCTACAACTTCTATTATGACATCTACCAGATTTAATTTTTCCTTAAGTTGTTTTTGGGCTTTTGCTATATGCCCTGGGTACCAATGTATATGATTCATAGTTTTTTGTAAAAATGCCTTGAATTTGCTTTAAGCGTAATTCAAGGCATTGTAATAATTTCCTATAGAAAAAATTATCTTTTTTCCATTTTTTCTCTGATACGTGTAGCTTTGCCTGAACGTTCTCTTAGGTAGTATAATTTTGCACGTCTTACGTCGCCTTTTCTTAAAACTTGAATTTTTTCGATTCTCGGTGAGTAGATAGCAAAAACACGTTCAACGCCAACACCTTGGAACACTTTTCTTACAGTGATTGTTTTATTGATTGAGCTGCCACGTTTTTTGATTACAGTTCCTTCAAATGCTTGTGTTCTTTCTTTGTTTCCTTCAATAATTCTAACGAATACTTTTACTGTGTCGCCGGGATTGATTTCAGGCATTTGACGACCTGTATATTCTTTTTCTAATTCTGTGATTATAGGATTCATTTTCTTTATTCCTTTTGCATATTGTCTCTAGTATGTTCAATGATATATTAAACAAAATTAATAAACAAGTGCTTATGGTAAATTTTTATTAACAAAAATTAATTTATTTTTTTTATATTGGATAATAGTGTTTATAATTTATGAAAAATAAGTTTTTGACAGTAATTTTTCTTTTATTTATATTTTTTATTTTTGTTTTTGTAAATCGCAAAGATAAAATAAATTCTTATTATAAAGTTTTAAAAGTTGTAGAGGCGGACTGGTTTTATATTGATTTCAATAAGAACAATTTGGTTGAAGAAGATGAATTAGTTAAAGTTAAAAATATTAATGCTTTTTCTCCTGTTCAAAATAAATATTCGAAAGAAAAATCTATAAAACTGGGAATAAGTATTCTTGAATATTTAAAAGCAGGTTTTCTTGCAAGAAATTGGGCAAAAGACAATCTTGTAAATTCAGATGTACTTGTAAAATCAAAAGTAAAAAATTTAAAATATAATGCTTATATCGTAGAAATCGATTATGAAGGTGTTGATTTAGGGGAATATTTATTAAAAAATGGTCTTGCTTATACAAATTCTGATTGCAATAATGTTGAGTATTTACCAATTCAAAATATTAGACAAGTAAGAAATAATGCAAAAGAGTTAAATTCGCTTGAATTTTTGATTTTAAATTTAAAATCAGGAGTTGTTCATATACCTTCTTGCGAGTATGCAAAAATGATGAGCGATGGTGAATTGATTTTAAGAAAAACATTGAAAGATGTTGTTCATTATTGCAAATTTTGCTTCGGAAATAATTTTAAAGAAAATAATGATGTTGTTTTTAAAATTCCAAAAAGTAAGAATGCTTACAAAAAATCCGTCTATAAAAATTTTGGTTATTTTGAATTGTATTTGATAAATCCTTTGGAATATTCAAAGCCAAATTATGATTGTAATTCTATTTTTGCAAAACGGCTGATAAAGGAAATAGATAGCGCAAATAACAGTATTGATATTGCTATGTATGCTATCGGTGAACAAAAGGAAATAGTTGAAGCATTAAGACGAGCAAGAAAAAGAGGGGTTAAAATACGCTCTGTTCTCGATTATAGTAAGAACATGTCTGAAATATATCCTGAAACAATGGAGTTTGCAAAAGAGTTTGATTCCCATTTTGATAGAACTCAAATTTTAATGCATAATAAAATTTTTATTTTTGATGAAAAAAAAGTAATTACTGGTTCCGTTAATATTTCATCAACTGATTCTGGCGGTTACAACGGAAATATTGCACTAGTATTTAATTCATCCGAGGTTGCAAAATATTATAAACAAGAGTTTAGTCAAATGCATGAAGGAAAATTTTCCAAAAGAAAAGAAAAAATTAATTCATATCCAATAAAAATGGGGAATGCACTTATACGTTTATTTTTCATGCCAAAAAGTAATGTAAATGAGGAATATATTATTCCGGCCCTAAAGGCTGCAAAAAGTGAAATTTTTGTTTCTGCTTTTTACCTTACCGATCTTAAAATAATTACCGAATTAATTGGTGCAAAAAAGCGCGGATTAGATGTAATAGTTTTATTGGATGCACTTGGTGCTTCAAATTTTAAAAAAAGAATAGTTGAGATGAGAAATTTATCTATTCCTGTAAAAGTTGAAAATTGGGGCGGAAAAAACCATGAAAAAACAATTTTAATTGATGAAAGAATTTTAATTACCGGAAGTTCAAATTTTTCAGCAAGTGGTTTATATAAGAATGATGAAAATGTTGTAGTTATTGAAAATAGCGAAATAGCTTCGTTATATAGAGATTATTTTCTATATTTATTTAATTCAATAAATGATAAATTTTTACGTGCTTTTCCTAGAGCGGAAGGCTGGGAGTCTATAAATTCCTGTCATGACGGTATTGATAATAATCATGATGAGAAAATTGATTTAGATGATGATGGTTGTAGAGTTTATAAATAAAATAAAATGTTAAGCGATTTGCTATTTTAACAAGGTTTTTGTTATTATATTGCTATAAGATGTAAAAAGGTAAAAAAATGGAATTTTTTAGAAAACATAGGAAGATAATCGTTATATTTTTGACTGTTTTTTTAGTTGCTTGGATGGTTGGTATCGGAGCTTTTTTGAGCGTTTTATTTTAGTCTATGAATAAATATTTTTTCAAAGGAAATAAAATATTTTTAGTTTGTTTGTTGTTTTTAGTGGTTTGCATACAAACAACATGTGTGTTTGCGACTGAAAAATTGGATGATAAGAAAAATGCTATTGAAGCCCAAAGAGGTCATGCCAAAAAAGAAATACATAAATTAAAACTCCTTGAAAAAATTGAAACAAATAGACTATATAAAAACCAGCAAAAATTGGAATATACACAGCATAGTTTGCAAAAAAATAAAAAAAGATATGTAGATGCGCAAAATGAAGTGGAAACTTTGGAGCGAAAACTAGATAAATTGCTTGTTGAACATAGAAAACATCAAGCATACACATCTAAAAGACTTGTACAAATATTTAAGCAAAAAAGAAACGGATATATTGAATTTTTATTGAATGCTCAAGATATAAATGCTTTTTTGGATAGATTGTATTTTGAAAATATAATTATTGCTCATGATAAAAAAAGATTACAAGAGACCAAGGCGAGCGCAAGAGAAATTTTGGTTTTAAAATCAAGAATTGAAATGCAGAAGAAAAATCTTGAAGCTAATATAGAAACAATTAATCGTCAGCAAAACGATATACAAGATGCGATTTCAAAAAATGAAAAATTGATTGAAAAACTTAAAACAGATAGAGCAACTTGGGAAAGAGCTGAAAAGGATTTAGCTCGTCAATCAAGAGCTATTTCTCAAATGATTAATCAAGAAACAAAGAAAACGCAAAAAGAAGGCGTAAGTGTAGTTGTAACGGGTGGATTTACTCGTCCTGTTCCCGGCAGAATTACTTCTCCTTTTGGCTGGAGAGTACATCCGATATTTAAAAGAAAAATTTTCCACTCTGGAGTTGATATTGGCGCTGCATACGGTACTCCAATTAAAGCGGCTAATTCAGGTAGAGTTATATTTGTTGGTTGGTACAGCGGTTATGGCAAGGTTGTTATTATTGATCATGGAAAAATTAACGGTATACCTACAACAACTTTATATGCACACATGTCAACGACAATTGCAAGACAAGGAACAAATGTTGCTAAAGGTACTGTAATCGGAAAAGTTGGAACAACAGGATATTCTACTGGGCCACATTTGCATTTTGAAGTCCGTCAAAAAGGTAATCCTACTAATCCATTAAATTTTATAAGATAGTTTGAATTAGTATTGTTTTTGTTGTAAATTTAAAATAACAGGACTATTGAGGGTTATAATTGTTTAATTTTAATAAGAGGTTATGTCTTTTTGTTTGTGCGGCCACATTAGCTTTTCAAGTGTCCGGTTCTGTTTATGCACAGTATGAGGTAGTTAAGGCGCATACAGTTGGAAATGAATTTGATGTTCCTCAAAAAAACAACGAAGAGCCATATCTCCCCACTTACAACGATCCTGAATTGCCTAATTTTTCTCAAGAAAATAGTGTTGGTGGAAAAATTGAAAAAAATGTAAAAAACTTTTTTGAAAATCGAAAAAGAAAAAAATTGTCAAATAAAGATGAAAATATAGAAAATGAAGAAACAAACTCTTCCGATGAAGATGCAATAACAAATGAAAATCAAAACAGTGATGGTCTGAATTCAAATAGAGAACAAATAGCTTCCTCGAGTAATGATCAACAAAAAGTTAGTGATAAAAATAGATTTCAAATCAATGCCGATAAAATTACTTACGATGATACAGAAGGAAATGTGTATGCAAAGGGTAATGTTGAGATAATTGCAAAAGCTCAAGGAGTTACTTTAAAAGCAGATGATGCAGTTTTGGATAAAACATCACAAACTCTAAAATTACACAATAATGTAAAAATAATAAAAGGCGGCATTGAAATGCTTGGTGAATATATGCTTGTTGACTTAAACGAGCAAAATATTTTAATGGATAACCCTACAATGGAAGCATATCAGTTTGTAATTAATGCTCAAGAAGGTTATTTAATTGCAAATGATATTCAAATGATAAATGGAACACTAAAAAGTACAAGACAGAGTGAATTTGCTCTTGAGACGAGAGGCTTCCAAAGATACGAAAATGTTGCGGCGGATTATGTTCGTCAAAGAAATATTGATAGAAGTTATTTAGAATCTCAAAGAAAACAAGTTTATGAAATAAATTCAAAAGAAATAGTTATAACCAGCTATAGAGATCATAATGCCCTGCTTTTAAAGGGATCTGACGTATATTATAATAATCATAAGATAATTAGAAACTCAGATATTGAGATTGTTTCAGATAAAGAAAATACTGTCTCTGAAACAAATGCTCCTGAAGCAGGAACATTGAGAAATTTTGGTACATATATTGGTTATGGGCTTGTATATAAGCTTCCTCGCGGACAAACTTTAAAATTAATGCCTGCATTAGTTTATGGAGATAGTAATATCGGGGTTGGTATTATTGGTCGTCATCGTACTCCTAATAGTATGTTAGAAGCAGGATATGCCTCAGCTACAACAAATTTAGTTGTTCGAGGCAGATATAAGTTTTCGGATGGACTATCGTTAAGATATGGTAGAAATGCTTATATGCCTGAAGGCTTTATGGGAGCAAGAAGATCCGGTTATGCTGCACAACTTGAATATATTAAAAGCTATGCTGTTCCGGATTTAGGTGCAAATTTTAATCATGGTGTTTATGCTGGTATATTTAGCGATTATCAAAAGCATAATCAAGAAGAAGCATATTGCACGACAAGATTTAGATATGTTGCAGAACTTAGAAAAAGTTTTCTTGAATTTGTGAATGAAGAACAGGATATGAGCATAAGCCTTAGTGGTTTAGCTCAAGCAGCCGCAACTCTTTATGGTTCTGGTCAAACAGCTGGCGTTGCAAGGATAGGCCCTTTTGTTACAACAAGATTTAAACGCTGGGAATCCAGTATCGGCTACATGTTCGGCGGAATCCATGGTGATAGCCCTTTTATATTTGATAAGTATCGCTATGGTAGGTCGTCAATTATGGTAAATGAGAAATTCAATTTTAATGATAAATTTGCACTGGGTTTCAGAGCGACAGTTTCTCCTTTGAGAGATAACTACGAAGAAGATTTACTAACAGAATCTCGTTTTTATGCAATTTTTGGACCGCAGGATTTAAAATTATGCTTATCTTATGACTTTGTTCGTGATATTGCTCATTTAGACTTTTTGTTTCTTATCGGATCTGATTCATCAAGAATTAATTTTGATAAATTAATAACAAAAGATGCTGACGGTGGTCGTGAAAAGAGAGATTTTTATAAATCTAAACCAGTTAAAATAGAAGTTCCTGAAAACATTTAAATTAATTGTTTTCCATTATTGATTTAAATTTTTCATAATCTTCAATTGTATCTATTCCGGTAGGATTTAAGTCAGTTATTGCGACTTTAATTTTCATTCCGTTTTTAAGTGCCCTTAATTGTTCTAGGCTTTCTTGTTTTTCTATATCTGCTTGTTCCAGTTTTGTTATTTTTTCGAGAGATTCTTTTTTATAGCAATATATTCCAATATGTGCATAATATGATGCTTGATTTACATTTCTTTCATATGGTATAGGGCATCTTGAAAAATAAAGTGCGTTATTATTGTTGTCAAAGACACATTTTACGCAATTAGGATTTTCTATTTGCTCTTTTGATGTTATTTTACGAACAAGTGTTGAAATGTCTGCTGTTTTATCGTTTTTTAATGTTTGAATTGCTAAGTCTATCACATCCGGTGTTATCTGAGGCTCATCTCCTTGGAGATTTAAAATATATTCAAATTCCGGATGTCTTGAGGCGATTTCTGCAATTCTATCTGATCCGCATTTGTGATTGGGATTTGTCATTTCACAAAGTCCGCCAAAAGCTTCTACAGCTTCTTTTATTCTAATGTCATCTGTAGCTACAATTACAATATCTTGCAGTGTTGATTTTTTTGCTGCTTCATATACGTATTGTATAATTGGTTTATTTTTTACTTCAAGAAGTGGTTTTGCAGGTAATCTTGTAGAAGCATATCTTGCCGGTATAATAATAGCTGTTTTTTTCATAATCCCCTTCTTTTCTAGTAATATTTTGCTCCAAGTGCAACAACTTTTTTTTGTATTTCTTCTATTAAATCTTTTTCTTCAGGTTCTGTTGATAAGAATTTTTCATAAGCAACAAGCGCGCTTCTTTCATCATTGATTTTTTCATAGGCTTTCCCTAATTGATAATATGCCATATAATATCCTGGGTCATATTCAATTGCTTTTTGTAAATCAATTATTTGAGCAGCGTTTCTGTTCATAGCATCGTAAACAAGCGCTCTGTAATATAACATTTGAGCATTATTGGGGTAATCCTTGAGTCCTTTATCAAGAATGGATGTTGCTTTTAAATATTCTTTTTTTTCAAAAGCATTATATGCTAAATTAACTGTTTGAGTTATAATTTTTTGATTAACAAAGGCAAGAAGCTTTACTGCTTTTGTGTTTTCTTTGTTTAAATTTACAGCTTTTATTAGATTTGCCTTTGCGGTTATAAAACTGTTTAGCTCCATATATGTAAGACCCAGATTGTAATATATATCTGAATCTGTTGGGTTTAATTTAAGTGCTTCTTTATAATTTTGAAGTGCACTTGTAGGCTCTCCCATTAATTTATATGTATTTGCTATAGCAACATATATTGATGCATCTTTGGGAGTCATTTTAAAATATTTATCAAGAGTTATTTTGTATTCATTGTATTTTTTAGGGTCTTTTGCAATCGCCTTTTTTCTTTCTTGTTGAATAATTTTGTCTTCGTATTCTTTTTGTTTTTTTTCTTTGAGTGTTTCTTGTTTTTTAAATTGTTCTTGCTTTTGCTTTTCGAGTTGCGCTTGTTTATTTTGTTTTTCTATTTCTTGTTTTCTTTTTTCTTCTTCAATTTGTTTTTTTAATTTTTCTTGTTTTGCAAGCGCTTTTGCCTTTTTATCTGCTTCAAGCTCGGACATTCTTTTTGCTTCGTTTTCTTTTTGTAATTTTAATTTTTCTTCTTGTTTTATTTTTTCTTGTTTAAGTTTTTCTTGTTTAAGTTTTTCGATTTCAAGTTCTCTTGCTTTTGCAAGTTGTCTTTCTTTTTCTATTTCATCTAATCTTGATGCAAATCTTTGAAAGTTTTGCGCACCTTTTTCGTCATTCATATCATTTAAAAATTGTGCAAATCTTAAATATTCTTTTTGATTTATTACATAATTTTCTCTGTTTGAATAAATTTTTTCTAAAATTTTATCCGGCGGCAGTTTTCTTTCGTAAATTTTATATAGCCCATATATTGCTTGCGGGGATGTCGGATTTTCATTTAAAACCATTCTAAATTCTTTATCTGCACTAAGCAGATTTCCTTCGTTTGCAAGCGCTTTTGCTTTAGAAATTCTTATCATAGAGTCATTCGGATATTCTTTTAGAATATCTTCATACACGTTTATTGCTTCTCTATCTTTGCAGTCACAAAAATACATATCACCAAGATAGTATTTTAAGAATATGTCATTTGGATTTAGCTGAATTGCTTTGTTGAATGCTGTATAAGATTCCTGCTTTTTGTTTTGTTTTTTATAAATTTCTCCTAATGCTTCATAAAGGTTGTTTGCATCATATCTGTTTTGCGGTGTAATTTTATTTTGGATGATGTATTCAATTTCTTTTAACAAGGCATCATCATCCGTTTTTTGAATTGTATATTTTAAATATTCTATACCTATAATATTTTTGTTTTCTCTAAGATATAGCTTTGCAAGTTTATATGCTGCAAGATAGTTATTTTGATTGTATCTTAAAGAATCTTTGTAAAATGCAGCTGTTTTTTTAGGAGGTTTAGCTGATTTTGCTGAAATATCGCCCAAAAGCATGTAGCATAAACTTAATTCAACTCCGTTATCAATTAAGTCATTTAATTCATATATTGCAGTGTTAAATTTTTGCTCGTTAATTAATCTTTCAATATCTGAAATTCTTGCTTTTGTTGTATAATCGATTTTGTTTTGAGTAATAAATTTTTCAAGTTTGTGTTTGGTTTTTAAATATTGAGGAGAATTTTTATCTTTGATGGTTGAAAGTTCTGCTCGTAAAATATCAAATTCTTGGGTTTTTGAAATGTCTGCAAATGCAGACAAACCAATGGTTGATTGAGCGATTATTATAAAAGCAAGAGCATTTAATACTTTCGAATTCAAAAATTCTACCTCTAAAACTTGTCTAATATATCCTTGAACATATTTTAATATAAAATTACCTTAAAATAAATAAACTAATGACTATTGTTATAAATTTTAATAGTTGCATTTTATCTCTATAAGTTTAATAATATAGTTTATGAAAAAGAAAATTATATCAACGATTTGTGCAATGTGTTGTTTGTCTTTTATACCACATGTTGCTTACGGGAAAATGAGCGCTGAATCTAACAGACTGTACAATAGTGCAATAGCGCATGAACAAGAGGGTAATAATGAACAAGCATTGTTTTATATACAAAAAGCGCTTCAATATTCTCCTGATGATGCGGTTTTAAACATTAAATTAGCAGGTTTATATTCTGCTCTTGGTAAATATCAAGAAGCGATTTCCGCTTATAATAAAGCGATTGCATTAAGACCTGAGGATGGTTTTTTATATATAAGTTTAGGTAATTTGTACATGCAGATTTATAATTATCAAAATGCTCTTTCTGCATACGAAAAGGCCCAAGCTTTAATGAGTGAGTATAAGTATAATTATATAAATATTGCAAATGCAAAAAATTTATTGGGTGATTATAAGGGTGCAATTGCTTCTTATGAAGAGTTTTTGGCCGCTTATCCAAATAATCTCGAAGGTCAGGCTGCAATTGCAAATATTTACCTTGAAGAAAAAGATTATGATAATGCTATAGAAAAATTTGCACTTGCATTAAGAACAAACCCGAATGATTTTAGAGATTATTCGAATTACGGATTGGCACTTTTAAGAAAAGGAGATTATCCGAAGGCTGAAATTGCTTTTAAAAGTGCGGTTGGAATCAATAAAAATGATTCAATGAGTTATGCTAATTTAGGCATAGTTCAAATGAAACAAGATAAATTGCAAGATGCGGAAGCTTCTTTTAAAAAAGCGTTAGAATTGGATAACGACTTAAATTCAATTAGATTTGATTATGCAGTATTATTAGATAAAAACAATAAACTTGCTCTTGCAATTGAGCAATATAAATTATTTATTGAGCATTATCCAGATAATGTAAATGCTTATATTAATCTTGCTAATTTATATTCTAAAAATTCAGATTATGAAAATGCTATCGATACACTTGAAAAAGCAAGAAAATTAAAGCCGGATAATTCATATGTACAGTTTGAGCTTGCAAGAATGTATCAAAATAATGCAGAGTTTAATGATGCCCTTAAATATTATAATGACGTTTTGGCAGTTGATAAAACAAACTATATTGCCTTATACAATAAGGCTGTAGTTCAATCGCAGCTTGGACAATATCAACTTGCTGATGCAATTTATACACAATTATTGAAACTTGATGAGGAAACTCTTTCAAAAAATAATGTTACTATATCTGATATAAATAACGACAGAATAGATAATTTAATTAGAATGGCAGATAACCTTGTTCAAAACGGGGATAACAAAAAAGCTAATTCAATTTACCAAAAATTGTATAATGAAGCACAAGATGATTATCGTGTTTTAATTGGCCTTGCGGATACTTCTTTGGCTCTTGGTATGAATACTTTTGCAAAAGATTATTACGAAAAAGCTATTTTGATTGATAATTCTAATGCGCAAGCATTATCACATTATGCACAAGCTTTATATGAACTAAAAGATTATGAAACTGCTGATGCGGTTTTAGATAAGGCAATTGAATGTGATAATAATGATGATAAGTTGTATTATAACAAGGCTTTAATTGAATATGAACTTAAAAAATATGATTTAGCTTTATTAAATGTTAAAAAAGCTTCAATTTTAAAGCCTTTAGAAGCTGATTATTTTTATTTGGAAGCTTTAATTTTAGAGGCTGATAATAATCCTAAGGATTCGATTTTTGCCTATGAAAAATTCATGGAATTAACACAAGATGAATCTTTAAAGACGCAGGTTCAAGCAAAAGTCAAGACTTTGTATGATAGTTTAGTTCAATGAAAAAGCTTTTATTAGTATTTTTAATGTTTTCTTTTTTAATTTGTCCTTGTTTTGCTTGGGGTAAAAAACCTAAAGCACTGCTTTATTTCGCAAAAACAGAGGATTTATTAGAAAAGTCTATATTTGATGATAAAAAAACAGGTATATTTAAAATTGGTGAAAAAATATATTTTCTTGCTTATACTCCATTGGGTTTTAAGTCTGATTATATAAAGTATCAAGTTGTAAAACAGGATGATAATGCCCATGTTGGTGGATATAGCAGAATTAGAAATGTTACTTGCAGGGTGAAAAATAAAAATTATTATTCGGATTATTTCATTTTATATGAAGCAGGTAAATATTATTTACAGATTTTTGATATTGAAAATCTTAATCAATGGATTGTAATTGGAGAATTTAGAGTTGTTGAGTGAAATTAAAAATTTTATAGAAGATATTTTTCTTGAATTTTACAATAAACTTTTTTCTTCAAAGTATGTTGTCAAAGGAAAATGTAAAAGGTGCGGCAGATGTTGCAGAAACATTTTGTTTTCAACAAAAGATGGATATATCAAATCAGAAGAACTGTTTAATAAAATGAAAAAGAAATATCGATATTATAGAAATTTTCGTGTTTCAGGGGTAGTTAAAGATAAGCAGGATTTTCAAAATGGTGCATTAACTTTTGAGTGTAAATTTATTTCAAAAAACAATAAATGTCTTATATATCCTATTCGTCCAATATTTTGCAGAGATTATCCGAATATTAATTCGGATTTAATATATAACGGAGTTACAATGTTGGATGGTTGCGGGTTTTATTTTGATGTTAATAAAAAATTTTCCAAGTATTTGGAATGATTTGCGCCATAAATAGCGCAAATCATTCTTATTCATATCTTATACCTGCTTCTTTGAATCGTTTGAAAACTTCTTGCAATCTTAATATTGGTTGTACAAGAGAAACTCTAAATCTATCATCGCTCATTGCTCCAAAAGCGCTTCCCGGAGTTACTAAGACTCCTGTTTTTTCAAGCAGATATTTGCAAAAATCCATTGAGCTTTTGAAAGTTGATGGAATTTTTATCCAAAAATACATCGTTGCATCGCTTCTTGGTGCATAAAAACCAAGTTCATTAAAGCCTTGTGCAACAATTTCTCTTCGTGCATCATATTTATCCATTATGCCTTTAACATAGCTTTGAGGCATTGTTAATGCTGCTATACATGCGTCTTGAACAATGGTGGAAGTCCCGTAATCTATATTTGATTTCATTGCATATAGGTTTTGTATAAATTCTTTCTTCCCTACCGCAAAACCGCATCTCCAGCCTGCCATGTTGAATGTTTTTGTGAATGAATGGAATTCGAGCGCTATATCTTTTGCTCCGTCAATATTAAAAATTGAATAAGGTCTGTAGTTTGAAAAACAAACTTCGCCATACGCTAAATCAGAAATAAGCAAAATATTGTTTTCTCTGCAAAAGGAAACAACATCTCTTAAAAAGCTTTTTGGTGCAACTGCTCCTGTTGGATTGTTTGGATAGTTTATAAAAAACATTTTAGCTTTTTTAGCTATTTCTTTTGGGATATCGTTTAAGTCTATTAAAAATCTGTTTTCTTCTTTCAATTTTACAAAGAATGGTTTTCCACCTGCAATTAGAGTACCTCTGCATAAAACCGGATAATAAGGGTCAGGAATTATATTTATATCGCCTTCATCTGTGTATGTCATAGCAATGTTTGCAAGACCTTCTTTTTCCCCTATAAGGGTTTGTACTTCGCTTTCAGGATCAATATCAACAAAATATCTTCTTTTCATCCAATCTGCTATTGCTTTTCTTAATTCGGGTTTACCTCTAAAGTTCGGATATCCGTGGTTAATTGGGTTTTGTATAGCTTCTAGTGCAACTTTAACAACAGGATCAGGCGTTGCTCCATCAGGGTTGCCTATAGATATATCAATTACGTCTACTCCTTTAGAAATTGCTTGTTGTTTTAATTCTGCAAGTTCTGCAAATATATATTTAGGTAGATTTAAAATTCTTTTTGACGGAGTAATATTTATTGTTTGAGTTGTATTTTCCATTTTGCCCTCTATTCTTAATTAAATACAAAAAAATAAGCCTCGAAAATCGAGGCTTATTGAGTGTTCTTTAAAAACTTATGCTTGTGCCTCGTCAGCAGAAGTTTCCGCTTCTTGCGCGGCTTGTGCTTGGGCAGCTTTTTCTTGTTCTAATTTTGCTTGTGCTTTTTTAGAAAGTTTTTTAACTTCAACTTTTTTATAGTTTAAAGTACCATCTTCGTTAGCATTTTTAATTAAATACATAACTGTTTCTGTAGCTTGTGCACCTTGAGCAAGTCTTTCTTTTGCTCTTTGAGTATTTAATTTCATTTCTTTTGTTTTTGGGTTGTAGTATCCAAGTTCTTCAATTGGCGCACCTTCTCTTTTGGAGCGGCTGTCAATTACAACAATTCTGTAGCTTGGATTTTTCTTATAACCTAATCTTTTAAGTCTTATTTTAACCACTTTGTTAAATTCCTTTTATTTATGTACTGTCTTAAAACTATCAAACTATAAACATATTTATTTTGCAAGTATGTCAAAAATTTATTTGTTAAATTTTTTAATAAATTTACCTTGTTATTAAAATGATGTTATCTTTTTATTATGATTAGAGAATCTATTAACAGATTAATTTCGGGATACGATTTAACGAGTACTGATATAAAAGAAGTTTTTGATGAAATTTTGTCAGGACTTGCAGATGATATACTTACTTCATCTTTTGTCACTGCACTGAGGGCTAAAGGCGAAAATGACGAGGAAATTTCCGCTTCAATTTTAGCTGCAAGAGATTTTTTACCTAAATTTTCATTGCCTAAAATTGATTTAATAGAAAATATTTCTTTTATTGATAATGAAAATTTTATAGATATACCTTTCGCTATGGATATTGTGCTTGCAGCTTGTGATCTGGGTTCAATTAAGTACAATTTGAGTGAATTTTTAGATTTTAACAGAAGTTTTATGACTTTAAAAAATGCAGGAGTGGAAAATTTTAACTACGATGAAAACTTGCTTGAAAAATCTTATTTTTCTTATTTTCAAATTCCTCAAGATACAAATTACGTAAAATATACAAAAAATGTTTCAAAAAGTTTGCATTTTAAAAACATATTCAATATTTTAAATAAAATGTTAAATCCGCTAAGAGCTAAAAATCAATTTATCGGTGTTGAAACAAGGGATTTAGTTGAAAAGTTTGCAAATATTTGCTTAAGGCTAAATAACGAAAATACAATGGTTTTAAATGGTGATAACAATTTTCCTTTTGCTTCTGTTGAAGGAGATACTTTTGTCGCAGAGGCTTGGAAAAATAAGATTTTTACTTATGTAATTAATCCGGAATTGGTTGGACTAAAAACAGCTTCGCTTGATGATATTAAGTGTGATAATTCTTTTCATGGTTTGGAGATTATTAAAAATGTTTTTCAAAATAAAATTAAAGGTGCTCCATATGATATAATTGTATTAAATTCTGCTTTAGCTTTGTATATCGCCAAGAAAGCAGAATCAATCATGGATGGAATTTTACTTGCAAAAAGGACAATAGATTCTAATCTTGCAAATGACAAATATAATCAGATTTGTGAAATATACTCATAATTTATGATTGTAAAATGTATGTATTGAATTTATAATAATTGTTCGCTATGAAAAGATTAAAATCAATTTTGGTAATTTGTTTTATATTTTCCTCTTGTTTTGCAAATACTTTGCAACAAGAAGAATACAAAAACGATTATTTGTATTCTGATGCTTATTTTGACTATTTAATCGAGTGTGCCTCAATGCAGCAACAAGAAAAAATAGAAAAAGAAAAAGCAGAAAAAAAGGCCAATGAAGAAAATAAAAAAAATTCAGATGTTTCTACAGATGATAGTTTGGAATTAAACAATATTGAAAAAAGTCAAGATTTTCCCGACGAGATACTTGTTTCTGATAGTGAGCCTTTTAAATTGCATATTGAAAATTTTGCTTCAACCTCAAAATATGCAGAAACCTTTAAAAAGGTTGATTCTAAAACAATAATTCCTGTTAATGAACAATTTAGCTTTATTCAAAATATGACCCAATTTCGAAATAAATACAATAGCAACGACTATAGAATATTGGCAGGTGCTGAGTATAGTCCATGTAGGTTTTTTACTCTTTCATCCGGAATGGAGGCAAATTATAGAGATATTGATCAAGTGCCGACCTCAAGAAAATTGTATTTGACTCCAAGTTTATTTTTAGGTGATAAATTTTCACTAAGTTTTCATAATAAACTTGACACAAGTACCCATTCTACTGATCATGATATTGGAATTAAACTTTCTCCTTTTAAATCAAAGGCAATGGATTTTGGTGTTTATGCCGGTTTAACAAGAAATCCCTCGGGAACCCATAGCGAAAGCGTTAATTTTAGCACTAATTTTTATTTCTTTTGATTGTCAGAATTTAAGTAGTTCATATTATATTGCGCCATTATTTCAAGACTTTTCATAAGTGCTTGGTTTGTGTTGTCATATCCGCTTGAGCCGTTGCTTTCCGCTTGAATGTTTGCCAGTTCTTGACTTAAGCCTTTTAATTCATTTAAAGCATTTATGTTGTTTTTGTTTACATTGATTAATTGTTCAAGTTTTGCTTCTATTTTTGTTAAAAGTGTGTTAAAGTTTGTTCCTTCACTTACTTCAATTCCAAGTTTTTGTGCAAGTGATTTTGCTTTTTCAAATAAGTCACTTGTGTTTTTGTTTTCAGAAAACATATTGCCATTTTCTTTGGCTGAATTTTTTGCTTCTGCTGTTGCAATTAGGCGTTTTCCCTCTGCTTCTGTTGTGCTTGAACTAAAGGGTATTCCAAGTTCAATAAGTTTATCTCTTGTTTCTTGGGTTAATTTTTGATTGTACGCGCCGTAAGAATTAGCTAAATTGTATTTAATTGAACTTATTGCCATAACATTTTTCCTTTAATGTTTTTACTATAAAAAGCAAAAATAACTTTCCTTCTATTTTTTATTTCGGCAGTTTTAGTTCAAAAATTAGGATTTTAATTAAAAAATTAATAATTCTTTACAAAATTTTAAATATTATAAATGCATAGTCGCTATCCATTGAATTTATTGCCTTGTATATGTTTTTTTCTTTTGTATTTATTTTGTAATATTCACTATCAATTTTTTTATATTCTATAATTTCTTTTAAATAGTAGCTTTGGGTTAACAAGTCCAGTATATTGTATAAAGTTTTTGATTTTATTGACTCGTAAAGTGTTTTAGCTTGATTTTGTGAAAGATTGGAATTTTTAAAATCAATTTTTTTAATTTCGGGATTGTATTCTGTGTTTGATGCGCACTTTATGATTGAATTTTTTGAGATGGGGCGTGCATTGTTTTTATCAATTATGACAATTATTTCGTCTGCATTTTGTGCTTTTTTATCGTAGTTTTCAATAAAATATCTTGTTAAAAATTCGTTTGGATATTTTTCAATTAAATAAGCTTGTAAAAGAAAGTGAATATTGTTTTTGTTTATTGTTTTTGCTTTTTTGCTTACTAAATTTTTAATTATATCATTTTTTTCTTTTAGCATTTCATTATCAAAATCCATAAATAAATGTTTTTTGAAGTAAAATTGTCCGTATTTTCCTAAATATGGCATAATTATAAAACTTTCTTTTGAACTACCGTATTCTTTCATAAAAGCATTGATACAAGCCAGAGTTGAATAATTTTTCTTAATAGTGAGATTAAAAGTATTGATTTCCGAATTAATGAATTGGATTAAAAGGATACAAAAAATGAGCGTAATTTTTATAAAGTTATCTCGAATTAAAATAATTCCATAGCTAAGCGTAATTAAAAGGTTTATAAATATCGGAAACAACATATAAGGATGAATTGGTAATTTAAAGACAATTAAAAAAGTTATTATAATTAGAAAATATATAGATGATATTTGGGTTATGATTTTTATTATAGGATTTTTTTTGTAAGTTTTTGCTGTCAAAACAATTATAGAAATTATTGGCAAAATTGAGCTAAAAAATAATGTTAGTATTATTTTGAAAGAATTAATATTTGAAAGTTGAGGATTTAAAAAATATCCATATAGCATTCCAAGCGTGCTTTTTGTTTGAAAATCCGGTGCTTCAAAACTAAGGTAAGGACTTATTAAATCATTGATTGCAAGATAAAGCGAGTTGAAATTTAATCCTATTTCATTTTCAACATTTGGAATAATTGTATTTGTAAAAACAATGTATCTTGTTACAAGAAAGGGGATTGTGCATAAAAAAGCAATAAAAGAATGCGTCATGAGCTGATTAAGTTTATTTTGAATTTGTTTCTTTTTTAAAGAATATAAAATAAATATTTCAGCAAGTATAAAGATGAAGCCAAAATTATCTAAAATTATACATATGCAATTTGAAATAGATAGTGTTTTGAAATTTTTTTTATTTGGCTTTTTTATATATCTAATTATATTTTTAAAAACTATAGTTTCGATAAGCAAATTTAAGCCGTATGGCGCAATAAGGTTGGTGTAGTATAGAAAAAAATGAGAAACGGATAAAAATATGCCGATAAATAACGCAAAATAAAGATATCTTTTGTTTTTTAGTAATTCTTTTCCGATTTGTATAAAAACAAATATATTTAAAAACGCTATAATTGCATTTAAGCACCTAATAGTTAAGTCGTTTTTACAAAATAAGCATATAAAATGGAGAAATAGATTATAAAAAGGTAGAAAAACTGAATTAAGTGCGGTTTCTTTTATTATTTCAAAAGGAAATGAAAGAGAGGATAGTGAAAGCGTTTTAAAATCTAATTCGCTTATTCCTGTTGAATTTGTAATATAATTTATTCTGCATATTAAATAAATTATAAGTATTGCCGTATAAATTATGAAGTTTGTTGTTTTTATTTGCTTCATAAGATAAGTATATATTATAAATTTAAAAAAAGTAAATTATACTGCAGCCTGTAAAATCTGAATATTCCAGTTGTCCTCGTCTTGCCAGATTGAATCGCCAACTTTTTCACCCGAATAAACGGTTATTGTATCAACATCTTCATGGCTTTTATCAAGAATTAGTACGTAATAATTTGGAAGCCAAGGATTTTCGTATATTTTAGAATTTTCACCTTTTCCGATTGCATCTTTTTTGATTACTCCTTTGGCAATTAATTCCATATTTTTGAACATATCAACAGCGTCTTTTGGTTTTAAAACTTTTTTAATTTCATCAGGTAGAGTTGCATACCTTTTGATATATTGTGCGGTTGAGCCAAAACTGACAGTATCGAATTTTAAGGGATCTATAAAGCTTGGTTTATAGTTTATGTCTTTGTTTAGATTTTTTTTGAGCTTTTGCACCCCAAACGTGCCAAAGCTGCCGATTGGTGGAACTTTCATACTCATTCTCTTTTCTATTTATGCTAACAACACTTATCCTTTTTCTATATATATTTTAACAAATTTTTACATAAAAATCTATAGTGTTTTTAAAGTATTACAAAACTAAATATAGTATTAAATACACTTATAATGCGGATTTTGCTTTTTTGTTTTTTCGTGTTTGTGGTTTAATTATTTTATGAAAATATTGCATTTGGCTGATTTGCATTTGGGAAAAAAATTAAATGACTTTTCTTTAATTTTGGATCAAAGATATGTTTTGAAACAAGTTTTAGAATTGATATCTGCTAAAAATATTTCTTCTGTTTTAATATCGGGAGATATTTTTGATAGGGCAGTTGCTCCATCTGATGCATTGGAATTATTTGGTGAATTTTTGTATAAATTGAATAGCTTAAAAGTTAAATGTTATATTATTGCAGGAAACCATGATAACATTGAAAGACTCTCTTATTTATCGAATTTAGTCGAAAATTCAAACATATTTATTTCGAAAAATTTTTCGGGAAAAGTTCAAAAATACTCTGTGTCTCAAGAAATTGATGTATATTTAATGCCTTATTTATATCCTCAAATAGTTAGAAAATATTATCCTGATATTAAAATTTCAGACTATAATGATGCAATATCTAAGGTTGTAGATGATATTAGAGTTGACACTTCAAAAGTTAATATCATGGTTGCACATCAATTTGTTTCTTCTTGTGATTTAATTTATTCGGATAGCGAGCAAAAAAGTGTTGGCGGAGTTGATGTTATAAGTCCGGAGATTTTTCGAAAGTTTGACTATACTGCTCTTGGGCATCTTCATTGTCCTCAAAAAGTTGTTTATGATAATATCAGATACTCGGGTTCGATTTTAAAGTATTCACTCAGCGAAATAAATCAAAAAAAGTTTTTTACAATTTTGAATATCTCAAACGGAAAAATTGACTTTGAATATTGTGAAATTAATTTTTTGCACGAATTAAGAGAGTATCGCGGGTATTTAAATGATTTTTTGGATGAAAAATTTTATTCCAAAATAAAAGTTGATGATTTTATTCATTTTATATTGCTTGATGAAAATGCTTTGGATGCCAAAAAGAAATTGTCCGCTATTTATCCTAATATAATATTTTTGGAATTTGATAATTCTTTCACAAGAAATATTGACTCTGCTTTTGAATTGGAAGTTTCTCCTGATAAAATATTATTTGAGCATTTTTCTGATTTTTATGAAATGCAATGTGGTGAAAAAATGTCTAAAGATAAAGAAAATATTGTAGTTGAGCTCGTAGATAAAATTAAGGAGCAAGACTAATGCGTCCATTAAAATTAACAATGCAAGCTTATGGGGTTTATTTGGATAAAGTTGTTATTCCTTTTGAAAATTTGGGGAAAAGTAACATATATTTAATTTCGGGTGTTACGGGTTCTGGCAAGACTACAATTTTTGATGCGATTTCATTTGCCTTGTTTAATCAAGCTTCGGGTTCAATTAGAGGTAACAATACCCTACGGAGTCATTTTGCAGATGACAATATTGAAAGTTTTGTTGAATTTATTTTTGAGTTTAGGGGAGAAAAATATACGGTAATAAGAACCCCGTCTTATTATAGAAAAAAGTTAAGAGGTGAAGGATACATATATGTTAATCCTAAAGCGCAATTAACATTACCTGATTCAAAATTAATAATTGGCGTGAAAGAGGTTGATGAATATATTGTAAATCTTTTAGGAATAAATGCTTCGCAATTTGGTCAAGTTGCTCTTTTGGCTCAAGGAGAATTTTTAAAATTATTAAATGCTGATACTCAAAAAAGAGGAGAAATATTTAGAAATATTTTTAAAACGGAGCAATTTTTAAAATTTTCAAATGAATTAAAAGATAAAACAAAAGATTTAAAAGAACACTTTGACGATTTGAAAAAGTCTTTAACACAGTATATTTTTCAAATTAATTCAAGTGATGAAAAAATTATTTCACTTATAAATTCATACAAAGAAAATGACTGTATTTTTAATATTGAGGAATTTGTTGATTTGCTTTGTTGTGAAATTAAATCAGATGAAAAAAAGCTTCATGAGCTTGAAAAAGGTTTAAGTGAAATAAATAAGTCTGTTTCTAAGAATGAAATTGATTTATCAAAAATAAATGAAAAAAATTCTCTAATTGATAAAATATCTGCGTATCAAAAAGATTTTAGCGTTGCAGTTTGCGAATTTGAATTAACAGAAAAAGAATATAAAACTCTTGATTTTAAAAATAAAAAATTGGATGAACTAAAGATAGAAATAGAAAAGCAAAATGAAAAAATTAATAAAATTATTCAATATAAGCAATATATAAAAAACTTGGAAAAAGTCGAAAGCGATGAAAATGCATTGTTAAATAAAGATTTTCAAACAAAAAAAGAATATATTAGCTTGTATTATTCTTATTGTTCTTTTTTAAGTGATGAATTAGATAAGCTTCAAAAAATGTTCTCTTCTTTAAAAGATAATGTTTTAAAAGAAAATATCGTTTTTAATAACTTAAATATTGAATTTTTATCTATGCAGGCAGGAATTATGGCAAGAGAATTAAAAGATGGCATAGAATGTCCTGTTTGTGGTTCAAAAGAACATCCTAATCCTGCAAGAATTGATGGAAATATTAATATAGACAGTAAATTAATCGAAAAAAAACAAAAAGAGTTATCAAATTTAAATAAAAAACTTGCTGAAGTTTCTGGTGAGTGTAGCGCTTTTAAAGAAAAAAGAGAGCTTTCATTAAAACAGTTTAATTTGTTAAAAGAAAAATTTAACATAAATGAAGTCGAAAAGGAAAATTTAGATTATTCTTTTGAAGAATTTAACGATAAATTTTTATATTTTGAAAATGAGATTAAAAAAAATCAGGATGAAATTTTAAATATAAGACTTGAAAAATCAAAATTTATATCGTTAATTAAATCTTTCGGAAGCGAATTTGAAAATCTTGATATAAATAAGGTTGAGGATAATTATAAGGATTTGCTTGGTTTTGCTCAAAACTTAAAAAGTGAAATTTTATCTATAAATCAGGCTTATAACTCGAAAAAAGAAAATATTGCGCAGCTAAAAACAAAAATCGATTTTGCCGATGAACAATTAAAAAGATATTCGGATTTATCTTTTGATTTGGATTATCTTATTAAAGAAAATTGCAGACTAAAGGATGAATTATCTGCTTGTAATAATAATTTGAAAAATTTGCAATTTAAAATTAATACAAATAAAAATTTATATGATTTAATTAAGCAAAAATATGAAAAATATAAACTTGTTGAAGGTAGTTATTTGCAATACAAGATTTTGTCTGATTGTGCATCCGGAACTCTTAAGGGCAAGCCAAGAATACCTTTTGAACAGTATGTACAGGGATATTATTTGGATTTGATTTTACATGAAGCAAATAAACATTTAAGAAGAATGACTAAAAATCAATTTCAACTTTTAAGAAAAAAAGAAGCAGATTCACTGCAGTCTAAAACCGGCTTAGATATTGAGGTTATGGACTATCATACATACAAAGTACGCTCAACAAAAACGCTTTCAGGTGGTGAATCTTTTAAGGCATCTTTGGCTTTGGCTTTAGGATTATCAGATATTATTTCTTGTTTTTCGGGAGCTGTAAATATTGATGCGATGTTTATCGACGAGGGGTTTGGAACACTTGATAGTGAATCTTTAGAACTTGCTTTAGATGTTATTGTATCTCTTTCTGAAACAGGAAGATTAATTGGTATAATTTCTCATGTTGATGATTTAAAAAATCGCATTGAAAATAAAATTATTTCAATTAAGACTGATATGGGATCTAAAGTAGAGGTTAATTTTTAATTTTTTTAGAATTTTTGATGAGAACACTTATTATGTCAAAATATAATTCTAATTCTTTGTCGCTTGATGAATAGAGGATTTTTAGCAGTTTATTTTGCAGTTTATTTTTTGTTGGGTTTATTGTTATTCCAAAGTCACGTATGTCTATTTTTAGAACATCAATTATTTTTAAAAAAGTTATCAGTGAAGGAAGAAATGCCCCTATTTCAATTCTTGACAGTTGTTTTGAGCTTATTCCGATTTTTTCTGCAAGTTCTTGTTGTGTTAAATTTGATTGTTTTCTTGCAAGTTTAATTTTTTTTGCTATGTAGTTTTTGTTTTCGTATTCTTGCATTTTGTCAATATCCTTATGTATTTTTTTAAAAATACATTGCTTATGTTGAATTTTAAACTTCACTAATGTAGATAAATTAAAATATTCTTTACATGTGTACAAATTTTTAAATGCATGTTATTTTGTTTATGTAGACATATATATAGAAAATTTTAAAAATATTTGTCTATGTCAAAACACAAAAAGGAACAATATGAAAAAGGCAATTTTTGAAAAGCGCATGAGTGCTTTTTCTCTAATCGAACTAATGATTAGTTTGATTACAATATCTTGTATAACTGCAGCATTTGCTCCAATTATTACAAAGAAAATGAAAAATTCTAATGTATCTGTTGCAT
>CALUZA010000013.1 GCA_944325185.1 Candidatus Gastranaerophilales bacterium | reverse complement strand
ACAAAAAACAAATATCCATTAAAACATAAAAAAATAACATAGAGTATTATTTTAAAAATAATTTTTTTATCTAGTTTTTGTTCCATATTTTATCAAGCTCATCTTTTGTGATTATTATATCATGGATTGTGAAATAGCCTTTTAAATTTCCTTTTAACATTTGTCTTCTGCCTGCTTCAACAATAGCATTTTCGCCTTTATTAAAAGTAAGTATCAAAAATTTTTAAATGCAGATTTCTTTGTTTATCAACTTCTTCAAATTTAATATCAGCTTTTCCAAACGTATTTTTAAAAGTAAATTTTTAATTAGTCTTATAAGATTTCTTTTGTATAACAACAAAAGAAATGCCGCATAAAATCAAAGCAATTCCCAAAACAGATCTAAAATTAAGTTGTTCATGAAAAAATACGACTCCAAAGAAAATTGCACTTAATGGTTCGAGAGTTCCTAAAATAGCCGTTTTTGTAGAGCCAATAAGTTTAATTGCAATATTAATTGTTTCAATTGAAATAATTGTGGGAAAAATTGATAACATTAAAAGAAAAAATAAATGTTTCATATTGCCAATTGTTTCAAGATTAATACCAAATTTTGAACTAAAAATATAAACAAATAAACCAAACAGCATAGTATAGAAATTTAATTTTTCTATTTTTAAATGGTTTATATAAGAAAATTTTTTAACTCCAACCATATAGAGCGCATATAGTAACGCCGAAAATAATACCAAAATTATGCCATAAGGGTTAATTTTAGAGCTTATATTGTTAAACGATAAAAGAAAAATTCCAATAAAAGCACAAAACATTGAAGAAACAACTTTAAATGTTATCTTTTCTTTGAAAAATAATGACATAATTATTGCTGTAAACATTGGATATACAAATAAAATTGTGCAAGCAATGCCAGAATCCAAAAATTCAAAACTTTTAAATAACGCAAGAGAAGAACATGAAAATAATAATCCTAAAACAAGCAAAAACACTCCTTGCTTAAAAGATACTTTCATAGATATTTTTTTAATAAATTTGATAATAAATGCGTAAATTATAACCGCAAAAAAATATCTGTAAAATAATACCGAATTTACACTAAACCCATACGCATAAAGAGGAAGAGCAAACAGCGGGTTTGTCCCGTAACTTATAGAAGCAATTAATCCATTTATGGTTCCAATAAATTCTCGTTTTATCATTTGATTGCACCATTAATATTTTCAAGTGCAAAATCTATTGCTTCTTGTTCATTTTTATATAACAACAAATCAAAACCTTCTTTTTTAATAGCCTCAAGTTGTTTATAAATTTCATCATACGATGCAACAAAACAAAGTTTTATTTTCTGCGCATCAAGCCTTATGATTATATCCTCAAGAGCAAATATTGCGGACATATCAAGCTTATGAGAATTGGAATAAGTTAAGATAATATATTTAACTCCAAGCATTTCGTCAAAATGAGAAACAATTTGACTGATTGAACCAAAGAAAAACTGCCCGTCTATATGTAAAATTCTGATTTTATAATGAGAATCTTTTTCGGTTTTTTCTTCGTCCAAACTATAGCCTTCAGGATTATATGTTTCTTTAATATTAGTATTGTCTGCTATTCTCTTAGCATAAAGAATTGAGGCTAAAACTATTCCTGTAATAATTGCAAAGATTAAATTATAAAAAACAGTTAAAAATATAACAATACATAAAGTTAGAATGTCATCTTTGGGCGCATGTTTAATTATTTTAAATATCTTCAAATCTAAAATATCATGTCCGATTTTAATTAAAATAGCACTCAGAACGCAAATTGGAATCTGAGAAATTAAAGGAGAAAACTTATATAATGCAATTAATAAAATTAAAGAGCTAAAAATTGCGCTCAATTTTGTTGTAGAACCGATTTTATACGCCGCAACGCTTCTCATGGTAGCAGCCGAACCTTGCATAATACCAAAAAACGAACAAACCAAATTACCAAGCCCTTGAGAAAATACAAGTTTTTTCGGATTGTATTTTTTCTTTGCCAAAGACTCCATAACAAGCCCAGTTAAAAGACTTTCAGAGGTTAAAACAAAAGATATAGATAAAGCTATCGTTAGCGAATTTGATAAAACAGTAAAATTAAAATCGTTAAGAGTAAATTTTGGAATTTCAAAAGTAATTGCAGGAATTTTATCAACATCAAAATTAAAATAAAAACAAATCAAGCTGCCTAAAATCAACGCTATAATTTGAGATGGAATATATTTTGAAATATTTTTAGGAATTAAAAATACAATCAAAAGAGAAATAAAACCTAATAATACCGCGTCAAAATTAACATTTTGAATACATAAAGGTATATTTTTTAAAGTTAATAAAACAGACGAATAATTTTGACCTCCCAAAATAGGGGAGATTTGTAAAATTATAATTATTATTCCAATACCACTCAAAAACCCTGAAATTACAGGGTATGGAACATATTTTATTAAAGACGGAATGGAAGTTATTGAAATTATCATTTGAATAATTGCGCTAAAAGCCAAAATTAAAAATACATTTGAAATATCCCCATTCATAAGCGCATAAACATGTGCAATAATAATTGCACTTGGACCTGTTGGACCGGATATTATGGGACAATTTAGACCAACAATTGCACCTATAAAAGATAAAACTATTGCACCCCAAATTCCGGCTGCTGCACCGAGTCCGGACGCAACACCAAAGGCTAATGCTTGCGGAAGAGCAATTATACTTGCAATTACTCCGCCAAAAAAATCACCTTTAATTATATTTAGCTTTTTTATCAAAATAATCCTTCCGCAATTTATATCCTTATTTTTTACTAAAAAAACTAAAATTGCAAAGGCCTAATAGGATTTTTAAGATAAAAAATTTTTAATTTTTATCTTGATTTTTTGCAAAATAACCTTCCTTTAAAGCAGCATCTCTAGCCTTGTTTCCAAGATAAATGCCAACTCCGCTAAAAATTGCGCTTGTTAAGTAAGATAAAAGTGCAACACCGTTATATTTAACGACTTTTTTCGCAAGTTCAGGGCTTAAAAATTGTTTTGCTATAGCATTACCTTTTATTGAAGCAAGCCCTTCTTCGATTAACAAAGGTATGAACGTTGCAAAAGTTAATTTTCCGGCATTATTTTTTATAAATGTTGTTATTTTATCAAGTTTGTTTTTAGGTTTTTCTTCCGGTGATTTTTTATTTTTTAATAGTGCAATAACTAAAATCGGAAAAGCAAGCAAAATTGAGCTTCTTGATTTTTGCAATATTTTTCCGATTTTGCTTAAATTACCATTCATTGCATGACCAATTTCATGAAATACGGCAAGTTGTAAATCGTTTTCGGGAAGAACTATTTTTTTGTTTGTAATAGTATAATAAGTGTTTTGACCTTTTAGCACAAGAGAAGTATATAAATCGCTTAAATTTCTTTTGTAAGACCTTGGGAAAAATTTAAAATTTCCGTTATTAACTTCATAAGTCATTATTCTTTGAATTAGATTTTCATTTCCAGGGCTTGCTTTAATTATTTCAACGCCTTTTTTGGATAATTCCGAGGTTTTAATTGCTTTTGAAGCAGTTTCTTCAATTTGTTGTATTTCATTTTTTGATAAATTTTTATTTAACCGGTCTATTTTTGAAAATATTTCGGGGAATATAAAGTTACCAGGCATATTTGTTATTGTTTTATTTATAAATGCACCTGTAAAAAATCCAGCAATAAGATTAGCTATTTTACTTCTATTTTCTTTTTTATTATCCGAATTTGCTGCACTAGTGTTTATATTCACGCAACTTGAATTTGCAGACTTTTTTGGTCCGGAACTATTTGCTCTAAATGAAATATTGCCTACATTTTGCATTAGTTTTTTTTACTTTCAAATTAAAGTTTATATATTAATAAAAAATATCAAGAAAAAATATTGCTACAAACCTTACTTGAATCTTGAAAAAATATCGTCTACGTTAACAAAATAATCAAGCATTTTTTCTCTTAAAGTATTCAATTCGCTTCTAAGACTATTTAAAAAATGGGCTTTTGATGCATCGCTATTATCATAAGGTTGGTTTAAATATGTATCAGCTACTGTATCTTTACCGTTCGGTCTTTTTAATTTTAATCTGTATATTTTTCTGCCATTATTTTGAGCATCTAATTCCGAAGCTTCTAAATATACATCATGAAAAAGTTTGTCTGAACTCATGTCTATGTTGCCAAGCCCATTTTCAAGAATTTCTTTTGTTTTGTGGTCACTTGCAATTTTAGACAATACTCTTTCATTTTCTTTGGTTCTTGGTATGTGCAAACCTTGAAAATTTATTTTTGAAATCATAATATTTCTCCTGTATTACATTTTTTTAATGCTTGTGAAAAAAAATTGTTGCTATGTTATATAATAATATTAAAATGAGCGAAAATATAAAAGAAAAAACAAGAATATATTTTACTAAATCTTTTAAAAGATGGGCTTTGATTGAGTTTGCAAACGGAAAAAAAGCAAGTGAAATATTAAAAAATAAAAGCAATGATAAAAAATACGCTTCAAAATTAATTCATAAATGGAAAAAAGAATTGTATCAAAATCCTAATTTAATTGCATTACTGTACGAAAATACCGATTTTGAGCATTTTCAAAAAGAAATTAATATGATAGGCGAAGATATTGAAGTTGATGATTTTATAACAATAAATCAATGACGAGAATATTAATCGTATAAAATACACTCTATATTAATTTTTTTTAAGCAAATTAAATAAATGAGTTTGACAAAAAAATTTTTTTTTGGTTAGATATATTTACAGAACAAAGTCGTTCCGAAAAGAATTTAGAAGGAGTTGCTAAATGCAAGAAAGAGAATTACCGAAAAATATGGGTAAAAAAATAGTAGATGCACTAAAGCAACAAGACTTTGACGAAGCAACAGAAACAAGTTCAGAAAATATAATGGACTCTTTTGATGATAATGATGAACTTTCTCTTGAAAGTTTGGCTGATTCAACCGCAGAAAGCTCATTCGATTTCGGCGGAAGCGCAAAAGATTATCAACCGGTATTTTCTGTAAATGAAGAAGAAGTTGCTTCAAATCCTGACTTAAAGTTGTCAATTGAAAATGAAGAAGATGTTGAAGAATTTGAAATGCCAAATAACATCAATGTCTTAAAGAGATTAATCTCTCAATTGCCAACAGGCGTTCCAAGACAAACAGGTGCGCAAATAATTCGTCAAACAATTGAAGCTCTCGGAATTCCTATGAAAACGGTTCTTCAAGATGCTCAGAGGGTTCGTGATTGTTTGAACAGCTCAATTAAAGATTGCAATTATACAATTCAAGAATATAAAAGCAATATCCGTACGTTAGAAAAACAAGCAGCAAGCTATCAAAAACAACTAAATAAATTAAACGATATTATTGGTTTGTTTGTATATAGCGAAAAAAGATAAAATTCTATGCCCCCATCGTCTAGAGGCCTAGGACAACACCCTTTCACGGTGTAGACAGCGATTCGAATTCGCTTGGGGGTACCATTTAAAAAGATAAAGAAGCCTTAGGGCTTCTTTTTTTATGTTTATTTTTAAACGATTAAAAAGTCTCCAAAATATCGCTTAAACAATAAAATATTTTAAAGGCGGGTAATTATTATTCGGCATATTATTTTTAAATAATAAAATATAATTTTTTAAAACTTTATTTTTCTATATCTGTTAAATCTAATATGTTGCTTATTGTATCATAAATTAAACCAAGCTGAGCTTTACTTGCTGTTTTAAGCAGTTCATTAATTGATTTAAGAGTTTTTTCATTTTCCTCTGGTTCACGTGCAATAAAAAACTTATATAATTCAACTTCAAGAATATTTGCAATATTACCTAACAAAGTTAATGAAATTCTGTTTTTACCTATTTCGCAATGAGCAATTGTGGAAGTTTCGCAACCCACCCTTTCTGCTAATTGCGCTTGGGTATAACCTGCTTTTGTTCTTAAATGTTTTAACCTTGCACCTATTTGCTTATCTAAATTTGTACCCATATACTTATTATCCATTTACTTAATTTTTCTTAAATGTTAAATATATTAATTTGTATGGGTATATTTTGCATGTTATAGTAATTTTATGAAGAAAGTGTTATTATTTTTTTAAGTAATATATTATTTTTATCTCCCCTTGTTTACGCCTCTCCTTTTGAATACAGATATGCGCCAAATGGTTATAAATATGTTCACCATAACCATAATGAATCATCTTTTCAACATGCACATTGTCTTAGTGTGGGCGGAGTTGAAGAGTTTGAACTTAAAGATAAAACAAGAGTTGATTGCTTAACAAAAAAATATGCAATAGAGTATGATTTTGCAAACAAAAGTTATGAAGCAGTCGGACAAGCACTTTATTATGGGTTGATGACAAGAAAAACTCCAAAAATTGTTTTGATTTTAGATTCTGATAAAGCACCTGAGCAGTTAATTTATTTTGATAGAATTAAAAAAATTGCAAAAAAATATAAATTTAAAGTTGAATATATAACGGAAAATTTTTTAAATATTGAAAAAGACGGAAAATGTGAATATAATGACTGTAAGTGTAGATATAATTAATAAAACGGTACTATATGAAAATATATAAAAATATTTTAGATACAATCGGGAACACTCCATTAATAAGATTAAACAATCTTTCAAGGGGGAATGTTTTTGCAAAAACAGAATATTTCAATCCTGCCGGCTCAATTAAGGATAGAGTAGCATTTAATATGATTATTGAGGCTGAAAAAAAAGGCTTAATTGATAAAGACACTGAAATCATTGAACCGACAAGCGGAAATACAGGAGTTGGACTTGCGCTCGTTTGTGCTGTTAAGGGATATAAGTTGACAATTATTATGCCTGATAATATGAGCAAAGAAAGACAAATTTTAATGCAGGCATACGGAGCAAAATTAATATTGACTGATGGCGCTTTGGGTATGAAGGGGGCAATTGATAAAGCGACGGAACTAAAAAATCGTAATTCTAACAGTTTTATTCCTCAACAATTTGAAAATCAAGATAACCCTATGGCTCATTATATGACTACAGCAAAAGAAATATGGCGTGATACGGAAGGAAATATTGATACTTTTGTTGCGGGCATTGGAACAGGCGGAACAATTACAGGCATTGCAAAAAAATTAAAAGAATATAATCCAAAAATTAAAATAGTCGGAATAGAACCAAAATCAAGCCCTTATCTTACGCAAGGTTGCTCAGGAAGCCATAAAATTCAAGGCATAGGCGCAGGTTTTAAACCTTTAATTTTGGATACGTCTTTAATTGATGAGATTGTTACCGTAAGTGATGAAGATGCTATAAATACAACTGTAGAGCTTGCTAAAAAGGAAGGTATTTTAGCAGGAATTTCATCAGGTGCAAACGTTTTTGCTGCAATTCAAGAATCGCAAAAAGACGTTAATAAAAATATAGTTGTAATTGTTTCTGATACCGGAGAAAGATACCTTTCAAGCGGAATATTCGGTTAATTTAAATGATTTGTCAGTCTGTTTAAAAGTTGACTTTTTGTGTGGTAGCCGGCGAATTGTGCGGCAACTTTTCCGTTTTTAAAAAGGATAAAACTTGGAAATCCGGTTACTCCATACTTATGAGCAATTTCTGCGTGTCTGTCGCAATCTAGTTTTCCAATCCAAAAACCGTTATCACTCAATTCTTTAAGTACATTTTCTTCATTTTGGCAATATTTACACCAAGTTGTATAAAAATCAACAAGCTTTAACCCTTGTTTTGTTTCGTTTTCAAAGTTATTTTTATCTAATTCAACTAACATTTTTTCTCCTTTTGAATATTATAATATATTTTTTTATTATAAATTCATATTGCCAAAGAGATTATATAATTTAATTTTTAAATTATTAGCAAAATAAAAAAATTACCACACTTATATTCTTGCAAAGGAATAATAAATATGAAAATTTTAAAAATAAATAACGTAACCTGGAATTTTATTAATAAAAGCACAAAAAATATGCCGACACAAAAAAATAACACGCAACCAATGGCATACGATAAGGTTAATTTTGGTGCTAAAAATAAGATTGATATTGAAGAAATCAAAAGAATACAAAAGTCTGATAACTTAGATTGTAATAATGTCAGCGTGTCAAAAGCAATTAATATTTTAAAATTTTTTGGATTTGAAGCGCTTGCAGAAGGTCAGATGGATGGAGTTAAATTAGCTTCACCATTTTCAGGTTTTATTTTATATACAAAAGGGAAAAAAGTAGCACCAAATTCAATGGAAAAAATATATAGAGCAATTAAACACGCTCCTGAAACAAATGGGGAATTGCTTTTAACAAATAGCGAAGCTGAATATCAAGAAAAAAAGGGCTTATTTATAGCAAGAACAAGTGCAAAAGTTGGCAACAATAATACTTATAGACAATATCTTGAAGCATTTTCGGATGAAACACCTGAAGAAAATAAAGTTTTAAAACCAGAAAAAAATAGTTCAAGTTATAAAATACCTGCTGCACAGTCTTTAGAATTAAGGCAAAAAATTTCTGATTTATCAGATTGGATTGCTATGTTAAAAGAAGAACAAAACAGATTCTCAAGGGGAAGCAACAAGGAAGATTTTGAAAAACTTTTTGAAGAAATTACAAAAATTGAACGAGCATTAAATAAAATTCAAAAAGAAATCAAGGGTGAATTTGAAGAAACAGATATTATTGAACGTCTGGATAACATTATAAAGCAAGCTGAATTATTATATAATACTTATTCTCAGAAAGAAATAAAGATAGCGGAGCAAAATAGCGATAATATTCCAGATAGCGTTCAAATTTCACCAAAAAGGCAAACGGGCGGGAGAATAGTAAGAAAAAAAGATAATAAAGATAGAACAGATATTCCAAGACAACTTAAAGCAAGAATAAAAGCATTTTCAGACACATTTTCTCCAAGCGGAAAAGTTAACTACCAAGTTTATCAGATGTTTTTAAACACTTTTCCTAAAAAAATTATTGAAGACTATGGTAAAAATAAACTTGATGACGAGGTAATGTTTTTTTTAGTTTTTGAAAATTTTATTAGTTCTCCTGAATATAAAAAATTGGCAGCAATTGTAAATTATGTAAAAGGACTTAATTTATCTGATAAAAAAGCAGAAATTAAATTAAATTCATTTATGAATCCTTTGAATGACGAAGAAAAAGAACAAGTAAAAAATGAAATTTTAAAATATATACCTGCATATTTTCTGCGAATTGGTATAAATAATTCAAGGCAAATTGTTTATTTTAATGATAAAGACGAGCAGCGATTTATGGATTTATTATCAAAACAAACAAAAGAGTACACGATTTTGCTTGATAAAAATGCGGATGAAAAAATAAGAAAAATTTTGTTGTGCCAATTTTTAGAAGGATTTGACGAATTACAGGAAAGTAGTATCATCTTTTTTCTTAGTGAAATTTTTGAAGTAAATGAAAGAATAGACGAAATTGAAAGACAAATTTTTGAAGAAAGCAAACAAGAAGCCAAAGAAACAATTATAAAAGATAATGTAAGAGGCGTAATCAGATCTCCAAAAGAAATTGAAAATTTGGCAATGGATATAGCAATAAGGAACAGAGAAAAATCAAAGAAAAGAGTCGTAGAAGAAATTGGTTATGAAAGACTTGTAAATTTAGTAAAAATGGGATACACTCAATATTATAGTTACATTGAAAATTAAATATGGGGATGTAAAGGTTTCGACGGGGTGAAGTTTATCGCTGCGATTGCATTTCGAGCCGAATAACTCGTTAAACTTTTCAAAAAAATAAACGCTAATAACGTTGTAATTGCTGAAAATGCTTTTGCTCAAAGAGCAATGGCAGCTGCTTAATTAGCTCAGCCACTCTGTAAGCCCAACTTGCCGGTTTACGGGGTCAATTATGCAAGTACAGCATACGTTTTCATTTAGCGACGTATGTCAAGATACAGCTTTATGAAGTTGTCAGTCTTTAAAATTGTCTTTGAGCTGTAATTGGTTGCGGCAATTTTCCGGTTGTAGTTCAAGATAAAAGTGCCTATGAATGTAGACATCGTTGTGGTATCATTTCGGACGCGAGTTCGATTCTCGCCATCTCCATTTAAAAAAAGTTTTTTAAAATTTTTAATATACAATGCTTACAATTTTTATTTTATAAAAATAACTTGATTTGTATAAAGTCTTTCATAATGCCTTTGGAAGTGTTGATTTTCTAAATTCAGGAATAGATAAACAAGGAAATCTGCACTTATATATGTTTGATACTTATGATTTTAATAAAGGCGAAAATGCTATTGTTGAAGCAGGCAGAAGACAAATGTTAAAAGGAAATTTAAAAGGTTATTTCACTATCCATGATATAATAATCACAAAAGATGAGCTTGATAAAATATGGAACAAAAACTAGATAAAAAAATTATTTTTAAAATAATACTCTATGTTATTTTTTTATGTTTTAATGGATATTTGTTTTTTGT
>CALUZA010000012.1 GCA_944325185.1 Candidatus Gastranaerophilales bacterium | reverse complement strand
TGTATGGCTCAACTTTATCTGATAAAGCTTTTTCACCGTCACGGGCAAGAATCCATTTGTCATAATTATTATCTTTAAACCATTTTGCATAACGACGAAATGTAATATCAGCAGGGATAAAACTTTGACCTTGCTCTTTGAGCTTGTATTTTGTAAGTGCGATTGCTTTGCCGATACAGAGCCGATTGGGGTGCAAAAGTAAGCCCATAAATATTTTGATTTCTTCATCACTTAAGACCGTCCTATAATTGTCAACACTACTATACTTATATTGTGGCAGAAGTTTTGTGTAATCTTCTGTGCCGTTTAGCATTGAATGCCAACGATGTAAACTTCCTCTAGATATTTTGCCTAGAATCTCAAACAGTTGTGAATTTGAAGTATTATGCAATTTTACAAAATCATAATCAGCTTGAAGTTTATTTGTTGATTTTTTTCTGAATTCAAGCCATTGATAAACTATATCTAATCTTGCTAATGCGATTTGTTGCGATTTTTCTGATGTAAATTCTGCCATGCGTATTTCCTTTGTATACACATTCATCGCTCACCATTTGGAATAAATCAAGTCCTAAATCTCAATCTTAGGGATATTTCGACACATAGCAAACCAGAAGCAATTCAAACCGGACAATTCTTGCACTAAAAGTATCATGGCTAAAACTCAAATGCCATGCAAGATAGATGCTAAACTAAATTTAAGATAACAGAATATCAGTGAAATTTAGTGCAAAAATTGAAACAAAAGTGCAAGAAAAGACCATCAAATCTCAACACTATAAATTAGTCTCAAATCCCTAACAAATCGGTAATTTAGACTCAAAACCCTTATCTCAAATGTCCTGATAAACTATAACTACAAAAGCAGAAACCCACTAAAAAAGAGCCTTTTGAGGCTCTTTCAAAATGGAGGAGGAGGTGGGATTCGAACCCATTTCTATAATTTTCGTAACCTGTTGTAAATTGTCAAAAGACTTGTTTTTGTTGATATTTAGATACAATTTAATGCTGTAACCTGCCGAAAACTATAGTCCCCTTGCGTAAAATTAGTCCCCAAACAGTCCCCAAATAACGGTTAAATCCAAATAGGTATTTAGCATAAAAAACACGTTTTATACAAGATAAAATTTATATATAATAAATAAATGGCAATGGTGGCACTTCCTCATATGGTGCCGCTGTTAAAATATCTCCAACAGCATCTGCAAATTTCAATGTTACAGGTACGCTATCACCATATGCACAACTATTAAAATTTATTTTTGTTAATGAAAAAATATCTTTTATAACTGTATCCAAGTCAGCATCACCTTGACATATTTCTATAGCTATAGGATTGGGAACATTAAATCCAGGATATGTATTAAATCTTTCGATATATCCAGAAGTCCACAAATATGCTTTCTTATCTGAAATTTTAAATGCTGTACCTCTAATAATTGGTCGTTTCCCATCAAGTCTATATAATTTTAGTTCATTGGTGGAACGAGTAATTCTTATACCAATAATTTTTGTTCCAGTATCTTGAACGGCTTCCGTAAAACCTTGCCATTCATTATCATTAAAGTATGTCCTACCATGAATAAACAATTCTTTTGGATAATAACCTTGTCCTCTATTATATTCTTCAAGAATTTTTCTCATAAGTTCTTTAGCTTTATCTTTAGAAAGATGAAATTCTCCACTTTCACGATCCAACCAATTTCCAATAGCACCTTTAAATACCAATCCATCCCCTGTATCTAAAAACATTTGGGCTCCACAACAAGCGTTGCCTCTTGAACAGATTTTATCTAATTTTTTAAAAACTAAACCAATATAACATACGCCCTTTCTTATATCTGCTAACTTCCAAGGTTTACAGCCTGCTTTAAACATAGCAGTTGTAGTTAAATTCCAAGCTATAGTTGCGGGATCTTGTACATCTCTTATTGGCTCGTTTTTTGAATTTAAAAAGTCATTTGGGGCAATTGATGTTTCTCGTATAATTTGTATTGAAATTTTTTCTTTTAATAATCTTGCTTTTAATTGCCTTCTAAAATCTGTACCATAATCAAATATTTTTGCTTGTTCTGTCATTTCTGGAAAAAGTTTTGTTTGACCGGGTACATCTTTCGCTTTCATGTGTTTATTATACATTAAATTTGACTTAATTCTTTCATCTTTTGGTACACTGCGTTGAGGGCGTCCAAAAGTATATACTTCTTCGGGAATTATAACAAACCATACATCTGGAATTTCTTCTTCATTATTCCCATAATCTATTAACTTATCTTTGTACAAATTAACGGTATCATAAATTGCTTTATTCTTGTTATCAAGTTTTATTGTGTTTAAAATAATCTCTTTTGCAATGAATAATTTTGCTTTTTCGACTAATCTGAATTTTGAATTAAAAATTGTTTGAAAACCGGGAAAAGATGAAAAATGTAATTTTTGTATATCGGCAGATTGAATATATGTTGAAATAGAATTTAACCATTTTTCAAAGCGTTTAATTCCGTCTTCATGTCCAATAATGCCATAACTAACGTCTGGTTTTGATTGAAGTGGTCCATATAAAAATAAACCATCTTTACAATAATCAGACTTTTGAGAATGTGCAAATTCAAGTAAGGGTTCTGAAAAGAAATCTAATATGTAGCTATTATTCTTCATAGTTCAGATCCCCTTCATCGATATTTAACTTATCTTCGCAAATTATTATATTTGATTCAAAAAATTCGGGTTTCCAAGAACAAACCAAAACACCATTATTTTCAAAATTAATGACTATGTCTTGCCCATTATTTAACCAATACATAAATGCTGTTAATAACTCTCGCCATTTTTCGTTATACCAGTTTTTTGTTCTACTAATTCTAAGTTTATTGAGCTTTGTATCACTTGGTATTATATTATCATTTTCATCCGTATATATTGTTCGCGGAGATATTTCTATATAAAAATTTTCATTATTCTTTCTAATTCTATATCTAAAACAAAAATGCCATATATACTGAATGCTTTTGCCAACCATTGCTCTATGGGTCTTTTCATTTTTATAGTTACAGAATTGAATTTTATTTTTAGATAATAAATTATTGGGAATCCACCAATCAGAAGTATATGCCCCCTGAAAATTTCTTAACTGTTTTTCTTCAAATAGCATATCAAATGTTTTTGAAATTAAAGTTTTTATAATATTGTCAATATCTTTTTGCGTAGCATTTAAAGCGTATTGCTTATATTTAACATTTATAAATTCATTCAGTCCTATGCATTCAGTGTATTTTAGCTCTTGTTCTGTAATAATAGATTGCATTTTTTCAGGACAATAGAAAGAAATTAAATATCCTCCTAACTCTCTTATAGGATGCCTATAATATTTATAAGTCCTAGGCATTTTATCCATGGGTTTATACATATATATAAATTTTGGAAGTTGCTTTATTTCAAACTGGTTAGACATGATTGTTTCTGCACCTTGTTCCAGTTTTACTACTTGTTTTCTAATAAGAGTTTCTATGTCGTTAGAAATACTGTTTTTTTCTTTGGGTACAAGATGTTTTTCTAAAAAATTTAGAACTCTTTCTAAACCTTTGCCCCAATCACTTCTAAATTCTCCTATATAATTTTTTCTAGCAATATTGATAGGCATTTGCGACACAGATTCTTTTAAAATAGGCAAAACAAAATCGTTTAAATTACGTTCTCGTTCTATGCTTAAAGCATAATTGATTTCGTCTTTTACACCTTCTTTATTAACAGAAATATTTGATAAAATGCAGATAAATTTTACGGTGTTATTGGTTAAAGTCTGTTGAATATCTTCCCAAAACTTTTCGCCACCCTTTAGTTCATCTTTATCAATCCAAACCTCATAACCTGCCATTTGTAATCTTGAAGCAAGCCAGATAGCTAATTCGTCATCTTCTGGAGTGGCATGACTTATAAAAATAATATTTTTTTCCTTTTTTATAGAATTGTTTAAACTCATAATTATAATAATAACAGCAATATTTATATATAGAATAAAAGTTAAGTATTTATTAATATTTTTTGAAATGTTAACTTATTTCTAAATTTGAAAATGTACGATAAAATCAGGAAATGAGGTGCTTGTTGCTAATACACCTCAAATAATGTTCGTTAAAATCTTTGCAGCCGCAGGTAAGGCGGATGTTTTCAAACGGATATTGGGCGCAGATTTTGTCTGCTATTGGTCTTGAAACTTCATCATTATCTACAAAAAGATAGTGCTTTTTGTATTTGTCAAACTCTATACGGTCAATATGTTTGGGTAGAGAATTTATTCCGTTTGTTGGAGTTACGATATGATACTTACTTGACTGTCCATGTTCATTCAGGTGTTGCCATAGAGCGTAAGCATCTAAAAAGCCCTCTACTATACACAAAATCTCTGTGTCTTTAGTATAACGATTTACTGCAGAAAGATTATTGGGTGTGCCTTTGGAACGACACAAACCTTTCTTTGAAAAATCTTTCGGACGGAGTTCATAACCCAATATCTCCATGCCTTCAGCAGTTCTATAACCGT
>CALUZA010000011.1 GCA_944325185.1 Candidatus Gastranaerophilales bacterium | reverse complement strand
CGAACTTTTGATTGAATATTCAGAAGGACAACACTCCGCATTCGCTTATGTTTGGAACAAAACAGTCAATGATTTTAGCGAATTTGGTAGTATTCTTATTGACAGTTTTGGTGGTGGTATTAGGAGGATTGCATGATTAAGTTAAATCTCGAAACAAATTGCAGAGAGCAAGAAATCATCAGAGAATATTTGGAAGAAAATGCAAGCGAAACTCTTGCAGATAAAATCAATAATGGCGTTAAAATTCAAAAGGATAACAAAACTTTAATAAATAAGAAAACACTTGATACCTTTCTTCAATATGCTTGTGAAGAATCAAGAAAACTTGCAAAGAAAGGTGCAAAAGGCGCTTGCATAGAAGATAAGATAGTCTTTGCTTGGGCAATTCACTATTTTAAAGAAGATACAATCGAAGGTATTTTGCTTAATGAAGATGGTAGTGAATATAAGAAATCACCACCTACATTACCTAAACAAATTGAAACACCAAAGCCTAAAAAAGAAAATAATCAACAGTCTTTCTTCGATATGCTGGACTTATCCACAAATACACAAGAAAGTAAAGATAAATCCGAAGAACAAAAAGAAATTATTGAAGAAACAAAGCAAGAACTTCCTGATTGGTATTTAAACTATAAAGACACGCAAGAGAGTTATCCAGACTCTCTTGTTTTTATTAAACTTGGTGATTTTTACGAAGCATTTAACGAAACTGCAAATATAATCGCAAAAGAAATGAATTTGACACTTACAAAGAAAATTTTTGATACTCTTAAAGTCGATATGACAGGCTTCCCATATCATGTAAAGGAAGATTATATAGCAAGAGTTAAAGACAAATATAACTGCATCATTATTGAAAATGATAATGTGGAGTTTATTCATAAACAAGAACCTAAACAAGAGAAAGTCGAGCCTATTAGTGTTGATATACACAATCAAACCTTTGATAAATTTTTACTTAAAACAATATCTGCACTACTTGATGGCAAAGTTAAATTGCAATAAAAGGAGTTAAATATGATTACAGAATTTGATATTAAACCTATACCTAAAAACATACTGAATAAAATTAAAAAATTAGACTTGCAGGAGTATCCAAAACCAAATGGCAACACTCGATTTTACAAATACTTTACGCAATATAGAAAAGAATTGTGCGAAGTTGTTGTAGCAGTTAGAAACCACTATAAAAATTGGTATTGCAAGCAAGTTGTCATTCACGGAATAAATACTGATAAAGTTTACTTGCAAGATATTGGATTTACAATGGGCTTTTATAAAGTTGGCTGGTATCGTGAAGGCATATCTAAATATCCACATTGGACTGATTACGATTGGGGGTATAACGATGCAAAATATTTTAGAATAAATGCTCCGATTATCAACAAAGAATATATCTCAAAACTTGAAAAATATAAGTATTCAGCAGTGGACTTATATAAATACACAGATATTTTAAACTATTTGAAATTCTATGAAAAGTATCCCAAATGCGAATTGTTGGTTAAAGCAGGATTAAGCAATCTTGCAACAAGCATTCAAATTTTAAGACTTTGTGAAAAAGACAAAAACTTTTGCAAATGGCTATACAAAAACAAATATAAAGCAAGTTCTGGATATTATATTTCTTCAATAATCAATGCATATAAGCAGAATAAAGATATTGAAGAAATTTATAACTTTGAGAAATTTAAAAAATATTTTGCTAAAGAAAACAATTTTCAAAATTTGAAAACATTTTTGAAACATAACGAAAAAGACAAGTTTTTAAAGTATCTTATAAGGCAAAACACAGACGGCTTCTGCTATGAAGATTATAGACACGCTTGCGAGTATTTAGGACTTGATATGACCGAAGATAAAAATCGTTATCCGCACGATTTCAAAAAATGGCACGATATAAGAATAGACCAATATCACACAGCAAAAGCTGAAAAAGATGCAGAGGAACGAAAAGAACTCTATCAAAAATTCGCAAATGTGGCTAACAAATATCTATCTCTTGAAAGGCTAATTGTTAAAGAAGATTATGTTTGCATAATTGCAAAAAGTCCACAGCAATTAGTGTATGAAGGCGAGCAATTAAGTCATTGCGTGGGCAGAATGAATTATGACCAAAAGTTTGCACGAGAAGAAACTTTAATATTCTTTATACGCAATAGACTATCACCAAATACTCCACTTGTGACTCTTGAATATTCAATTAAAACCCATAAAGTCTTGCAATGCTATGGTGAACACGACACAAAACCAAGTGATGAAATATTAAACTTTGTAAATAAAAAATGGCTACCTTACGCCAATAGAAAGTTAAGGCAAATAGCAATATAAAAGGAGATTAAAAAATGTATTACAGAATTACAGCATATTATCCACAAGATGATTTTAGTTTTATCATTGACTCAAATGGAAAATTTGAAAAACTATGGCAATTTAGTTACTACCTTGTGAACAAAGGAATACAAATTGTTGAAGTATCGAAAGAAGAACAAATAATAGATATAAACATAGAAAAACCAGAAATAGATAACTATTGCTTAATCTTACGAGCAACTGCCGATGGCAAACCTGAATATGTAGAACAAAACATAAATGGCACTACATATAAAGCAGTAAAGGTTGCAAACAAAATTTATATACCAAATAATAACTAAACTAATAGCCAGAAGTAAAAACTCTTGGCTATTTTTATGTTCTGTTATTCAATATCTAAATTTTCTCTTTTAAATAAATCATCATCTAAAAACTCTTGTATAGACATATTAAATGCATCTGCAATTTTAACAAGCGTTTCAAATTTAATGCTTTTGTATTCTTCATGAATAATGTGTTTAATTGTTGACCTATCCGTGCACATTCTTTTACTTAATTCATATTGTGAAATGTTTTCTTTAATTAAAAGATTGCTAATACGCAATGCTACTGCTCTTTGGATTTTCATAATACACCTCAATCATTATTTTTAATGATTTTATCAGTATTATGTGTAAAAATAAGTGTCTATACAGACACATCACTTGACTTTTGAAATATAAAGAAAATAAAATAAATAAAGGAGATTATTATGAAAATGAATATTAAAGTAAAAATAAACAAAGACACAACCGCTTGTCTTACAGGACATAGACCAAAGTCTTTGCCTTGGTGTTATAATGAAGCAAAAGAAAGTTGCATCAAATTTAAACAAGATTTAGAAAAAATATTTGAAGGTGCTATAAAATATGGACTTTCTACTTTTTTGACAGGTATGGCAGAAGGCTTTGATATGATTGGTGCAGAGATTTTGCTTGAATTAAGAAAAAAGCACAACATCAAAGTTATTGCAGTTGTGCCTTGTGTTGGACAGGAACTGAAATGGAAACCCGACCAACAAAAAAGATATAAAAATATTTTGAAAAGGTGTGATGAAGTTATCACATTGTCCGACCATTACACATCAACTTGTATGAATGACAGAAATAAATATATGGTGGACCATTCTTCAATTTGTATTGCTTGTTGGAATGGACAGCCAAGTGGAACAAGAAATACACTTTTGTATGCTAAAGAAAAAAATCTTAAAATAAGAATTATAAATCCAACTAAATACTTTATTTAAATTCAATTAAAAATTATATTTATTTAATTATTATTTTTCTTTACATTGTTAAACATCTGTTTAGCCATATATTCAATAACTTTTACATTAACTGCATTTCCAAACTGTTTATATGCCTGATGGTCATTAGGATTACAAATAAAAGTATCTGGAAAACTTTGAAGTCTTGCAGCTTCTCTTGGCGTAAGTCGACGTTTTTGTGGCCCAATAATTGGTATTTGAACCATAGCAACCAAAGAAGGAAATACGGTTGGTCTTTTTACACGAATGCCTGAAGGTCTAAATTGTATTAAAGCTTCCCATACTGATTGACAATCTTTTCCGCATTGCCATTCGAATTTTTTTTCAGTCATTGTAAAATCTTTTAGATAATCCCACTTTTTCAACCAATCATCAATAAAATTTATATTGTTTGCATACAAATCTCTACTTCGTCTAATAAAATTCATTTTCCATGCAGGGTAACCTAAACTTGTATAATCATATGTTTGTCCAAATTCATCAGACCAAATAGGAAAGCCTATTACTTTTTCTTGGATGCCTTTTATAAACTCATCCCAACACAATAAAACTTTCTCTTCATGTTCAGATATGTAATATTTGGGATCAACATTTCCTATTTCTATAATCCCAGAAGTCATGAAATTAACATCGTTTTTCGTTAATGTTGGTAATTCAACTTTTATTTCATTAACGCCTAAAGATTTATGTATGCCTAAAATTACCACTCGTTCTCTTATTTGTGGTATACCTAATTGATGTGGGCTAATTATAATAGGGTCTTCAGTAATAACATAACCAATTTCTTTTAGCGAATTTTTTATTACCTTCCATGTATTGCCGTTATCATGAGAAGTAAGATTTCTAACATTTTCTAAAATTATAAATGGAGTTTGATGATATTTTAATATCCTTATAATTTCAAAGAATAAAGTTCCTCTAGTTTTATCCAAAAATCCTTTTTGATGTCCAGCCTTCGAAAATGCTTGGCAAGGGAAACCAGCACATAGTACATCATGTTTAGGAATTTCTTGTTCTTTTACTTGTCGAATATCATGATTTGAATCAATCCCATAATTGGTGTAGTATGTTTCTATTGCATACGGATCAATATCGGAAGCAAAAACACATTCTCCACCTAAATTTTGTAAAGCCTGGTGAAAACCCCCAATACCAGAAAACAAGTCAATAAATTTAAATTTTTGCATAATAAACCTCATACATGTATGTAGTGTATTATATCAAAAATTTAATTAAAAAACAACTCAAATTAAGATTTTAAAATTTAAATCTAATAACTTTAATGTTTGGATTATTTAAATCTATCAAAACTTTACTTGCCCTGCCTTTCCCATTAGAATTTCTAAAATTCGATTGAAATTTTCCACAAAAGTTCAGGGTTTCAGCATTGACAATTACAAATATCAATTCCTTTATTCTAAAATTTATTTTTCTTCGTCTAGATGGTGCAGATCGTTCAATCCGTTCCAACTCGTATTTACTTGTTCCACCCTTTAATGTGTCATGCCATTTTTTAAAAGTTTGTTGTTCATCATCATAATCACTTTCGCCTGAAATAATTATAAATCCTACATTCCCATATTCATTTACTGCCTGCAGTGTTTCATTATAACCGTTAGTGGGGATTTTGCCCGAGTCCTTTTTTAATTTATCAATACTATGAGCTTTAAAATCCCAAGGTATATTTTTAAAACCATCAAATACAACATTACCATATTTAGGACCAGGTATATCCATAAAATTATTTTCTTTTAATATGTTTTCGCACATAAATTGAAAATAAAATCCGGGCCATTCCATCTGCCTCCATTGAGAACAATTATTATCTTTCATGTATTGAATAGAATCTTTTCCATCCCAAACAGGTGGCAATTTAGATTTTAATTTAATGTAAATATCATTAACTATTTTTTCAATATCATTCATCATTTTAATCTCCTTTTCTATCTGTAAAATAAATGAAACAGCCTTTTCTTCCTCGTGTCATCATTATGTAATAATTGTTGCGAAGCAATTTAGAAAACAGGTTTACAAAAATTTCTTTTTGTTTGGCATCTTTGTTTATATAATTTATAATATTTTGAGAAGAACGAACATAATCCACAGACACTTTCCCAAAAATTTTCTTTTCTGTTATTAAATCTTCTGGAAAATTTAATGCTTGGGCAATACTAACCATCATTCGATAATGTTTAGCATGTTCAGGTACTGCCTTTATTCCTTCTTTTGTTAAGCAAGCATCAGCACCTACAATAATAGCAACATAATCAACATCAAGCCCAGGCATCCACCAAGTGCCAACCCATAAATTGCCATTGTATTTATTTAAATAATTTTTTTCTCTGATATACGGAAGCCATTCACATTCTGTCTTATTTCCCCATTTAGTAAATAATTTTGAATTTGGGTTTCCTTCTATAGTAAAATTTGCTGCATCATCAGATAGCAGACCAGTCACGGCAAAAGATAAATCTGGTTGAGTTTTAATAGTTTCAAAAATTTTACTTTGAAAGTCATCAAAATTATCAAAAATTTCAAAATCAAATTTTGAATCTTTCTCAATAGAGTGATTACCTTTGAGATAATTTCGTATATTTTTTTCTGCAACTTGAGAACCATTGAACCTTATACTATCCTTTAATTCAATACTTATAAAATCCTGTCTTTTTTCTATTTCATTCAATTCTTTAATTGAATTATTTGCATTAATAACTTGAGAAACATCATAACAAAGAACGATATTAGCATTTCTTTCAATCATCCTGGTTATAATACCCTCTTGATTATGTTGTGCTTCATCCATAAGAAGATAATATAAATTGCCTTTAGTTTTAGCAACCATTCTATCCAATGAATAAGAATATGAAAATGACTGTTCAACTTCAGGATACTGACTTCTATAGAATGCGGTATTTTGAGCACCAGAAATAAATATAGGTCTAATATCTTCACCCGAACTTCTTCGATTTAATAATTCAACATAGTAATTTAACAAAATAGCCGTTTTCCCAGAACCTGCAGCTCCTGTTATTCTTATAATTTTTTTGCCTTGTTTAAAAGCCTCTTCGATTTGTTTTAAAACACTTTCTTGTTCAGATGTTAAAATAAAAGGTTCCTCTCTAGTTACTATAGAACTCATTGAATCAATTATGTTTTTTGAAGGCTCAAAGGTTGCGTTTTCTAATTCTTCAATTTTAATAGAATTTGAAATCAAAGAATTTGATATTAGTCCTAATATATAGTCGATATTGTTAAATATTTCTATTTTTTGACTTTGTATATCAGGATTTTTGGATACTAGATTTATAATGCCTCTTTGGGTGCAATTCCTTATAAAAACTAATGGTACAACAACATAATCTTTACCAATATCTAAATAATTTGAAAAGCAATTTTTATGTCTACTAACCTGTATCTGCGGATGTAATTCATATCCCTGTTCACGATATTTGGAAAATTTTGCATTATTAATGTAATTATCATTCCATTGTTTTGATTCAATAATAAAACATTGTTTTACTCCCTCAATATTATTGCCACAAAACATAATGTCTAATGCCATCCCGTTTAGTGGTAAACTATATTCAATAGAAATAATACAGTTATCATTTATTAAACTTAATTTTTTTGATTGTTTTATATCTTCAATTAAAGTTTTCCAAGATGAAACTTGTGAAGGATCTGCAGTATTATAATAATTTTTTAATTTTTGTATAATACTATCAGTTTTTTCCTGTTTAAAATCTTTTAAATAAGAAATATAGCCCAACATATTAAATAACCCCTTTTATTATAACTTAAATCCATTCTATCATAATTTTATTTAAAAAGCAAACATGGTAGGGCATTAGTGATTCGAACCCTCCGAAATTTCAAAAATGAGATCCTGGCGTGTGCTTGTCTTGATACAAGTGGTGTCGCTTCGCTCCACCAGACAAGCACACGCCAGCAAACAATTTTTGCACAAATTTTATAGTTAGAATGCAACAAAACGGCATCTAAAATGGGGGTTCGCAAGGCAGAGCCCATTGCTTAACCCACCATTTCTTTACGATGCCGTTATTTTATTAGTTGCTTTTTCTCATTTGTTCAATCACTCCTGCACTGACTTTACCCATATAGCAGCCTTCATCCCAACATTTAAAATCATCAAACAACAATAGTTTTTTATCTTCTTGACCTATTGTGCAAACTATATCATCATCCATTATGTCCGAAATAAAATATTGTGGAAGTCCTTTGCTATATACGATTTTTTCGCCTGTCTTTTCTATATATTTCATAAGGTAG
>CALUZA010000010.1 GCA_944325185.1 Candidatus Gastranaerophilales bacterium | reverse complement strand
TGAGCTTGAGCATCAAGTAATGTTTCACGATTAAAAACATTAACGTTTAAATGATGTCCGCCTTTTTCAACGTAACCATCCAACAAATTGATTAAATTTTCTTCTTGTTGAGTTGTCATAGCTATATCTCCCATAAATTATTCTTTACTAAAATCGTCTTTTCCGACTGAACACAATGGACAAACCCAATCAGAAGGTAAATCCTCAAATTTTGTGCCTGCTTTTATATTATTTTCATCGTCTCCCAAGTCTTCGTCATATACATAGCCGCATACGTTACAAATATATTTTGCCATATTTTCTCCTTTTCAATTTTATAGTTTTAGTATACACTAGTTTTAACAACATTTCTGTTGTAATTACAACATTGAGGAAATATTATGGAAAAATATTATTCTAAAATTAAAAATTCCCCGCTTTTTTGTGGAATAACCGACGAAGAGCTGGAAAAAATGCTAAAGTGTTTTGGCGGTTATGTAAAGAAATATGAAGATGGGGATATGATAATCCGTCAGGGGGAAACAATTTCAAAAATTTACTTGATTTTAGACGGGGAAGTTAATGTTGAAAAAGAAACATATTGGGGAAGAAGAATAATAATTCAGAAGCTATATGCAAACAACAATATCGGACTTGCGCTTGTTGCTTCAAAAAACATTGAAGCAAACATAAATGCAATGTGTGTGGGGCATGCTTTGATTTTGATTTTGAATTATGAAAAATGTTCAACTATGTGCCAAAACGCTTGTATGCATCATAGTATTTTAATTAGAAATTTGTTTAAAATTTTATCAAAGGAAAATATAGAACTTATTGAAAAAATTGAAAATATATCCCAAAAAACAATAAGAGATAAGCTTTTAACTTATCTTTCAAATGAAAGTCAAAAGCATAGAACAAACATTTTTGAAATACCTTTTAATCGTCAGGAATTAGCGGATTATTTAAATATTGACCGCTCTGCGATGTCTTTTGAACTATCAAAGTTGAAATCCGAGGGGCTAATTGACTATAAAAAAAATAAATTTGCTCTAAAGGTTGAAATTTAAGAAATATGAACTTTTTGACAAAAATAAAGATAAATATACTCTATATTGACCATGATTTTTATTTTTGATTTATACTATATTATACGTAAAATATTATAATTGAGAGGTGCCATGACAAATACAGTTACAGTTGATGAAAAAAATATTGCTACTATTGATATGACTATAGAATCTGCGGTTGCAAAAGAAGCTTATGAAAGAACTTTAAAAGCTTATGGAGCTAATGTTAATATTGCAGGTTTTAGAAAAGGAAAAGCCCCGAATAACATAGTTGAAAAATATGTTGGAGCAGAAAGAATTAAAGCAGAAGTTATTGATAGGCTTTTTCCTGTCGAATTCCAAAAAGTAGTTGAAGAAAATAAATTAAATATAGCATTTCATCCAAATATTGAAAATGTTGAATTTGAAGTTGGTTCCGATTTAAAGGTTAAGGCAACTGTTGAATTGAAACCGGAAGTAAAAATCGGTAAATATAAAGATGTTGAAATTAAATATGATGAGTTTAAAAATCCTGAGGATGCTCTTCAAAAAGAACTGGAAATGACTCAAAAAAGATTTTCAAAATTAGAAAAAGTAGATAGACCTTCGACAGATAAAGACACTGTTGTATTTGATTTTGAAGGCTATATTGGAAAAGTTGGCGAAGAAAAAATTGAACACGGTGAAGGTAAAAATTATACACTTGATATTACAAATTCAAACTTTATTCCGGGTTTTGCGGAAGGATTGGTTGGACACAGTGCAGGTGAAGAATTTGTTATTGATGTAAAATTCCCTGAAGATTATCCTGAAGCAAAATTAAAAGGAACTGATGCGCAATTTAAAATCAATATGCATGAAGTTAAAGAAAGAGTTATGCCTGAGCTAAATGATGAGTTGGCAAAAAAAGCAGGCAAGGAAACACTTGATGCACTTAAAGAAGATATAGAAAAATATCTTGAAACAACAGCAAAAAATCAAAATGAAAGAATAAAATCTGATGCAATCTTTGAGAATGTTTTAGCTAATACTGAAATTAAAATTCAAGATTCTATGTTGGATAGAGAATATCAAGCAATTATGGAAGAAGCTAAACATCAAGCAATTCAACAAGGACAAGATTTTGACAAACTTGTTGAGCTTGAAGGAAAGGAAAAAGTTGAAAAACGTTTTCGTGAAGAAGCTGAAAAAAGAATTAAAAATTCTTTAATTGTTGAAAAAATCGCTCAAGATGAACAACTAAAAATTGAACAAAAAGATATTATGGAACATATAAATCAATTGGCAGCTATGTATGGTATGGCGCCGGTTCAATTATTTGAAGAGTTAAGAAAAAATCCAAATTCATTTGCTGCGCTTTCTCAACAAATAACAGCAAATAAAGTAAATGAATTTCTACTTAACAACAATACGTTTATAGCAAAATAAGTTAATTGAAAGGATAAATTAGATGAGTTTCGTCCCAGTAGTTATAGAACAATCATCAAGAGGTGAAAGGTCTTTTGATATTTTTTCAAGACTTTTAAGAGAAAGAATTATATTTTTAGGCACTCCAATTGATGATATGGTTGCAAATTTAATAGTTGCTCAAATGTTGCTTTTGGATAGTGAAAATTCCGAAAAAGACATTATGCTGTATATTAATTCTCCGGGTGGTTCTGTAACTGCGGGTTTTGCGATATATGATACAATGCAACACATAAGAGCAGATGTTTCAACAATTTGTTTGGGTCAAGCTGCTTCTATGGGTGCGTTTTTGTTATCATCAGGCGCAAAAGGTAAACGTTTAGCTTTACCTCATTCAAGAGTTCTGATACATCAACCTCTTGGTGGAGCGCAAGGTCAAGCGACTGATATTGAAATTCAAGCTAATGAAATTTTAAGAATTAAAAAATCTTTGAATTCGATTTTATCTTCAAATACAGGACAACCGTTGAAAAAAATCGAAAAAGATACTGATCGTGACTATATTATGACAGCTCAAGAAGCAGTTGAATATGGAATGATAGATAAAGTAATTACTTTAGAAGATAATAAATAAGAAGGAAAGCATAAATGGCTAAACCGACAGATCCTAATTTGAAATGTTCATTTTGCGGAAAAACTCAAGATCAGGTAAAAAAATTAATTGCCGGTCCAGATGTTTGTATCTGCGATGAATGTATTGAATTATGTAATGAAATATTAGATGAAGAGCTATTTAATTTTAAACAGGACGAAAAAGATGTTCCTGAGGAAGTTGCAATAGAATCTATTCCAAAGCCTCATGAAATAAAAGCTTATCTTGACCAACATATTGTAGGGCAGGATGATGCTAAAAAAGTTCTTTCTGTTGCGGTTTATAACCACTATAAAAGAATTGCTCATAATATGGAGCAAAAAGAGTCCGATATTGAAATTCAAAAAAGCAATATTCTTTTAGTTGGTCCGACAGGTTCAGGAAAAACGCTTTTAGCTCAAACTTTGGCAAAAATGTTGAATGTTCCTTTTGCTGTTGCCGATGCTACTACTTTAACTGAAGCAGGCTATGTCGGTGATGATGTTGAAAATATTTTATTAAGGTTATATCAAAGTGCTGATTATGACGTTAAGAAGGCGGAACGTGGAATAATTTATATTGATGAAATTGATAAAATAGCAAGAAAATCTGAAAATCCTTCTATAACAAGAGATGTTTCGGGTGAAGGTGTTCAACAAGCGCTTTTAAAAATGATTGAAGGCACGGTTGCAAATGTTCCTCCACAAGGCGGAAGAAAGCATCCTCATCAGGAATTTATTCAAATAAATACAAGCAATATTTTATTTATTGTCGGAGGGGCATTTGTTGGTTTAGAGAAAATTGTTGAAAGACGTGCAGGTACAACTTCGAGTGTTGGTTTTGGTTCGGCTTCTTTGACTACAGAAGAAAAAGAGCGTGAGAGTGCAAAAATTCTAAAGAAATTGCAACCTGATGATTTGTTAAAATTTGGTTTAATACCTGAATTTATTGGAAGAATTCCGATATATACAGTTTTAGACCCTCTTGATGAAGAAACTTTGAAAATGATTTTAACAAAGCCAAAGAATGCCATTGTTAAACAGTATGCTTGTTTAATGGGTATGGATGGCGTTGAATTAAAATTTGATGATGATGCAATTGAGTTAATTGCAAAAGAAGCACTAAAACGTAAAACTGGGGCTCGTGCTTTGCGTTCCATTGTGGAAGAAATAATGTTAGATATTATGTACGAAGTTCCTTCAAAAGAAGATATTAAGGAATTTACGGTAACAAAGGAAATGGTTGAAAAAAAGCAACTGGGTGCTCAGGCGGAAATAGTGCAGCTGCCCACAAAGCACCGAGAAGAAATAGCATAAAATAAAAACTCCGCATTTGCGGAGTTTTTATTTTATGCAACTTTAGTATGAGTAATTTTATACTTATTTTTAATTTTAATATTCTTTTAAAAATTATATAGTAACCATGTAATAAGGATATGAACCGCAAGGATGACAATATAGGCATTTCCCCTGCCCATATTTCGGCGGTTTAAGAAAATAAAGGAGTATTAAAATGGCTGTTATTATTAACACAAACGTGGATTCTATTAAAATCCAAAATTGTCTTACAAACGCAACAAATGGTATGGCTTCTTCAATGGAAAGAATGTCGACCGGTTTAAAGGTTAACTCCGCAAAAGACGATGCAGCTGGTACAGTTATTTCTGCTCGTATGCAAGTTCAATTAAACGGTAACCAAGTTGCACAAAACAATGTACAAAATGGTACTGCAATGTTATCAACTGCAGAAGGTAACTTGGATGTAATTCAAGATAACTTATCAAGAATTCGTGACTTGACATTGCAAGCTAAAAACGGCACATATTCAGATGATGAAATTCAAGCTATGCAAGATGAAGTAGCTGAACGTATTGCTGAAATTGACCGTGTATCTACTTCTTCTAAATATTCTCAATTGAGCTTATTTGAAGATACAGGTTTGCAAGCCGATGGTATTACTTTCCAGGTTGGTGCAAATTCTACTGACGATAATACAATTTCAGTTTCAAATGCTGTATTTGGAAGTGTTAAATTTGAAGAATTAACAGGAGTTGCTGACTTTGATTTAACAACAATGAGTGCTGCTGCATTGAAAACTGCAATTGAAAACCTTGATACAGGTATTGATGATGTTACAAGTAGAAAATCATTAATCGGTTCTGCTCAAAATCGTTTAGAATCTGCTTTGGATACATTAACAATTCAATACGAAAACTTATCAAGTGCTAAATCAATTATTACAGATGCTGATATTGCTTCTGAAGCTTCAAATTTCACTCAACAATCAATTTTGCAACAAGTTTCAACGTCATTGTTGGCTCAAGCAAACCAAGCTCCATCAATAGCATTAAGTTTAGTTTAGTATACAAGAATCTAACTGGTGATGGCAATACAAGCGGGTTAAACAGTTGTTTAACCCCTTTTTTTATATTTTTAAGTGGTTTATAGACTAAATAGATAATAAA
>CALUZA010000009.1 GCA_944325185.1 Candidatus Gastranaerophilales bacterium | reverse complement strand
TCTTTTAAAGGTTTTATAAATTCTTTTAATTTTTCTTTTTGTCCGAAAACATCTAATCCACCCTCTGTAGTTATTTCAAGACGTCTTTCAGGAACGATACACACGCTATAAGGCACAATATCAAGTGCAATAGCTTGTATTTCTTGCGTTGCCGCCATCTCGAGATTTATTTTTGCGCCGAGTTTTTTTACATCATATAAATCCTTATCTTTAATATGACGCCTATCCTCTCTTAAATGCATAGTTAACGCTAAAATATCTTCATTTAAAATAATTTTTGCAGCCTCAATTAAATCAGGCTCAAAACCGCCTCTTGCATTTCTTAATGTTGCTATATGATCTATGTTTACTCCCAGTTTCATAACTAAATTCTACTACAATAAATTTTTTTATAACTAAAAATTTACAAAATTTACAATAAAATAATAAAATTATATATTTGTATTATAATTTTTTTGAAAGTGATATAGCTATATAATTGGAATAGAAATTTTGATTTGTCCGAAATGCAAAACCAAAGTGTCTGACAACGAAACAATCTGTCCGACATGTAAATTAAGACTAATCTTTAAGTGCCCAAAGTGTGGTTCCCCAACACGCCTTGGTTCAATCAGCTGCAAATCGTGCGGCTACACTTTTGTAAAATTTTGTCCAAAATGCAATTGTGCAAACTATTCCACAAGCGAAAAATGCAGAAAATGCGGATATATCTTTGAGAAAAAACAAAACTCACCCAAAAAAATTGAAATAAATGAAAAAAATAAAACAACAAAAAAAACAATTCTTGAAAAAAAACCGGAAAACAAAAAAGAATTTGAACCCCTATTAATTTGCATCAATTTCCCAAATCTTGAATCTACTTTTGAAAAGTTCAACAAAGAAGAATTCAAACAAAAAGTTATCGAAAACATCAAAACAACAACAAAAATAGCTTTCGGTGCAATTTGCAAATTTATAAACCAAAATACAGTTGTTTTTAAGTTTAATTACAATAAAAACATAAAGCTACTTGAAAAAATAAACCAATTCGAAACAGAATTTTTAAAATTCAATCAAATTCTTGAAAAAACTTTAAACACAGGAATTTCGTATAAATTTGCCATTTTAACATTTGAGGAAATTAAAAAAAGCAAAGATATAAAACAACTTAAACTTGGCTCTGATAAGGATGTAATTGTTTCAAACGGTGCTTATGTCAAATTAAACAGCGAACTTTCACTTATAAAAATTGCTCCCGATTCATACAAAATGGTGTTTTTAGACCAAAAACCAACTTTTGAACAAAGCGAATACAAAAAGTACGATAAAGCTCTTGAAATGATTTTAGATAATCTTTCAGACAACAATTCAAAAGTAAGAGCTATATCCGTAAATGCACCAAGAGGAGCAGGAAAAACACACCTTTTAAATGACTTATACTTTAAAATAAATAAAGCTTCGACACAAAACACAATAATATTCTACGCACAATGCTCAGCACTTACGCAGGTAAGTCCCTATGGGCTTATTCAAAGTTTTTTTACAAGTCTTTTTGAATGTCCCACTGTTTTAAAAGACGAATTCAATATAAAAGCATTTGAAAAGAAGGTTTTAAACAAATTAAATCTTGAAAAAATTGACGAAGAAAATCTTGAAACTCTTGCAAATTTAATATATCCGATTAAAAAAGATTTTTTTGAAAATATACTAATCAACAAAGAAATCACATATAAATACCTAAAAGACATTTTTGATTATATAAAACAAAGAAAAAATATAATATTTATAATAGATGATTTTGATCTTATAGATGAATCATCTTACGGATTTTTAAAACACTTAGTTGATGAAGATTATTTTGCACGTGATGCAAAAATGATTTTAGGATATAAAAATCAACACGCAATTGCGATGTATTTTCAGTCAAACAAGCTGGACAACAACAACTGCCTAAATATATCTCTAAGAAGCCTAAATGCATCCGAAAGCAAAAATTTTATCAAAAAAATACTAGGTGAAGATTGTGAAGTTCCGGACGAAATATTAGCTCAAATAGCTTATAATGCACAAGGTAATATTGCATATATTGAACAAATTTTGCAATATCTTTTTGAAAGAAAGTATCTATTTGTTAAAGATAAAAAAGTCAATTTTATAAAAGAAAACGAAAATATCGAAATCCCTGAAAATCTTGAAAAATGTTTCTTTGAAAGACTTGATTTTCTAAAAAATCAAAACGAAAAAGAATATGCGTTTTTATGCACTGCCTCACTTTTAGGTGACAAGCTCGACTACAGAATGCTTGCAGGGCTTTACGAACTAAATGAAAACGAATTTTTTGAAATTGTTGAAAAATTAAACAAAAAAGGCTACCTAAAAAGAAAAGTAGATGATATTTACGGTTTTAAAAATTCCCTTACTTGGTCATATTGCTACATTCGAGCAAAAGAAGAAGAATTAATTAAAAAAGACGCAGAAAAACTTTTAATTGAATTAAACGGAAAAACAATATCTACACCTCTTATTTGTCCGATTTTAGCTCAAATAATCGGAAATAAAGAGCTTGCATACAGCTTATGGACAAAAAATCTCCAATATGCAAATTATATCGGAGATGTAAATATATATTCAATGGCACAAAAGCAATGTCTAATCCTGCTTGAAAGTGTAAAATTAGACAACTTTGAATATACAAAAAATAATATCTGTGAAAAATTAGGAAAACTGGTTTACAAGAAAAATCCTCAAGAAGCTAAAGATTATCTTTCGAACGCAATAATTGCAGCACAAAAAAACAATGATGAAAACAAAGTCATTGATTTATCTGGATATTTATTAAAAAGCGCTCTTTTGACACAAGATTATACGGGTGCCGTTGAAGTTTGCGATAACATTCTAAAATATTTTGACATAAATGATAAATCAGAAAAAAAATCAACACTGGAATTACAAATAGCTTTAATTAAAACAAGAAAACTTGAGCCTCTTTTAAAACTAGGATCATGGGAAGAAATAGCAAGCCTTGTAAATACGGAAATAAACCCTATCCTACAAAAACATCTGAATATTTTTTCCAAAAACAAGTGGATTAGTCAAAATGATATATTCTACTGTTGGATAAATGCTAATATAATTTTAGCTCAAAGCTATTCGCAACAAGGTTCACCGCTTGCACTTGAGCTTATTTCCGAAATAAACAAAGTTTTAGAAAAAGAAAAAGGTCAAAAAATAGATTACCTAAGAGTCCGTCTTGCCTATGCAAATGCCATGGCATACACATCAAAAGGATATTTTGACGAATCGGATGAAATATTAAAAGACATGCTTAAGGATTATTCCTATGTAATAGATAGTCCTGAATTTGTAAGCGAATGGAATATAATAAGTCTGATAAATAAAATTTTAAGAGCAGATACAGATACAATTAAAGATGAATTATTTGAAGCAACTGCATTTGCAAACAACTGCGGAGATGAAGTTTCAAAAAATATAATTAAAACCTTACTTGCGTATGTACTTCTGGAAGAAAAATCATATCTGAAAGCAATAGAAATCTCAACAGAACAAATGCAATATTTTTCATCCAAAAAAATTGCATTTGGCGCACTTTTAGCCTGGTATATAAGTGCTGCGGCAACTGCAAACAATAAAGCTGACACATATTGCATTGAAATTTGCGAAAAAGCAGTTAAAATATGTGAAAATGCTCAAAATAATAATCACTATTTTAAAATTTTATTCCAAGAACTGTTGTCAAAAGCATATTTAAAATTAAACGACAAAGAAAACGCCAAAATGTATTGTGATTTGGCGCTACAAAGCGCATTCAATAATGAGCTGGTTTATTTACAAGTAAGACTCAGCAACTTGAAAACCCAAATCGCAAGAGAAAAACTATCACAAGAACCCGACAATAAAAAATATGAATATGCACAAAATATAATAAAAATGTATAATAAGACAATAGAACAAGCAAAAAGATTAAATCTTAAATCTTTAATTAAAAAAACCGAAAAAGATTTAACTTCTTTTAGGGCTCATTGTCAATTAAACAGAATAATAGAGGACAAATAACAGGGAAAATCATGGCAATAATTGAAACTCCGAAACATTTGTACAGCGACACACCGCCAACAATACTAAGGAACAGAGAAGAAAAATTCAGAACAGCAAAAGATATACCCTTTTGGCTATTTATTGCAGATTATGTATTTAAAAAAATGATAGAAAAAAGATTTTATTCTCTTATGTATAAAGGTATTGAAAATATTGAAAAAAGAGATAAAACCAAAGCCATGCTTTTTTATACAAACCACAACAACTGGTGGGATGGAATTTTAGGATTTAATGTTGCAAGAAGAATTATGAAAGGTCGCCTCAGACTTATGATTGAAGAGATGAATCGTTTTCCTCTTTTTCAATACATAGGTTGCTTTCCAATAAATAAAAAATCTGCACAAGATGCAATAAAAGCACTAAAATATGCAGCAACAACCCTAAAAGACCCTGATATTAATTTTTGGCTATTTCCCCAAGGGATAATAAGACCACCGCATTATAGACCCGAAGTTTTCCAAACGGGACTTGCATACTTAACTGAAAATGCCGTTAAAAACTACGGAGGAATAAATCTTTGCCCCGTTGCGGTTAATTATACATTTTTAAGACAAGATAAACCCGAAATCGTTCTTGAATTTGGTGAAGTTACAACGTATCATGATTTTAAATATGATAGAAAAGAATTTTGTCATAAGCTAGAGAAAGAATTTGAAATATTCTGCGATAATCAACAAAAACAAATATCAAAGGGGGATTTCGAAGGATACAGATATTTATTTAAAGACAAACTTAGCTGGTGGCGAGATATCGAAAGAAGACTTAAAAACATAGGTATGAAAGATAAAATCGAACAGTAATGAAAAAATATGATATAGGAATAGATTTAGGCGGAACAAAAGTGCTATGCGCACTTATTGAAAAAAACGAAAAAGACCCGCAAGAAAGAAAAATTCTATTTGAAGTCAAGAAAAAAACAAAAAAAGAAAAAGGCAACAAAAAAGTAACTGCAAGGCTTTTTGAAGCACTTGATGAACTGTTTGAAATTTCAAAAATCAAAAAAGAAGAAATTAACTCAATCGGAATTGCTATAGCAGGTCAAATAGACAGAAATAATGGTACGGTTATAAATGCTTGCAATCTTGAGTGCAAAAATCTTGAAATAAAAAAACTTATCGAAGAAAAATATTCAATTAAAACACAGGTTTATAATGACGTAGAAGCAGCAGCCACAGGAGAATTAATCCTTGGAGCAGGAAAAAACCACAAAGATATCTTGTGTGTTTTTATCGGAACAGGAATAGGGTCATCAATAATTATCGATAAAAAAATATTCCACGGTGTATCTGGTTCTGCAGGTGAAATCGGCCATATAATAGTAGATTTAAACGGAAGATCTTGCTCATGTGGAGGTGTCGGATGCCTTGAAGCTTATGCCTCAAGAAGCGCAATAGAATCAAGAATACAAGGAGCTGTTAAAAAAGGCAGAAAATCAATTATTACAGAACTTGCAGACGGTCAGCACATTTCAACAAAACACATTAAACAAGCACTGGATGCACACGATGAAGTTACCGTTCAATATGTAAATGAAGCAATAGAGTACTTATCAGGCGGGCTTGCAAGTGCAATTAATTTTTTTAATCCTGAACTTATAATACTCGGCGGGGGTTTAATTCAAGGAATAGATGAAATATATTTAAAAACAATACGTCTTGCGAAAGCAAAAGCACTCAAAGTAGCAAGCGAAAAAACAGAATTTAAAAAAGCTGAACTTGGCGATTATTCCGGCGTAATTGGTGCAACATTAACAGAAGAATACAATAATGTCATCCGAAACCATTAATTTTAACTGTATCAATAATTTTATAAAAAGCCCAAGCAAAATAAAACTCGTATTGTCAGGGCTTTTAAAACCATTTGATTTATTTTTAATTAAACACATCAAAGAAAATAACAAAAAAATTATATTCATAACGCTTGATGAACAAACAGCACTAAAGGCACAAAAAGATTTAAAAAATTTACTTAATATTGAAAGCGAAGTCTTCCCGACTCAAGAAATAAGCTTTTATAGCGAACTTGAAAAAAACTACTATATATACGAAGAACAAATAAATATAATTTTTAATCAGCCTGATATTATTTTCATGCCAGCAAAATCGCTGTTCGAAAAATTCAACAATATTGATTTTTACAAAAACAATATAATTGAAATAAAAAAAGATGATACGCTTGACTATTCAAAAATAGCGGAAAAGCTTACTCTAATAGGCTATAAAAGAACAACACAAGTTACAGATATCGGAGAATTTGCCCTAAGAGGAGATATTCTTGATATATATACACTTGATAAAAATCCAGTAAGAATAGAGTTTTTTGCAGATACGGTTGAAGATATAAGATATTTCTATCCTAATAATCAAAAAAGCTACGAACATGTTGAAAAAATTAAAATAACCCCTTTATATAAATTTGTTTTAAGCAATGAAAACAAAGAAGCTTTCAAAAAAGATATAAAAAATATTTCAATTAAAGACAACGAATTTCTTGAAAATTTAAAAAGCGAACTGATTGAAAAAATCGATGAAATAGGATATTTTGAAGGAATTGAATATTATTTAAACAGCTTCATTAAAAAAACAAATTCAACCTTGGATTTTTTTGATGATTATATTTTAATCTTTCAAGAAAGTTCACAAATATTTTCAAAATATAAAACCTTGGATGAAATGTTCATTCAAAACTACAATGACGCTATTGCTTCAAATTTAAAATTACCGTTAAAGAACTTAAATCATCTTTCTTATGATGAATTTACAAAAAATCTAAATAAATTTAAAAAAATTAATCTGGATAACTTTCTTTCTGATGATTATGACAAAATCATTGATTTTACTACCGCACTAACTCCAATATTTTCATCAGATATACCAAAAATTTCTAAATATATCAAAAAAATGTTATCTGAAAATTATAAAATACACATCTGTTCAAATTTTCCAAACAGATTAAAAGAAATTTTTGAAGAATTCGAAATATTTTCAAACAACATATTTTATCATCCGGACATTTCATGTGGCGGAGCAATTTCAGAAGACACTAAAATTTCAGACGACAAGCTCCTTTTTCTAACTGACAAAGAGTTATTTAATAAACATTCAAGAGAAATCACCACAAAAAAATACTACTCAAACAAACAAACACAAGATTTTATAGACTCCATTAATGACTTAAAAATCGGCGAATATGTTGTTCACAGTGTTCATGGAATAGGAATATATAACGGCATTTCAAAACAAACCATAGACGATAATCAAAAAGATTATCTTGAAATCCAATTCCAAGGAACAGACAAACTGTTTATGCCGGCAGAACAAATCAACCTCTTATACAGATATAGAGGTACGGGTAACTCAAAACCAAAACTCTCTAAAATGGGAGGAAGTGCTTGGGAAACAACAAAATCAAAAGCCAAAAAAGAAGTTGAATTAATTGCATACGACCTTTTAGATTTGTACGCAAAAAGAAAAATATCCAGAGGTATTCAATTTGAGCAGGATTCAACATGGCAATATGAAATGGAAGATAATTTCGAATACACAGAAACCCCTGATCAAATGAAAGCCATAATAGATGTCAAAAAAGACATGGAAGACGAAAAACCAATGGATAGATTAATTTGTGCCGATGTTGGTTTTGGAAAAACTGAAATTGCACTCAGAGCAATGTTTAAAGCGGTCATGAGCGGGTATCAAACAGCGCTTATTGCGCCCACCACAATACTTACAATGCAACATTATGAAACCTTAAAAGAAAGATTTGAGCCTTTTGAAATCAAAATGGCTGTATTAAACAGATTTTGTTCAAAAAAAGAACAAAAAAACATAGTTGAAAAAATTAAATCAGGGGAATTAGATGTTGTAGTTGGAACACACAGGCTTTTATCAGATGACATTGAATTTAAAAATCTTGGACTTTTAGTAATTGATGAAGAGCATAAATTCGGAGTAAGGCACAAAGAAAAACTTAAAAAGTTCAAAGAAAATATAGATGTTTTATCTTTAAGTGCAACACCCATTCCAAGAACTCTAAATATGGCGCTTTCGGGTTTAAAAGATTTATCCGTTATAAACACCCCGCCCAAAAACAGATTGCCCATAAAAACTTATGTCGGAGAATTTTCACAAAATTATGCAAAAAACGCCATCAATCAAGAAATACAAAGAGAAGGACAGGTTTTCTACCTTTATAACAGAGTGGAAACCATTCAAAGATTTAAAGAAAAACTGCAAGAAATTGTCCCCAATGCAAGAATTGCAACGGCTCATGGGCAAATGCCCGAAAAACAACTAGAAGAAATTATATGCGACTTTGTTAACCGCAAATACGATATACTTCTTTCCACTACAATAATTGAATCCGGATTAGATGTTCCTAATGCAAATACAATAATAATTCATGACGCTGATAATTTTGGACTCGCTCAGCTATATCAACTGAGAGGCAGAGTAGGACGTTCAGACAGACAAGCATATTGTTTTTGTTTTTATAAAAAATCAAAAGAACTTAATGAACAAGCAAGAAAAAGACTTGAATCAATTAAAGACTTCACAAACCTTGGAAGCGGTTATCAAATAGCCCTAAGGGATATAGAAATCAGGGGAGTCGGAAACATTTTAGGAGTTCATCAGCACGGACAAATGGTAAATGTCGGATTTGATACATATTGTAATCTGCTCAAAGAATGTATTGATGACATAAAAGCAAAGCAAAACAAAAATCCATACGAAAAACCAAAAGAAAAAACAACTCCTGCCATAGTAGATATAAACGCAGAAGCATACATTCCGGATGATTGGGCACAAACATACGAACAAAAAATCCTTGAATACAAAAGAATATCAGATGTATCAACCGTTTCGGAACTTGAAGAAATGGAACTTAACTTTAAAGACAGATTCGGACAAATTCCAAAATGTGTAGAAAACCTTGTCAAACTTGTAAAATTAAGAATTCTTGCAACAAACGCAGGAATTACAACGGTAAGACAAGCAGGTAACACTATAAGAATTTATACACCTTATACGCTTCAGGAATGGATGATTTTAAAATCAAAAATAGAATATAAAATAACAAAATTCTTTACATTTACTCAACCCCCCAAAACACTTGCAAAAACAAAAGGAATTTTACTTATGAACAAAAATGAAGACGATTTTGATGAAACATTTAACAAACTGGCGGATTTGTTTTATTATATTTCTGAAGTAATTTTAAATTTTAGAAATGAAAATAAATAATTTACTTATAAGGAGAAAAATATGAAGTTTACAAAAATAGCACTGACACTCTTTTGTTCTATAGCGCTTTTTTGCGGCTGCGCAAAAGATTCCGATATCGTACTTAAAATAAATGATAAAAATATTACAAGACAAGAATTTTACGGCGATTTTAACAGAATCAAAAACCTACAACTTAAAAATGCACCGAAAGAACTTCAAAAAGACGACAGTTATGCAGTAATCGCTCTTAAAGAAAGATTTTTAAACGATGTTATTGTAAGAAGCCTTTTAGAACAAGAATTTGAAAAAAGAAAAATTGAAGCTTCAGAAAAAGAAATAAAGGACAAAAAAGCTCAAATAATAGCTCAAATAGGTTCCGAAGAACAATTCAACAACATTTTAAAACAAAATCAAATTTCGGAACAAAGACTTAATTCCGACATGGCAAACGAAGTTAAAATAGCTAAGTTAATTGAAACACTTGGCGGAAAAGAAGCTACAAATTCAGAGGTTGAAAAATACTACAAACAAAATAAAATTCAATTTACAATGCCGGAAAGAGTTAAAGCTTCACATATTCTTTTTGACACTAATCCGGAAAGTTTAAAAAGAAAAATAACTGACGCAGACAAAGAAGCAAAATTATCAACTGCAGATATAGATTCAAAAGTTAAAGAAGAAATTGCAAGAAAAGAAAAACTTGCAGAAGAAGTAAGGCAAAAAGCTCTTAAAAATCCAAAAAACTTTGCAGAACTTGCAAAACAATATTCTGAGGACCCCGGAAGCGCTCAAAAAGGCGGAGATTTAGGCTTTGTAACTCGTACACAAGTTGTTAAAGAATTTGGTGATGTAGCATTCAGCCAAAAAGTAGGCACAATTAGCCCTATTGTTAAATCACAATTCGGGGAACATATAATCTATGTTACAGATAAAGCAGCTGCAGGAGTGCAACCCTTATCTGCCGTTAAAAATGATTTAAAAACATATTTAACGGAACAAAAGAAAATTCAGACACTCCAAAAACTTATTGACGGACTAAAACAAAGTGCAAAAATTGAATATGTTGACACTTCTCTAAGTCCTGATAACATAAAAAAACAATTGGAAGAAGCGCTTCCAAAACAAATTGAATTTCAAAAAAAACAAGGAGCTCCAAAATCAAAACAAAAAGTTTTAGATAAAATTAAAAAAGAAAAAGAAGCTGAAAAATAAAAATAATAACCGCCAAAAGGCGGTTATTTTAAAGGAATTAAAAATGGGAAAAATTATAAACAAAAAAGATATAGAAAAAACAATTGAAAAACTAAAAAAAGAAAATAAAAATATTGTTTTTACAAACGGATGTTTTGATATCTTACATGTCGGACATGTAAGATATCTTAAAGAATCATCGAAATTTGGAGATGTTCTTATCGTAGGACTTAACTCTGATTCATCCGTTAAAAAACTAAAAGGCGAAACACGCCCCATAAACAACGAAAACGACAGAGCAGAAATCCTCTGTGCACTCAATTTCGTTGATTACGTGATAATTTTTGACGAAGACACACCCGAAAAACTATTGGATGCAATTAAGCCTGATATATATACAAAAGGGGCAGACTACACAATAGATACTCTTCCGGAAGCAAAAACCGTATTAAAAAATGGCGGCAAGGTTGAATTTATAAATTTAGTTCAAGGCAAATCCACAACAAACATTATCAAAAAAACCCAAAATTCATAAAAGTTCTAACTTTTTGTTAAAAAAATTGGCAAAAAATATTTATTGTTATACAATAAATATACACTAGTACAGAGGGAGTGAAAATGGGTGAAATGAATGCAGGCGAAAAAAAATTTAGCCTTGAAGAGTTATCTCAATTAGTAGGCGGCATATTAACAAAAGCACAAGATGCCACAATAACAAGGGTAGCACCACCAAAGCTAGCGGACGAAAATACTTTAGCGCTTGCCATGAATGAAGAAGAAATTGAAAATATGGCACAATCCAAAGCAAAAGCTGTTTTGGTTCCGTTAGGGGTTAATTTGGAAGGTATTTCAACAATAGAAGTTGAGCGCCCAAGACTTGCATTTATGAAGCTTTTAAACATTTTTTATATAGCTCCTGATACACCATCAGGTATACATCCTACTGCAATTATTGATGAAAGTGCAAAAATAGGAAAAAATGTTTCTATTGGCGCTAATGTTGTTATTTCAAGAAATGTTGAAATAGGTGACAACACAGCAATAATGCCGAATGTATACATTGGTAAAAACACTAAAATTGGTTCAAATTGTCTGTTTCATCCTGCAGTTAACGTTGGGGATTTTATTAAAATCGGTTCAAGATGCATATTCCATCATGGCGTTAGCCTTGGCGCAGACGGTTTTTCTTTTGTAACAGAAGCTCCAAGCAACATTGAACAAGCTCGTCAAGAAGGCGCAATTAAAGAAACAAACACAGAAGTTAAAGTATTTAAAATTCCTTCACTTGGCTCTGTTGAAATAGGTGACGATGTTGAAATTGGCGCAAACACAACTATTGACAGAGGAACTATTGAAAACACAACAATTGGAGACCAAACAAAGATAGATAACCTTGTTATGATAGGACACAACTGCAAAATAGGAAAAGCATGCACCATAGTATCGCAGGTTGGTATTGCAGGAAGCTGTATAATAGGTGATAGAGTTGTAATAGCAGGTCAAGCAGGACTAAAAGATCACGTTGAAATTGGCGATGATTCAATCATTCTTGCAAAAGCAGGAGTAACCAAATCATTCCCGAAAAAATCTGTAATTATGGGTGCGCCTGCTGTTTTAAGAAAAGATTTCATCAAAAGATTAAAGTATCTTGATGAAGCAGAAATTATGGTACAAAAATACAAAAAATATCAACATTTACTAGAAGATTATGAGAAATTTTTAAATGAAGACGCTAAAATCTAATTTAACATTAAATGGCGCAGGGCTGATGTTTGCAGCGCCGGTTGAACTCACAATAAAACCTTCTAATCAAAAGGGTATAAGGTTTTTTATACAAGATGGTCTTGTTGAAGCAAAAGTTGAAAATGTTGTTTCAACGGAACATTGCGTTATACTTGCAGACATTGCAAACGGTGCAAAACACAAAATTGCACTTGTGGAGCACTTTATGGCGGCTTGCGCTATAAGAGGTATAGATGCTCTTGATGTATACTTTAGCTCTCAAGGTTTTGAAATGCCAATATTTGACGGCAGCGCAAAAGTATGGATTGAAAAATTTGATGAAATCGGATACCAAGGTGAAACAGAAGAAATTAAACCTTTAGATGAAATTGTGACCTTTCAAAAAAATAATTCATCAATAATAATTATGCCGAACAGCAATAATTTAACCGAAATTACATATTCTGTTAATTTCAATCATCCTGATTTACGCCAAAGATGGGTCAACTTAAATGAAAACAATATTAATGAAATTATTGAAGCAAGAACATTTGGCTATTTAAAAGATCTTGAAAAATTCCAAGCTGCAGGATATTCAAAAGGTGTAACAATCGAAAACACTGTAGGATTAACTGACGACGGATATACGACAGAACTTAGAAGCGAATTTGAACCTGCAAAGCATAAAATTCTCGATATAATAGGAGATTTATATTTAACAGGATTTAATCCGCTAAAACTAAATGCCAATATTCTAGTTAAAGAAGCAGGGCACGGATACCATGTTGAGTGCGCTAAAATTTTAAAACAAAAGTTAAGCAAATAATGAGGAGATAAAAATGGATTCAATAATTACACCAATTTCACTTGATTATGAACAAATTCTGGAGATGTTGCCACACAGATATCCGTTTTTATTGATAGATAGAATAACGGAATGTATCCCAGGTAAATATTCTAAGGGGTATAAAAACGTTACGTTTAACGAACCATTCTTTCAAGGACACTTTCCAAATAACCCGATTATGCCTGGAGTGTTGCAAATAGAAGCTCTGGCGCAAACTTCAGCTCCAATTTTAATGACAATGGAAAAATACAAAGGTAAACTAACACTTTTTGCAGGAGTTGAAAACGCAAAATTTAAAAATATCGTAAGACCCGGAGACAAACTTGAAATGGAAACAGAGTGCCTAAAAGTTAAAGGCCCCATAGCAAAATGTCTTGGCAGAGCCTATGTCGACGGAAAACTATGTACTGAAGCAGAATTAACGGTAGCATTAAAATAATAAAGGATTAAAAATGACCTCTAACAAAATTCATCCAAGTGCAATAATTGATGAAAGCGCTAAAATTGCACCTGATGTAGAAATTGGCGCATACGCAATAATAGGAAAAGACACAGTTATTGAAGAAGGCTGCAAAATAGGAGAAAGTGCAAATATTCAATTTGCACATATAGGCAAGAATACAAGAATTTCTCCCTTTGCCTCAATAGGGGGAGAACCTCAAGACTTAGGGTATAAAAATGAAAAAACAGGGGTCATAATAGGTGAAAACTGTTGGATTAGAGAATTTGCAACCGTTAATCGCGCATCCGGCGAAGGCAATAATACCCTTGTCGGTAACAACTGTATGCTAATGGCATATACCCATGTTGCTCATAATTGTGTTTTAGAAGATAATGTCATAATGGCAAATGCCGCAACTATTGGCGGACATTGTCATGTTGGATTTGGTGCATTTCTTGGCGGTATGTCAGTATTCCATCAGCACGTTAGAATTGGCGAAATGGCGATTATATCCGGCGCTTCCGCTGCAAGGAGCGATATTATTCCATACTGCAAAGCAGAAGGAATACCTTGCTTGCCTATAGGGCTAAATGCTATTGGTTTAAGAAGAAAAAATGTAGATAAAGAATCAAGAGACGCAATACATAAAGCTATAAGACTTTTAAGAAACGAACAATACAACACATCTCAAGCTCTTGAATTAATAGAAAAAGAATTTAAAGGAAATAAATACGTAGATAGACTTGTGGATTTCGTAAGATCATCCAAAAGAGGCTGTACATTAAGATTTAAAGCAGCTTATCATGGTCATATAGAAGACGATGGAGATGAATAAATGTTTAATCCGCTAATAGAAAAATATGCAGACGTACTTGTAAATTATTCCACAAAAGTTTCAAAGGGTGATATGGTTATAATTTATGCAAGAGGTTATGAAGCCCAGCCACTAATAAAGGAAATTTACAAAGCATGTCTTAAAAATGGTGCTCATCCGATAGTTAGAACCTCTATGGATGAGATAGCGGAAACATTTATTAAACATGCAAACGAAGAACAACTTGAATATATTGACGAAATGTCAAAAATAGAAGTTGAAAAAGCCGACGTGATGATATTTATTGGTGCGCCGAATAATGTTAAAAGCATGGCAAATGCGGATTCTGCAAAACTTGCAAAAAGACAAAAGGCAACTCACCCGATTTTAGCAAAAAGGCTTGAACGTTCGGCCAAAAACGAAATGCGCTGGACTATTGCAGATTACCCCACAAACGCACTTGCGCAGGAAGCTTCAATGAGCCTTGAAGAATACAGTGACTTTCTAATTAAGAGTTGCTATCTTGACTTAGATAATCCTGTCAAAAAATGGGAAGAAATAGACAAAGAACAAAAAAGAATAGCCGAAATTTTAAACAAAACTTCAAAAATTAGATTTACAGGGGAAAAAACAGATGTAACATTTTCAACCGAAGGAAGAACATGGGTTCCATGCTCGGGAAACATGAACTTTCCGGACGGGGAAATATTTACTTCACCTGTTGAAAATAGTGGTTGCGGCACAATTTATTTTGATTTTCCGCAAAATTACCACGGATCGAGCGCAAAAGAGGTTTATATAAAACTTGAAAATGGTAAAGTCGTTGATGCTAAAGCTGAAAGCGGAGATAAGTTTCTGCAAAGTATGCTAAATACGGATAAAGGCGCTCGCTTTGTCGGAGAAATCGCAATTGGGACAAACGAAAGAATACAAGATGTTACAGGCAATATTCTTTTTGACGAAAAAATTGGTGGATCAATTCATATTGCTTTTGGTTCAAGCTATCCTGAAGCAGGCGGCAAAAATCAATCCGGCTTACACTGGGATATGATTAAGAACATGAAAAACGGCGGCAAAATATATGCTGACGATAAACTAATATATGAAAACGGCAAATTTATAATTTAAAATGGATGAAATTAATAAAATTAAAAAAATTACATCAATCATATCAGATGATTTAATTGCTTTTGAAAATGAATTGGAAAATTGCATAAATAAAAGTAATAATTTTTTAACAAATGACTTAAAGTCTTTTATGTTTTCGAATCCAAAAAGATTACGCCCTATTTTCATAATTTTATTATCAAAGATTTTAAATATAAAAGACAAGAAAACCATACAAAACATCTCACTTATAACAGAAATTTTACATAATGCTTCATTAATCCATGATGACATCATAGATAATGAAAAATTAAGAAGAAACAATCCCACATTTTATGATAAATACGGAGCTAAAATTGCAGTACTAGAAGGTGACTTGCTTTTAAGTTTAGCTTTAAACATTTTAAGCAAAACTAATTTAGAGATTTTAAAAATTTTTTCAGATAAAATTCAAAAAACTCTAGAGGGAGAAATTGAACAAAATGCATCTTTAAACAAAATTACAGATGAAAAAACATATTACAAAAAAACCTTTAATAAAACCGGAAATCTCTTTCTGGCAGGAATTGAATCGCTTTTTACCCTCAAAAAAACAGAACAAAACACAAAAGATAATCTTATAAATTTCATTAAAAATTATACAATCGCCTTTCAAATAAAAAACGATATAAACAATATAAAAAATAAAAACTTATCTGATTTTAAGAATGGAAACTATACCTTGCCTGTGATATACTTTTGCAAAGAATACGATATAAATATTCTTGATTGCAAGGACCAATGTTTCCAAAAATGCTTAAATAAAGCAATTAACGAAACAGATAATTTTAAGAAAAATGCAATAAGCTTTTTAAATAAAATCGAAGATACACCCTATAAAAAAGCTTTGATAGATTTATGCAATCATACCTTAAGGAGCGAATTTTGACATATACGGCGAAAATTAAAGATTTTTTCTCAAAAAACTATAAATTAATTTTATTTTTATTCGTATTTATCGGCATTTGTTTTATATACAATATCAACAATTCAACCATAAATTATATACTAAAAAGAGGGTTAATTTTAGAATATACAATTAAATCAGATAAAAGTAATATTGAAGATAAACTAAACAACTTAAAAATAAAATATCTGACTGCTCAGCAATATGAATTGGATGAAAAAGATTACGATTTTGAAAACGAACCATACAAAAATGTTCTTTTAGTTCAAATTCCAATGCTGCCGGACAAAAAAACAATTCAAGAAATAAACAAGATTTCTGATTACATTTTTGAAAATGAACCAAATTCAAAACTAATCAACGTGAGTTCAATCGGGAACTCGTACAACCATCCGTATTCTGCCTTTTTAAAATTTTTAGGCATTTTATTTGTATCATTAATAATCTTTTATATTTTACTTTATTTATTCTTTGATAAAACAATATCCATAAAATCAATAAAAGAAGCTATTTTAAAGTTTTTAAATCAAAAAAAAGAATCAACAAAAGACTTATTTAAAAAAACAAAAGAAAAGGGTATAACATATTTTCTTAAAAAAATCCTTTTTGACGACAACATTGATGAAAATGGTAACGAAAAAGAAACAAGTTTCACAAAAGAAATAATAAGCACAATTGTATTTGTTTTACTTTGTGTAATTATAATAAGATATTTTATAGGCGAATTGCGCTGGATACCATCTGGTTCAATGCGCCCAACAATACTTGAAAAAGACAGAGTATTTGTTGAAAAACTGGAATTTCCAAAAAAAGAAATCCAAAGAGGTGATATTCTTGTGTTCTACCCGCCGGAAGTGCAACTATCAAACTCGCCATTTGCAATCCTTTCAAGACTTTCAGGTATTTTCTGTAAAGATATCGCTTTTATAAAAAGAGTTGTCGGAATGCCAAATGACAAATTTGAAATAAAAAAAGACACAATTAATGGACAATACAGAGTTTTCATTAACGATAGAGCATTAAACGAACCTTATATAAGTTCAAAAACAAACTGGACACCATGCTCTGATAATATGTTTTGCGGACCTTTCATAATTCCTAAAGACCATTATTTTATGATGGGAGATAACAGAAATAACTCGCAAGACAGCCGTTTTTGGGGATTTTTAGATAAAAATAGAGTAATCGGAAGAGCAAATTTTATGTTCTTTCCAATAAAAAGAATAAATATCCTTAAAGACAAATATATGACTCTACACAAAAACATATCAGGAAAAATAATTGAAAATTCAAACTATATCGTCGATAGATATTAATTTTTATATAAAATTTGACATGACTCAAACTTTTATAGTGTAATTAATATACCGGAGTAGGTTTGAAAATTAATCAATGTACATAAAAGAAATAGAAATAGACAATTTTAAATCTTTTGCAAATAAAGTTACTGTGCCGTTACTTGAAGGGTTTACCGCAATTTCGGGACCTAACGGTTCAGGCAAAAGCAATATAATTGATAGTGTACTTTTTGCACTAGGACTTACTACTGCGCGTACTCTGCGTTCAGAACAAGGAGTTGCTGATTTAATCACAAACCATAATAAACGCAATGAAGCATCTGTAAAAGTTACGTTTGGAGATGAAAACGGCAACACAGCAAACGAATTTTCGGTAAAAAGATATATAAAAAAAGGTAAAAACGGAGTCCAATCAAATTACTACTATAATGACAAACCCTGTACTCTAACTCAAATTCATCTTGAACTTGAAAAATACAATATCTCTCCAAATAGCTACAATGTTATGATGCAGGGTGATGTAACAGAAATTACAAAATGCTCCCCAACGGAAAGAAGAAAAATCATAGATGAAATAGCAGGAACTGCTGATTTTGACAGAAAAATAACACTTGCGAGCGAACAAATACAAAGTGTTGAAGATAGAGTTGCAAACACAAACATCCTGATGGGCGAAATAGATAACAGAATAGAACAGCTAAAAGAAGAACGGGAAGTCGCCTTAAAATACAAAAAATATAAAGATGAAAAAACAGCTCTTGAAAACCAAATACAAAGCGCAAAATATTTTGACACTGTTCGTTCCTTGGAATTAGTGCATCAGAATATTCTTGCTGCAACAAAAGAAAAGAAAGAATTAAACCAAAAATTAAAAGAGGCAGAATCTCAAATAAACGACACAAAAGTCAAATATGATGAAATAAATGCTCAAGTTAAGGCACAAGGGGAAGAAAAACAACTTGAAGTCAAAAAAACAGCAGAAGAAAAAAAGGGCGAAATTGAAAGAAAAAAATCTGCAATAGCACAAGTTAAAAAAACAACACTTGATAATTTAAAATCAATTGAAAGCTATAAAAACGGAATAGAAGTTCAAAAACAAAAAATAGAAGAATTTAAAAAGTCCATTGAAAATAAAAACGCAGAACTTGAAAATCTAAACAAAGCCTTGGAAGAAAAAAAAGCTGAACTAAACAAAATAATTAGCGAAATGACGGGTCTTAATAAATCCGCAGATGAACATATTCAAAATAGAAACAAATTAAGAAAAGAGCTGGAAAATCTTAAAGATGAGGAAACTCAATTAATAAAAGAACAGCTTCCATTGGAAAATGAATACAAAAATAACGAAGAAAAAATCCAAACAACAAAAGAAACAATGGATAAGCTTTTAAACTCTGCAAAAGTTTTTGAAGCAGAAAAAGATAAATTAAATCTCCAAATTGAAACACTGGAAAACGAAGTTAAGGATTTTAAAGTTCTGCAAACAAAAACATTCGAAGAACTTGATAAAACAAAAACACAAAAAGAAGATGCCTTCTATCAAATTCAACAAGCAGAAAAAAGAATTGCAATTTTAAATGCAAACAAAAACGCATACAAATCTGTAGGGCAAGGCGCAGGGATTGAAACAGTTATGAGGGCAAACATTCAAGGAGTCCATGAACCTCTTGCGCAGTTAGCAGATGTTGAAAGTGAATATATTGACGCAATAAATGTAGCAATGGGCGCAAGAGCATATTCCATTGTTGTAGATGATCAAGATACTGCCTATAAAGCAATTCAGGTTTTGCGTTCCCAAGGTAGAGATAGAGCCTCTTTTATACCTTTAAGCATAATTAAAAAAGCCCCCACAAGAATGGCACTCCCAAAAGAAAAGGGGGTAATAGACTTTGCCATAAACCTAATCGATTTTGATGATAAATATATCGATGCGTTTTATTTCGCACTTGGCGAAACAGTTGTTGTTGAAAACGAAAACACTGCAAAAAAACTTGCAGGAAAATACAGAGTTGTTACTCTTGAAGGAGATATTACAGAAAAAAGCGGTCTTATCACAGGTGGGGCAAGAAAGAAAAATACGTCATTCTTTGACAAAAGCCAAGAAAAAGAACTTGAAAAATATAAAAAGTTACTTACAAATATTGAAGAAAACGCAAAAAATTTAAATCAAAAAGAAAAAGATTTAGAAAGAAGATTAAATGATATAAGACAAAAACACTCAAACGCACTAAATGCACTCAATTCAGCAAAAATTGAACTTAAAAATTTAATCTCAAACAATGAACAGGCATCAGACGTAATAGAAAAAGGTAAAAACGATTTAAAAACCTTAAAAGACAGGAATTCCAAGCTTTCAAAAGAACTGGATTTATTTGAAAGCCGCCACATAAAACTAAATGACAAAGTTCAGGAAGTTCAAAAAAATCTTGAAGATGTAGAAAAATTAATTGACGAAGGCGAATTAAAAAAACTAAAAGAAAAAACGAACGGTGTTGAAGAAGAAATAAAAACTATCGAAAAATCAATCATGACAGTTGAAAACGACATCGAAAAAGATGAAAATCAAATTAAATTTCAACAAAGCCAAATTTTGACTCGACAAGCTGACATAGAAAAACTAGGCAAAGATAATGAAAATCTAAAAACAGAACGCGAACAATTTAGCCTTGAAATTGAAAAAGTTAAAAAAGAACTTGAAATTCTGGAAAAAGAAATAGAAGAACTTGGCAAAAATCTTGTAGAGCTTCAAAACAAAAGAGATGAACTTCAAGAAGCACTTCTTGCATTCAAATCAGACAAAAATAAAATACAAGACAACATAGAAAGACTGCTCGAACAGGAAGAAAGCTACAAAGCAAGAAGAAGAGAGCTTGAACCTATATTAGAAAACATACTAAAAGAATTTGAAGCTGCAGGAATCAACCCCAAGGAGCTTCAACAAACAGAAATACCGCTTGAAGAAATTACATCCAAAATCTCTAAATTACAAAAGAAGATGGATGAATTGGAACCTGTTAATATGCGGGCTTTAACAGAATATGACGAAGTTATGGAAAGGCAAAATTCGTATAAAGAAAAGGTTTTGACCCTTGAAAATGAAAAAAATGAAATAAAAACACGTATGAACGGTTATCAAAACCTCAAAAAAGAAACCTTCCTCGAAGCATATAACGCTATAAATAAAAACTTTAGAGAAGTATTTGCGCAACTTTCGGAAGGCGAAGGTACTTTGATTTTAGAAAATGAAAACGATCCTTTCTCGGGTGGATTAACATTTGAAGCAAATATCAGAGATAAGAAAAACCAAAAGCTTGCAGGTATGTCAGGGGGAGAAAAATCTCTCACCGCACTTGCTTTTGTATTTGCAATACAAAAATATCTGCCTTCACCATTTTATGCGTTCGATGAAGTAGATATGCACTTGGATGGACCAAATGTCGAAAGATTAGCATCCATTATAACAAAACAATCAAAAACAGCACAATTTGTTGTTGTTTCTTTAAGAAAACCAATGCTGGATAATGCCGACAGGATGATAGGGGTTACACAAAAAGACAAAGGTGTAACTAAAATCTCCGGAATTAAATTGAAAGATGAATAATGACAGAAGCAGTTAGTGATTTTTATTCAAATAAAAAATTAAATTATGATGAAATCAAAGTTCTTGACGGAACTGTTGATTTCGGTTCGAATACCGAATTTATTTCTCGTTCGGGGATTAAAAAAGATATCCAAACCGATGCGATTGAAATAATTTTAGACCTTGTAAGAGAAGGCAAACTTGACCCTTGGAATATAGATATTGTTGATTTATATGACAAATATATGAAAAGAATTTCGGAATTAAAGCAAGACAATCTCAGATCCGTCGGAAAAGCCATACTTTTTTCATCTACACTTTTAAAAATAAAATCAGACATTCTGCAAGGCATTTCGATAAACGATTTTGACCCCGAACCTATGGACTATTTTGAAGATGACAACTTTGAAGCAGACTATGAACAAATGCAAATTCCGACAAACAACATAGTTTCCTTTGATGAAGTTTTACAAAGAAGAACGTCCGTTCGTTTAAACAGAAAAAGAAATGTAACATTAAAAGACTTAATAAGACACATTCAATTTTACGAAGATTTAGAAAAAAAATATGCAATCAAAAGCGCATTAGACAGAAAAGAACGCAGGGTTAGAAACTATTCAAGCTTAAAAGCAGCAGAAATAAAAGAATTAGCCCATGAAGAATATGTTGAAGAAGTTGTTGAAAAAATGAGGCAAAATTTATGCCAAATTTTATCGAGAGAAGAAAACATAGAATTAAGAGAGCTTTGCCTGCTAGGGTTTGATAGAAGCTCCGCATTCATTGCGCTTTTATTTTTAGCACGTGAAGAAGAATATGAAATATCACAAAAAGATTTCTACGGAAAATTATACGTTCAAAAGGCAAAAGAAAAAGAGGTTGAAATAGAATAATGGAAATGGAAACCCTAAAAGCAAAAGTTGAAGCTGTTTTATTTATAACTTCAAAAGCAATGCAGCCTATTGAAATAGCTGAAATACTTGGAATAGAAGAAGAAAAAATAACCGACGCGCTATTAGACTTAATGTTCGATTATTCATCGAGAAATGGAGCTTTGGAAATAGACGACGAAGACGGCTATATTATACAAGTTAAAGCAGAACACATGGACATAGTTGAAAAACTTTGCCCCGTAGAATTAAAACCTGCGGTTTTAAAAACGCTAACAGTTATTGCACTAAAAGAACCAATCAGGCAAACAACCCTAAAAGAATTGCGCTCAAATGCTTATGAACATATAGCAGAATTATTGGAACAAGGTTTAATCTCAAAAACAAAAGATAAAAACGGAAGAAGCTTTAATATCAGAACTACAAAGAAATTTCAAGAATATTTCAAATTAAAAGGAGATATAAAAGCATTGGTTAAAAAGCTGGACGCAGCTGAAGACTTTAAAAATTTATGAAAATAGAAAAAATCACACCGGTTAATTGCAAAAACAATTTAGCAAAACAAAAAAACGAAATTTTTAAAAATTACAATCAACAATCAATAAATTTTTCAAATATATCAACTCAAAATAATATTATAAAACAAAACATAAACTCCCTTTATCTTATAGAAAGAGGGATTTTAGGAAAAAATGAGAATTTAGAAGATTTTTTTAAAAAAATTTCGCAAACTTTTTTTCTAAATCCTCAAGAACAAAAAGATTTTACAAAGCTTTTAAACGAGGGGTGCATAGCCTTTTCAACGTCTGCATATAAAGGCATTGTAAATTCCAAAAAGCCCTATAGCGCTATTGGCTTATCACTTAATCCCAGCGACAATATAGCTAAAAATCTGTTAGTTTTAGAAGAACATATAAAAAACGAAGAAGGTGTCGGAATAAATTTTTCAAATTTTGATGATCCGATAAAAATAATCAGAGAAATCAATTCGTATTTTTTATTTAGGCAAAAAAAGGGAAATGTTAAGCGTCCGCCTGCAGGAATAGCTCTTTTAAGCATATATCATCCTAAAATTATTGATTTTATTCAACTTAAAAATGAAGAAAATTATAACGATTGGTGCTTTGATTTATCGGTCGTTATACCTGATGACTTTCTTAAAAAAGCTGACGGTAACGAATATATAACGACAACCAACGGAATAAATATAAGCGCCAAAGAAATTTATTTAACTCTAATAAATTCCATGTTAAAAAAAGGAGAGCCGGGAATCATTTTTTCAAATAATAAAGACTATATTTGTGATTGCTGCGCAGCAGCCCCCTTAAAAGCAAACGAAGGGCTTACTTTAGCACACATAAACCTTTCTAAATTTTATAATTTTAACGACGGTATAGATTATAAAAAACTTGAAAAAGCAGCCTCTTTAATATCAAAAGCAATGTCGAAACTGGACAATAACGGATACATCGGAATTCTGGGCTATCAAAAACTTTTAAACCTTTTTAAGTTGAATTATGGCAGTATTCAAGCAAATGAACTACTGGAAAACATATTAAAAACAATAAAAAAAGAGGTTCAAAAAAACAACATAAAAATGGCAATATCGCCAACAGGCACAACCTCAAGAATCTTAAACACCACTCCTGCTATAGAGCCGTTAGCAAAAAACAAAACAGATTACACAAAAAAGCTCATGGTGCTGCAAACCGCCCAAAAATATCTTGATGGCAACATTTCAACAACAATCCGACTCGACAAAAATGCATCCCCTAAAGACATTGATACAATAATAAGAAAAGCAAAAGAATACAATTTAAAAGGAATAACCGTATTTAAAAAACAATAAAATCCCTCATATCCAATTTTAAAAGATTTTTTATTTCCTCGATTGAATTTGTTTTTGCAAAAACAATAGCAAAAACAGGATTGTTATTTGGATTAATTTTTCTTACTTCAAGCGGATTTTGAATATTTTTCAAATATTTTCCATAATCCACATTTTTTATTCTATCCTTCTGAACATCTGAAGGAATGTCTGCCATTGTAAAATAAAAATATGAATCATCAATGTTTTTAAAAATCTCATCCCAATCAGGTTTTAACTTTTTAAAATAATATTCATAAACATTTATACCCCAAGCAAAATAAGCAATATCGGTTATACACCAACCACAAAATCTTAGAGGATTAATTTCAATAGGTATTGTTTTTTTACCGTTTGTTCTTAATTCTAAATGAAACGGAAAATTTTTATAACCGGCACACTTACCAATTTTATCAAGCATACTTTTAAATTTATCATGATAATCCTGAATTATTTTTTTAGAAGTAAAATAAACTCTGTCAGAAACGTCATTATCATCAAAAAAAGGATGTTTAAAAATGTTTAATATGGTTGCTTCGCCATTTTCATCAAAATATGCGTCAAGCGCATATTCTTCTCCTTCTATCATCTCCTCTATTATAAATTTATCAAAATTTACAACACTTTGAGGAAAAATACCTTTTAATTTATTTATTTCATCTTTAACTAATTTAGAAACTCTTTTCCAATCCGCAGAATCTTTAATCGGATGAACGCCAAAACTCAAAAAACCGACAGAAGGTTTTAATATAAGAGGAAAACTCAACTCATCAGGATTAATCAAATCAATTTCTTCTATAGAGATTTCTCTAAAATAAAAATCAGGATAAAGTTCTTTTAAAATAGTTCTGAATAATGTCTTGTCTTTGCTTATTTTTATATATTTTGAAACATCAAAAGAAGGAAATTTATCTAAAATCCAATCTGTTGAATTTTCCGAATTTGAATAAAAAAGTTCATTCGAACTACATTTTATTGCATCTTTTTGGTTAACCAAAAAATCTTTTGCAAAGAATGTAGCGGAAACTTCATTTTCTAGTACGCTAAATTTATTTTTTTTAATTGTTTCAACCAAAAAATCAGACACATAAGGTTTTTCAAGTATTATCATAATTAAAATCCTGATAAAATATTCATATCAGGATTTTAACATAAAAATTTATTATTGTTTTTTAATTTCAAGAAGGACTTCAACTATCTTAGGATCCCACTTTATTCCGGATTCTTTTTTAATTATTTCAAGAGCCTCTAAATTAGATAAAGCCTTCCTGTGAACCCTATCTTGTGTAAGCGCGCAATAAGCACCCGCAAGAGCAATAATTCTTGAACCCAATGGTATAGAATTACCTTTTAACCCTTCAGGATAACCTTTTCCATTATATCTTTCTTCCTGATAGTTTATGTATGGTACAACTTCAGACATAAAATTAATATTCATCAACAAATCAACCCCAACATTAGGATGATTTTTAAGTTCATTCCATTCTGCATCTGTTAATTTATCTTTTTTCGTAAACAATTCTTCGGATAATGTAATTTTACCTATATTTTGTAACAATCCGGCATAATATATTAAATCAGTCGTTTTTTCATTTAGGCCCAAATGCTCGCATATTTCTCTTGATAAATTAGCGCATTCGTTTGAATGTGAACGCTTATATTGACCCTTCAAATCCACTGCATAAGCCAATTTTTCAACAAATGTTTGCTGTTGATCTCCAAGATCACCAATTATTGCTGTTAATTGCGCTCTTAAATTTTGCAATTCCAACGTTGAAACATTTTCAAGGGCAACCAAGCGTTTAACCTCGTCAATTAGCTTTTGTAGGCCCATTGAAGTTACAAATAATCCTGCCATATTTTGAATTAAATCAGCATATTCAAATTCCAGCGGTCGTTCAACCTTTCTTATAACCTCAATTACGCCTATGCATTCAAAATTATTTTTCATAGGGAAAACAGAAAACTGCAATTCGTCTTTTTCAAAGCAATATTCTTCTTCCTTTTGCATAACTTCTTTAATATAGTCAACTATATTATCATCGGACAATTCTTCATCTGAAGATCCTGCATGGCACAAAGGTTCGCCTTTTTTCGCAAGAAAAATATTGCACTCAACGAGATTTAACATTAATTTTATTGTTTTTGCTATTGAATTATAAATCACAAAATCTTCATTGTTCTCAAAACCCAATAAACTCAACGTATTATCTATTGAATATATTGAAATCAACTCATTCAACTGAGCTTTTAGGCTCTCTTTTTTATCTTTTTCTTTTGCTTTTTTGGAGATTTTATCCACAAGCTCTGGATTAATTAGCTGTTCTGTTAAAAAATCACCTAAATTAAGGGCAAAAATTTCCTCTAAAGGATCATCTTGAAGAAGATTTATATTCCTTGTGTAAACCGAAGCATCGTTTTGTGACTTCGTTTTTTTTGTTTTACTCATAAATACCTAATCCTGTGCCGTTTATATTTTTAGATACGACACTTTTTTAAAAAACTGAAGTATTTTTTTAAAAATTTATACATTAGTTAATATATTTTTATACTTTTGTTATAGATGATAAAATAAATATATGGGAAACACTAAAATTGTAGAAACAAAAATATTAAAAATAAATGAACCTATAAAACTCCAATGCGGAAAAACATTAGAAGAATATGAAATCGCATACGAAACTTATGGAAAATTAAACGAGGACAAAAGCAATGCAATACTTGTTTTGCATGCACTAACAGGAGATGCGCACGCTGCATATTATCATAAAAACGCAACCAAACCCGGATGGTGGGATGATATGATAGGCGAAAATAAAGCCTTTGACACAAATAAATTCTTTATTATTTCATCTAACGTATTAGGCGGCTGCAAAGGAACAACTGGACCAAGCTCAATTAATAAAGAAACCAAAAAGCCTTGGGCGCTTGATTTTCCTGTTATTACCATAGAAGATATGGTAAATGTTCAAAAAAAATTAATAGACTATTTAGGCATCAAAAAAATAATTGTTGCAGGTGGTTCTATGGGTGGCATGCAAGCCCTTGAGTGGTCTATAGCTTATCCTGAATATGTTAAATCTACAATATTAATTGCAACAAGTGCAAGATTGAATGCGCAAGCAATAGCATTTAACGCTGTCGCAAGAAATGCTATTTTAAAAGATGCTAATTTTAATAATGGAAACTACTATGATTCAAAACATCCCGAAAACGGGCTTGCTATTGCAAGAATGGTTGGACATATAACATATTTATGTCAAGAAGCAATGTATAAAAAATTTGGCAGAGAATTTAAGGAAAAGCCAAGTTTTGATTTTGGAGTTGATTTTCAAGTAGAAAGTTACTTAGAACACCAAGGTAAAATTTTTGTAGATAGATTTGATGCTAACAGCTACCTCTACATTACAAAAGCACTTGATTATTATGATCCGATTAAAACCCATGGAAGCCTTGAAAACGCCTTAAAAGAAAGTAAGTCCAATTTTCTTATTATTTCTTTTTCAACAGATTGGCTTTTTACAACCGAACAGTCAAAACAAATCGTACGTACATTAATCAAATTAAACAAAAATGTCTCTTTTGTTGAGCTGGAAAGCAAATGCGGCCATGATGCATTCCTTTTAGAATTTGAAAAACAAACAAAAATAATAAAAAGTTTTCTGGGAGTATAAATGACAACTAAAGAATTTAATCTAAATTATAAAACAGTATGCAATCTTATACCAAGCAACACAAGAGTTTTAGACCTTGGTTGCGGAGATGGAAAACTTTTAAAAATCCTAAAAAATGAAAAAAATATTGAAAGTCTTGGAATTGAAATAAACCAAGATTATGTTCTTGAAGCACTGCAAAAGGGGTTAAATATTGTTCAAGGGGACTTAGATAAAGGACTTGAAGAATTTCAAGACAAAAGTTTTGACTATGCAATTTTAAACCAAACTCTCCAATCAACCAAAAATCCTGAATTTGTATTATATGAAATGCTCAGAGTTGCAAATAAATGCATTGTATCATTTCCGAATTTTGCATATTGGAAAGTAAGATTTTATCTTTTTTTTAAGGGCAAAATGCCTAAATCAAAAGCACTTCCATACGAATGGTATGATACACCAAACGTTCATTTGCTTACCATAAATGATTTTTTTGAATTTTGCAAAAAAAGAAATATAAATATTGAAAAATCGGTTTATCTTACCAAAAGAAAATCAAGAAGCGGCTTTTTAATAAAAAATATAGCTAACTTTTTCTCCGAAGAAGCAATTTTTGTCATTAGTAAAAATGAAATCTAAAATATATAAATTAAATTTATATATTTTATATAAATAGTATTTATTTTTTTAAAGTTTTGTAGTAGAATTATCTTAATTTGACATACTCAATGAAAAGATTGCAATGAAAACACAAACCAAGAAAGATGAATTTTTAGCTAAAATTATTCATGACTTAAAAACTCCGACTATAGCACAAATAAAAGCACTGGAATCGTTTCTTGTCGCATGTTCCAACAAAATAACAGAAGATGAACGAGATTTAATAGAACTAACATTGAACTCTTGCAACTATATGCAAAAACTAATAGACATATTTGGTTCGGTTTATAAGTTAAACTTCGAAGAGTTATCTCTAAGTTATGAAAAATTCAATCTGATACATTTAATTCAAAACACAATAAACGAATTAAAAATTTTATTAAAATATTACAATTTAAACGTCGAATTTAATTTTAATAATGACATAATTGTAAATGCTGACAAGCTTCAAATAAAAAGGGTTTTAGAAAATTTAATTTCAAATGCCGTTAATTATGCTTTTAAAAATACCACGATAAACATAAATGCCGAGCTCAAAAAAGGAAATGTTACAGTAGAAATAAGAAACAACAGTCATTTTATAGAACCCAAAATTTTAAAAGAAATTTTTGAAAAATTTAAAACTCATCCTTCAAATTATAACAAAGCAGGAGTGGGGTTAGGATTATATTTATCGAAAGAAATTATCCATGCACACTTTGGAAAAATGATTGCAAAAAGTTATCCTGATAATATTAATATATTTGGCTTTGTAATTCCTGAAAAATAAAAAAAATGCAAGCATAAGTATGCTTGCATTAAAAGTAATTAATTTAAGCGGAATGTGGGTTTATAGGTTAAGCAAATGTTTTAAAAGAACCTTCAATATTATCGTCAATTACTTTTTGTACTGATTCTACCTCAGTAGTAACTGCGCTTCTTTGAGTTTCAATATTATCCAGTTCTAATTCTAATTTTTTGTCTTGGTTTTGAATTTGTGTTTGCAATCTATCATATTTTGCTTTTGCTCTATCATCATCTTCTGTATAGTAAGAATCAGAAATATTTGCAGTCGAATCCCAAGATAAACTATTCCATTTTACCTTACTTGTTTCGGAGTCAATACTACCTTTTTCAAGTAAATATTTACCATTTCTAAGACATTCTTGAAGATAATTTGGACCATCAGTAGTGCCGTCTACATCAGTTGTTCCATACTTTAAAGTTTCATCTACAACATATCTTTGAATAACAACACCATTTTCATCAATAAGGCTATATTTACCATCAGCGCCCTCAACTTTATTGACATTGGTTGCTGTTTTTAATGTAGAATTTGGAATTGATGAAGCATCATTTACAAGACTAGCGGTTTCTGAACTTGTAAAATTATTTTTTTGATTTTCATCAGTTATCTCAGCACCTGTTCTATAATTGTAATAAGCAGTTGTGCCATCAGTTTTAACAACTGCTACTATTCCTTGTTGAGTATCTATTTGCAAACTCTTTGTGTTGATTCCATTGGAAGAGCTCAATAAATTACCAAGTGCTGTTGCAGTTCCGTTTGATTCTTTTGGAATAACAATATAATTATCGCCACTATTTTCTTTTGTGCCATCAGAAGATGTCGAACCTACTCTATAAACGCCATCAGCATCTTGCGCTGTTGCAATGTTAGATGTTTTTGTTTGTGTACCAGGAATTTCTTCTACGCTTGAAACAACAATAGCCCCATAAGCATCAACCAAACGATATGCAGAAGTACTTGCATATTCCTGACCTGCTGTTCTGTCGTATGCTTGAATACCACTATCATCGGAAGAAAATTGATTTAATGTACCACTGACTAATGCGGCATAAGTTAAATTAGTTGTTCTGTTTACATTGTCGTTTCCCGAGTTAGTTGCAGCCAAAGCCAAAGAAATCTTCATCTGTCTATTTGAAGTAGCTTCCTCATAATCCACTGCAATTTCTTCAAGTTGTTGAGCCAAAACTAATCTTTTTTGCGAAATTTGTTGCGCCCTATATTCAAGGTCGCTCTTTCTGGCAGTTAATAATAACATTCTGCCTTGACTTGCCGATAATCCCATTTTTACCACCTTTGCTATTAATTACTTTTGCAGATTTTGACATCAAAAATTAGATGTTCTTTTATCCAATTAGTTAGTTCCCACTTTTTTTTATCAATAACAAAAAAATATTTTTTATATTTACAAAAATTAACAATTAAAAAGCCTCTCTTAAAACAAGAGAGGCTTTTTAATATAAATATCTAATTTCTTATGCTTCTTCAGTTGTTTCTTCTTCAAAAACTTCTTTTATTGTTTCAGAAGCACTTACTTCAACATTTAATTGAGCTTTAACTTTTGAAGAAAGCTTGATTGTCATAACAAAATTACCTATATGATTTATAGGGCTATCTAATATAATAGCTTTTTTATCAATTTCTTTTCCGGTTTTTGCAAGTAATTCTTCAGCTAATTTTTTAGTTGTGATTGTACCGAACAATTTACCCGATTCACCTGCTTTTGCACTTAATTGAATTACACCAATATTTTCAATTTCTTCTTTTGCTTTTAGGGCTTCTTGATGTAATTTTTCAGCTTTTGCTTTAATGCGTGCAATGTTTCTTTCTCTTTGAGCTAAAGCCCCAGCAGTAGCAACTTCTGCTAATGAATTAGGGATTAGGTAATTTCTTGCATATCCGTCTTTAACATTAACAAGATCACCCATTTCACCTATATTTTGTACGTCTTTTTTTAATATAACCTGCATTTGGTTTTCTCCTTTTGCTTAATAATCAGTCATTGTGATGAGCTAAAAATAATCATATTTAAAACATACTTAAAATTCAAGCATGCTAAATTTATTTATTTTTCTTTATGTTTTTTTCTGTTTTTTCTTGTTCTTTACTTTCTTCTTTATTATCTTCTTTTTCAGATGTTTCAATATCATCAGATGAATTTTCATCTGTATCGATTTTATTTTCTACATTTTCAGATTCAGCCATCTGTCCTGCCAGTTCCTGAGCTTTTTCTTTTACAAGTTCTTTTAATTCTCCAACAATTTCTTCTGTTTTTTCAATTTTTGCTTTTTCTTGAATCGATAAAGCCTCATCAATTTCTTCATCTGTTTTAGGTCTTAAAACAGGAATACTTAAATTTAAAATTGTAGCATTTTCAGTTGCGTCTATACTCAAATCAAAAGAATCAACATCAATCTCAAGATATCTTGAAATACTGTCTATCATATCATCTTTAAGCATTTGCATTGCACGTTCCGAAAAACCAACTCTATCCTGCATTAAAACAGTTTTAAGTCTGCTTTTTGCAACAACCTTTGTATCGTCATTTTGAGATGTGAAAAAACTCAAAACCTTATCATATATATCCGAAAAAATATCCTTCATGCTAGCCCTGCACTTTCTTTATAAAGAATTTTTTTATTTTATCAATAAGTGTCGTAGGTTCATCTATATCTAACAATGGAACATCTTCGCCCATTATCCTTCTTGCAACATTTAAATAAGCTTGTCCTGCTAATGATTTTTCATCATTTACAACAGGTTCGCCTTTATTTGTTGAAGTAATTATATTTGTATCTTCAGGTATTACACCTATCAAATCACAAGATAATATCTCAACAACATCATCAACGCCCATCATATCATTTGATTTTATTAATTTCGGACGTACACGATTAACTAAAAGACGATATTTTTCAACTCCTTCTTTTGATTCCAAAAGTCCAATTATTCTGTCTGCATCACGTATCGCACTCATTTCAGGAGTTGTAACTACTATCGCTTCATTTGCTCCTGCAACTGCATTTTGAAAGCCTTGTTCAATACCCGCGGGACAATCAACAAGAACATAATCAAAATCTTTTTTTAATTGTTCGCATATATCCTTTAATTGATCAGCATCAACAGCTGATTTATCTCTGGTTTGAGCAGCAGCCAAAAGGCATAAATTAGGATTTTTCTTGTCTTTTACTAAAGCTTGCTTTAATTTGCAGCGCTCTTCAACAACATCTACAATTGTATATACAATTCTATTTTCTAAACCCAACAATAAATCAAGGTTTCTTAAACCTATATCTGTATCAATCAATACGACCTTATTTCCCATATGAGCTAATGCCGTACCAATATTTGCCGAAGTTGTAGTTTTACCAACTCCACCCTTTCCGGAAGTAATTACTATAACTGAACCAGCCATTTATTTGCTCCTTTAATTTTGATTAATCTTAAACAACATAATTTCATTGTCCACAATTCTTGCCTCCTCGGGCGTAAATATGGACGACCTTATAATATAAGGAATGTTTGTGCTATCCGGACGTCTGGAATAACAATTTGCTATTCTAAGCTGAACCGCATTCATCTTCAGAGCTCTAACTTTTGCGTTTTTATTGCCTTTATATCCAGCATGAGCAATTCCCGACAAGACACCCCATACTGTTATATCACCAATGGCTCTAATTTCGCTTCCCGGATGGCAATCCCCGATAATAACAACATTTCCGTCAGATTCTAAAATTTGCCCCGAACGCAATGTTTGATTTATATATGTAGTACTTTTTGTATCAGAAACAACAGGATCTGTAGTGGGAGTTTCATAAAAATCAACTTCTTCCCAGTCATCTGCTGTGATATCATTTTCATCGTAAGCTTTTTTATACACGCCTATAGAATTTTTTTCAGCATTTGTATAATCTTCAATATCCTCAATTCCAACAGAAGAGCTTTCTTGAGCCATATCAACAGTTTTATCCACTGATTTAAAAGGCTCATAAGTTTCTACTCCTGAATCAGGAATTTGATATTGAGATATAATTTGTTTTTCTATTTCACTAAAATCTTCCTTAGGGTTGATTCCTGCATTTCTCAAATCAGAACTTATATTAATATTATCCTGACGAGTTTTAATTGCATCTAAATCAGCCTGAAAATGCAACCCGTCAACATCCTTCAAAGCTATTGCATCACTTTGATTTGAAGCAGTATTCATTGTAAATTGTTCAAAATCTGCCCTTTTATCCGAAAACTCAGAGGTATTTTCAACTCTTTTTTCAATTGGTTTTTGAACTGCAATATTCATATTTTCAGCTACAGCAAGAGTCTGTGGATTTATTGACTCAATTGTATCCAAAATGCATCCATAACTTGTAACTAAAGATTGTATGCTAAGCATTTGAGATTGATTTAGCGCACTATCATTTAATTTCAATACAATTCTTTTTCCGGAATGATTAAGCGTCTCCAATGCCAAAGAAAGGCTGTTTATAATTTCACCGGTTGATGAGCAAGACGCCATGTCTACTACGAAAAATTCATTATCATACATATAATTTTTCTACCTTAAAATCTGTGTCTTTATCCAAGACTACATTAAAAAAAAACACACTACAATTATTTATAAAGGAATGTAAAATTAATTTATTAGGGGGTTAATTTTTTTTATTGAGCGTTTTTAAATAAATACCTATGGAAAAATTAAAAAACAACTCAATTGAAAATCTAAAACACTCCACACAAAAAACTCCAAATGTTTCAGAAAAAACTCCGGATTCAACGCAAAAAGAAAAAAGAGAAGAAGAAAAAATTAAAAAAGCAAGTTCACTTGGAAGCTTAATTGGTGTCGGCATAGGTTTTGCTGCATCTGTTGCTCTGGCAAGAAAAAATCAACCTATTAAAGATATTTTTATAAAAAATAATGCAAGACAAAGCTTTAAAAATCTTTTAAATTACACAAAACTTGACTATGAAGGCTTGAGAGGATATATTTATATGCTTCTTCAAGCAAGCGGGGCAGCAATCGGGAGCCTTGTCGGTGGATCCTTGTTTGATAATCACAAAGAAAACAGGGAAGAAAAAGTCAAAGAAGCAATATTTGTAATAAATAATGTTGCTATTCCTACTGCATTTGCAAAAACAGTTGAACACATACTTCTTGTTTCCAAAAATTCCAGCGAAAGAACAATTCTGAAAAAAATAGCAAATAATAAAATATTAAAGAATATAGCAGTTCTTTTGGGCTTAGCAGGAGGTATGGCAGCAAGTATTAGTGTAACTAATACAATTAATTCAAAAATATTAGATCCTGAGGATCCAAGCAAAAAAACAATCAAACCAAAAGACTTCCTGGTTCATGTAGATGATATCATTCCAATACTTATATCCTCAAAAGATAGCATGCTTGCAGGACTGCCGCTAGATAGAGCACTGCCATTAATATACTATATATTGGGAACCGAAGTCGGAGAATGTGCTCAAGGCAAACCCAGTCACGAATAAACACGAACCAACACCGATAATATTAAATAAACACAGATAAAAAAAAGGGGCCTATAGCCCCAAACTGTCTGGAATTAAGAATAGCTGGAAGTATGAAAAAGATTAATTATATAATTAAATACTTGTCAGCGAAAAACAATTACACACATGGGTAATTTTTAGATATTAGTAATTTTTCTATCAATTTTTTATTAAGTGTATTTTTAACAGTTATTAAGATTTGCATGAATGAATAGGCTCAAATTCAACAATAGCTTGAAAAAAAATATTTAAATCATGGGGTTGACAAATATAATTTTTAGGTGCATAATAAAAACATAAAGATAAAGTGTTAATCAAACACTAAAAACTAAATCAAAAAAGAGGTGAAACAACCAAAATGTTATCAGTAAATGCAATAAGAAATGTACAAAGTACAATTAATAAAAATATAAGCTTTAAATCAGGTGTAAGAACCAACTACGGAGCAGATGTTGTTAATTACACTTCAGATATAAAACACGAAGGAAATTTTTTAACTGACTTCTTGGGTACAATTAAACAATCACCTTTATTCTATGAAACTTTCCAAGAAAGACAAAAAAGCATAGAAAAAGGATTAGAAACCCAAGCAAACAAGATTAACGCAATTGCGTAAATAAGCATTATCAACACCTAACAACACAATCTCGAAGCATAAACAACAAACAACACAGCCTTATCATTATTGATAAGGCTTTTTAATTTAATTGTAAAAATTTGTAAATTAATTTTAAAAAACCATAAAGTTATATACTCAAACTGTCGTTATCGTATCTGGACAATAATTTTATTTTTGAAAGGGACAAAGGAATATGGGTAGCGACTTAACATCTTCAAACAATGAACTTTTAAAAAAATTAAGCTCAACCGTCATGAATGATTCTTGGCTAAAAAACTTATATGGTGTCCAAAAAGCTGATCAACAAAATGAATTAAAGAAAGTTTTTACGGTTGTTGCCTCAAATGACGTAACTACTAGCGAAAGAAAAGCACTTTTAACAAAAAAAGAACAGCTCCAAGATAAAGTTGAAAGACTTGAAGCAAAAATGGCTGTACTCGAAGAAGAGCTATCCAAAAATCAACAAGAAATTGCGCGTCATGCAGATGAAATAACAAATCTAATTGCTTCTGTTCAAGATAAATCAGAAGCGCTTGAAGAACAACAAAAAAGAAATGTAAAAAATACTATAGAAGATGTTTTCTATGAGTACGAAAAAGGATTAATTGGAAAAGATGCAGTATCCGGTGAAATCAAAAAAAGAATTAAAGATAGTGCATATAAAGATAGAGAATCTGCTGCTATTGAAAAACTTCTAGGAAAACTTGATGCAAAAGAAGCAGAGGTTGATGCACTTGTAAATGATGCTACAAAATGGATTGATCAGAAAAATCTTCTACAATCACAATATGGCGTAACAAAATCAACATATGAATTATTGAACGCAAATTTAAAACAAATTGGAAACACCGAAACTAATTATACAAATTCAGACTACAACACTTCTATCCCTGTATATTCACTTGAAAAAACAGACATAGTAAGCGATTTATTTGAAAATCCTGCTTATAATGTCGAGTCAGGATTAAATAAAAATTATATTGAAGGAACACAAATTCCAAACATCGACAATGTAAAACAAAACTATGGGCAATATTTTTCAAATACGGCAACAAATGGGGTCGATGCTTTCAGCGCAAATAATGAAGCAGTAAAAAAACTTGGCGATGCAATAAACAACGGCATGCTGGAAGCTTTAAACACAGCAGGTATCCATGGGAAAGAATTAACAGATTTTCTTGTTAATAATTTTTCAGGTGCGCAAATTAAATACTCTGATGACGGAAAGTTGCAAATTCCTTATGGTCATGGCGATGAAGCACAAAAAATATTCTCGAAAATTACTGATTTTATAGAAAACAATAAACTCTCCGATAACACTTCAAACTGGAGCAAAGACAATTTTAAAGGTACTCTTAATACTTGGGATAAAGAAGGCGGTAATACAATTTCATCAAATAAACAAATTGCAGCATTAGCTGAAAATTATGATGAAATACTCAATAAAATGAGCACCGAAGAACCAAAATTTACATTCAAAGAAGCAATGTATGCATTGTTTAATCCGGACACGGGTCTTTTTAAAGACAGCGGTGTTATTTATGATCCAAAATTGCAAGGTGACAATCCAAATTATTTCATTGAGCTTGCAGGCGACGATGAAACAGCTGAAATGTATAAAAATTTAGCAACTAAAATATATGATATATGGGGCATAAAACCATCAAGGGGTGCAGATGTTGAAAACTATGACGGCAATGATGAAACCCTTGATAACAACAATGACGCTACATCAAATATCGATAAAACCGACCCGATTACATTCAAATTAAACAATAATCAAGAATATGCTTTTGTTATTGACAGAAATAATGACGGTGCCTTCAGCGGGAAAGAAGATTTTGTCGGTGGTACAGAAAGCGCAAGCTGGCTTGATGACCTGAAATCACTTGATGCAAACAACGATGGAAAATTAACCGGAGAAGAACTTAAAAATTTAAAAGTTCTTGGCTCAGCATATACGGATAATGCTCAAACTACATATACAGGAGGCAAATATCTAAACGAACAAACGACAAATATTCAATATGAACTAACAGACGCTCAAAAGCTCGGAATAGAAGAAATTAATCTACAAGGACTTGAAAATCAAGTAAATCAATCTCAAAATAAAACAGATATAAACAACTCCGAACTGTTTAATGACAATTTTAAATTCACTCTAAATGGCGAAGAAATGACTGCAACAAGAAAAGATGACACAAATTATTTTATGGATGCAGTTTATAAAGATGCCTACGGTAAAAACTTTAATCTTGGAATGTCAGAAGATGATATCCAAACAGTAATGGACAAAAACTATGGTGAATTTGATAAATTTACATCAGTCTTTGGAGATGTCTTTAGCGATATCAATATCCTGACTAATGCAGGACAAGCAGCACAAGAAGCAAGAGCGCTGTTTGACAAAACCATGGACAGAATAGATAAAGATGAAAATGCACAACTTTTAAGGGCAAGCAACAAAGCAGCAGCATTAAGTAATGCCGATAGTTGGGCATCAGTACAAAAAGAAATAGTTAATCTTGCAGCACAAGAAGGTATAGTTATTGATATGGAACAAGCAAAAGGTATCTATATCACCGATGGAAGTCTTTCTGCTCAAGGCGTAATTGATTCATACAAAAATATGATAGCTCAAGAAAATGCTCTTGAAGATGAAAAAGGATACCAAAAAGAAGCTTGGAGTGCGATAATTTTATGCGCACAAAACGGAGTCGCTCCAAATGCAGATAAAATTATGGAAATGCTTAAAAACGGAGAAGCTAAAACAGCTCAAGAAGTAGTTGACATACTAAAAGCGGCACAAGATGAAGCAAATATTACAGTAAATGTAAATGATCTCGGTTTTGATAGTGAAAGAGAAGAAGCAATATATAATGCATTCAATGAAGCTTTTGATGGCGCCGGATTAAGCGATATGACAGTTGTGGCTCTTGCAGATCTTTGTGTTGAACAACAAAACAACAGAAACTTTATGCAAGACAAAACAGCAGAAGAACTCGCTCAGCAAATGTTGCAAAAGTACATTAACGGATAAATTAAAAAGCCTGTATTTTTACAGGCTTTTTAATTTTTTATTCACCGAAAGAACTTTTTTCTTGTCATCTTCAGCGCTAAAACCGGTTGTAGTCAAATAATTACCGACTATCGCACTATCAAGCGCATATTCCATTGCAATAAGTATATTTTCTTCAGACAATCTTGCTTTTTTACCTCCGGCAAGACGAATGCTTGATTTTGGATTTGCTATTTTAAAAATAGCTAATGTTCTTAAAATATTTTCCTCGTCTATTTTATCAAAATAATTTTCAAAAGGAGTTCCTTTAATAGGAGTCAAAATATTAACAGGTATGCTATTTGGAGCAATTTCAGCAAGCTCTAGCGCCATCTCAACTCTTTGCTCAACAGTTTCACCCATGCCAATAATTACCCCGCAACAAAGCTCCATGCCGGCACTTTTAACATACTTACAGGTATTTATCCTATCTTCATAAGTATGAGTTGTACAAATTCTATCATGATAACTTCTACAGGTATTAATGTTATGATGAAAACGATTTAATCCTGCTTTCTTTAACTCAAATGCTTGTTGCTCATTTAAAATACCAATACTTGCACAGCTTTTTAAACCAAGCGCATTAATTTCTTTTATCATTTTTAAAAGCTCTTCAAAATCTTTTGCTTCATCGGGAGTTTTACCTGATGTAACTATTGCAAAATTAATTGCACCATTTTCTTTTGACTCTTTTGCAGCTTTTATAACTTCATCCACGCTAACTAATGGGTGGGTATGTATTTGAGTATTGTATCTGGTAGATTGAGCACAATATTTACAATCTTGCGAACACTTACCTGTACGAGCAGAAATTAAAGAACAAAATTCAAACTCAGGAAAAGTATATTTTTTAGATTCCTCTAATAAATCACATAAAGGCATATTATATAATTCAAGAAGCTTTTCTTTATTTAATTCACACATTTAATCTTTATCCTCATTCTTGTTTTATAATTATACTATAAAGAAAGGCTTGTATATGAAAAGTATTTTTATAACAGGAGTCGATACCGATATAGGAAAAACATTTGTATCCGTAGGTATAGCTTTATTAAAAGAAAACGAAGGCAAAAAAACAGGATATTTTAAACCTTTTCAAAGCGGAGCTTATAAAAAAAACGGGGAATTAATTGCTCCTGATTTAGCCGAATTAAAAAAATACTCTACAATTCCATCCAAATATTCATATCTTTTTGAAGGAGAGGTCTCCCCGCATCTTGCAAGTATTTTAAATGATGTAGAAGCAGATATAATCAAAGTCAAAAGTGACCTTCAAGATTTCTCAAAAGACAAAGACTTTATTGTAATTGAAGGCGCAGGAGGACTATTGTGTCCTGCAATTAAAGGAAAATTATTTTCAGACATAATAAAAGACCTAAATAGTGAAATCATAATTGTAACCACCCCATCATTAGGACGTCTAAATCATACATTAATGACGATAGAATGTGCTAAATATAATAATATAAAAATCAAAGGAATTATAATTAATAAAATGCCGGAAAATAAAACACTTTCAGAAAAAAATTTCGTTAGAGAATTAAATTTATTTTCAGATGTTAAAATTTTAGGCATTATTCCTGAAATAAAATCTTTAACAAAAGAAAATATTCTAAAAGCTTTTAAGGGTGTGGATATATAATATATAGAGGCTTATAGGTTAATTTATTACCGTATTTTTGCTTGTATATTTTTAATTTATCCTTTAACTTACAAATAGAAAAACTTTTATTTGTAATAGCATTAACGCCTGTAGCCTTCAGGTGGCGCAAAACATCAAAAATATCATCAAATTTAAGTTCATATTCTTTTTCAATAATTTCAGCCCTATTTTGAAATATTTTCCCTATCTCATCTATAGAAAGATAATTTAGTCCAACATCAAAAATATCTTTTATCTCAAAAAAATTATCTTTTGCAAATACAGAAAGTGCAACAGTTCCATTTATCTCAAGAAAATTTCTTAATTTTTTAACAACTTTTTCAAAATCTGCACACCACTGCAAGCTTGCATTTGCAATTATTAAATCAAATTTTTTTTCAGTCGTAAATTCTTCAATATCCACATTTAAAAAAGAAATTCTATCGTCAATTCTTTTAATACATTCACCCGAATTAGAAATTATATCCAAGGCGGTATAAGATATAAAATCCGGATTTTTCTTAACCAATCTTTCCGTTAAAATCCCCGTATAAGAGCCTATTTCAAGAATATTTTTAAATTTTTTTTCACCCAATAAAAAAATAAGCTCATCTGCCATAGTTTTTTGCACAAAAGCATTTTCATCGTAGGTTTTTATGCTTCTTTTAAATCTGGTTTTAATTAATTCCTTATTCAACATAAAAGCTCCTGCCAGCTTGAATAATTTTGAAAAGGACAATGAGTAGAATCTATTAAAGAAATATTTGTTTTATTTTGCCAAAAATTTAATTGATTTTTAGTCGGAATTATTCTGTCATCATTTGAAATTATCGCTTTATTAAAATCAATTTCATTTTCAAAAGACATTTTTTGAATTTCAATTAATTCTTCTTTCAACTCCGCCAATGTTCTTGTAATGGTAATTTCGGGATTTAAACTTCCACCTTTAAACATATTTTTTATAAACTTATCCAAAGAATCTTCATTTAAGAACTTAACTGTAATTTTATATATTTTTTCAGGTATTCCAAAATTATCATCTATTACTTTTGTTGTTCCGTTTATTGCAATTTTTTTATCAAAGTTATTAAAAATATTATAAAAATTGTTAACGGCAAAGACACCCATTGACCAACAAATCAAATATTTTTTTTCATATTTTGCAAAATCAAAAATTGAAAAATCAAAATCTAAATCACGATAATCGTATAAAAAAAGTATGTCAAAATTAGCTTTAACAAGATGTTTAACCGGCGTTTCGTTCATACCCCAGCCATTAAAAAACACAATCAAATTTTTATTATTTTCTTTATTTAACCAGAAATATTGCAATTTACTTTCTCCAACAACTCTCTAATTTCTTCAAATTGTATATCGGAAGTCAATGATAGCCTTAATCTTGAAGTTCCAACAGGTACGGTCGGAGGGTTTATAGGTAAAACATAAAAACCTTCACTTTGAAGATATTGTGCCATAGATTTTGTTTTTTCCGCATCACCCAAAACCACAGGTATAATTTGAGAAGAACTGACAGTAGGATATATTTTATGTACTCTTTTAAATAAATCGTTTAATTTTTCCTTTTGTTTTAGCAAAAAATCAAACTTTTCATCAAGCAAAAATTTGCTCCATAAAATATTAACCGATGGAAGTGCAGTAGAAAAAATAAATCCTGAAGCCTTATTGATTAAATAGTCTATTATTATATTATTTGAAATTGCAACAGCACCGCAAGAAGCCAAAGACTTCCCAAGAGTAACAGTAAAAATATCCACATCACAAGACAAATTTAACTCTCTTGAAACGCCGGTAAGGTTGTCTCCAAAAACCCCAAAAGCATGTGCTTCATCAATCATCAAAAGACAGTTATATTTTTTCTTTAATTCAACCAATTTTTTAATATCTGCAATATCTCCATCCATTGAAAATACCGATTCTGAAATAATAATAGCATTTTGAAACTTATTTCTGTGTGTTATAAGTAACCTTTCAAGAGCATCATAATCATTATGTTTATATCTAAAATGTGTTGCAGGGGATAATTTTAAGCCGGACACAATGCTTGCATGGTTTAATTTATCCGAAAAAATACAGTCCGACTTTGTAAACAAAGTGCTCACAATACTTTGATTGCACTGATAACCGGTATTAAAAAGCAAAGCTCGCTCTTTATTAAAAAGAGTGGCAAATTTTTCTTCTAATGCTCGATAACAAGAAGAATTACCCGTAAGCAAACGTGCAGAAGCCGAGGAAAACAAAAATTCCGGATGATTTTTATATTTTTCGCAAAATTCTGAAATCAAATCTCTGTTTGTACTGATATTCAAGTAATCATTAGATGAAAAATTTAACATCTTTTTGTTTTCAGACAAAATATATTTTGAAAACTTTTCATCTATATTTTTAATTGAACGAAAACTGGCGTTTTCTTTCAACTTATTAAGTTCTGTTATGTAATTTTGCATAAAATTATCATAGCACAAACTTTTACTATAAAATCAAAGCCAAAATCATCAAAATTATTGAACCTATCTGGAGTCCTGTTGAAGTAAATTTTTGAATTTTGTTTGCTTCATATAGTTTTGCTGTTTGTTGAGCATTTGCTGCAGCTTGAAGCCTTTGCATTCTTAAATAATCGTCGTCGGATGAAAAATCTCTCTGAAAAATCTTTCTTTCAAGACGATTTAACCTCAAGCCTACAGGATCTTGCGAATATGTTTTTGAAAACAAAAGAGTCTCGAGTCCCGATAATTGAATATGCATATCAGAATTTTCATATTTATTCTGTGACCCCATATATTGTTCTATATCTTTAGTAGGACTATATGGTTGTTCAACATGGTATGAAGGATTTTGCGCAACTACATCTTTTCTAACATAAGCTTTCAATCTGTCTGTTCTTGAAGCCAAATCGCCCTCTTGAGTTGAACCAAATATCTTTTTTTCAAGCCTGTCTAATCTTTTATATATATTTTCCTTTTCGTATGTTGAATTAAAAAGTTGATATTCCAAAGTATCAATTTGAGGATAATTAATTCCTGCGACTTCATCTGAATTTATTTCATAAGCAGGCTTTATACTGTCTTCATAACTTTCAAAACCCATTGCTTCGTTTAATTTTTTAATTCTCTGTTCAATTGACAGCTTAGAATTTGTTGTACCAAAAACATTATTTTCAATTCTTGAAATTCTTTTTGCATTATCATCCTTAGAATATTCAAATCCCCAAATAGAATTTTCTATTTTTGAAATTTGTTCACTTACAGGGCTTTGTGCTCCAAAAGAAAAATTGGTGCCCAAACATAAAAACATTATAAAAATTATAAAATTTATTCTAAACATAATGATATTATATCAGGTCTTTAATGATTTTTTCTTGGAAGTAAGTATTAGAATTAAAGTATATTTTTTATACCTTTTTCAAAGTCATTTCTTCTACTATATTACAAGTTAAATCGACCAGTGTATTTTTATATTGTTCGCATTTTTCCTTTGTTTTTGCTTCAAATCTCAATGTAAAAACAGGTTCGGTATTACTTTGACGAATAAGTGCAAAACCGTCCTCAAAAATAATTCTAAGACCGTCAATGGTTATGATTTCTTTAATTTTTGAATTGAAAAGCTCATCATTAATTAAACCTTTTAATTTTTCAAGAACTTCTTTCTTAAATTCGTTAGGGCATTTTAAACGCACTTCATTTGAAAGACAAACAGCACCGAATGGTTCCAATAAATCAGTCAATTTAAAATTAGGATTTATTTTTTTATTTTTTGCCACTATTTCAATTAACCTGCAACCTGCATATATTGCATCATCATAACCGTAATATCTGTCTTTAAAAAACGTATGACCGGACATTTCGCCCGCTAAAAGCGCATTTTTTTCTCTCATCATAGATTTAATATAACCATGGCCGGTTTTAGTCATAACCGAAATTCCGCCCATTTCATCAATTTTATCATATAAAACTTGAGAACATTTAACTTCCGAAACTACAACCGGCTTTTCTCCCCTGGGTGCAAGAGTTTTGATAAGATCTTGCGCATAAATATATAACAACTTATCACCGGAGATAATTGTTCCATCGTCTGCAATCGCTCCAATTCTATCTGAATCACCGTCAAAAGCTATTCCGATGTCCGCTTTTTCTTCTTTAACTTTTTGGACTATAGTTTCCAGAGTTTTAATATCTGAAGGATTTGGATGATGATTTGGAAAATTACCATCGGGTTCAGAAAATAATTCCACAACTTCACAGCCCAAATCTCTGTATAATTGAGGCGCAACAATTCCGCCCGTAGCATTTGCACTATCAACTACAACCTTAATTCCTGTCCCTATTTTTCCAAACATGTCAGAAATTTTACTTTGATAATTAGAAACTATATCGTAAGTTTTAACAAAACCCGATATAATTTGCCTATAGCCACAGCTGCTTTGGTGTACTTCCAAAGTTAAACGCTTAACTTCTTTAATTTGCTCTTCGTTTAAACTTTGTTTGTTAAACGTCATTTTTAAACCGTTATATTCCGGAGGATTATGTGAAGCAGTTACTATCAAAGCGCCGACAACTTTTTTGTTTTCCGTTACTTCAGAATCAATTTTTGCAAATTCAGAAAAATAACCTAAAGGGGTCGGAACAAGCCCTAAGTCCAAGATATTTGCGCCCATTGAATTAACACCTTGAATTATAGCTTTTTTTAATTCAAGAGAATGAACTCTTGCATCCATACTAACCGTAAACAACAAATCCCTAGGCTTTTTTTCTTGATTTATTTTTTTAAATTCATTCAAGACAAATGCAACGTACCCTTTTGCTGCATAAAAAAATACTTCTGAATTTACTTCCGAAGGAAAAATCCCTCTAATATCATTTTTTCCAAATGCCTGTGTATTTACGGTATTTTCCATTAAAGCTCCTTAAATTTAACTAAAATAATTATATAATAAAAATTTAGTTGTGGCATTTTTCAAAAAATAATTGTATAATTTACTGTATGGAAAAAGAAATTAGAATTACACAAGAACAATTTGATAATCTTTTAAAATTGTCTGATATTGAAATTGCTGCTGATGCCGAAGAGGATACTCAAGATTTAGTTTCAAGAGCCTTGATTTCGCTTGAAAGAAAACTCAACTATTTTAATTATCCTCTGAGCTTTTTTACAGCCGAAATTACAAACGTTTTAATAGTTGATGATACCGAACTTTCTATTTTTCAGCTATCCGTTATGCTTGAAAAAATCGGTATGAATGTATATGTCGCAAGAAGCAAAGAAGAAGCGCTGGCTGAATTCAAAAAGAAAAACTTTGATTTTCTTATTTTAGACTTATACCTTCCTGATTACAAAGACGGATTTGATTTAATTACTGAAGCAAACAGACTAAGAAATGAAGAAGGTAGAGATTTTAGAATTATTGCAATATCCGGAACAGATAACCCCAAAATAATACAAGACGCTTATAAACTTGAAATAGATGAATTTATTTCAAAAGCGCCAATGTGGCATGAAAAAGTTTTAAAATTTATCTCTAATTCAACAAACAAAATGACAAATGAAGAATTTACAAGGTACTACGTAAACGACAACATCTGCTCTTTAACTTTATATAAAATTAACAACGAAAAATATGTTGATAAAATAATAAGAGAAGTTAATACCAACGTTTTAACAGGCAAACAAAATATCATTTTCAATATGGAGCATATTAAGATATTCTCAGATAACTTTGCAAATCTATTTGCAGAAGTTTATAAAGCAACCAGCTCAAAAGAAGGTATGTTTATTCTGGTAAAACCCTGCGAAGATGTGCTTAAAGCGCTTGAATTCGTATTTTTAAACGACGCAATTCCAATTTTCAATACAATGGAAGAAGCCGTTGAATACATTGAAATGAATAATCTTATTTAATTTTTTCAATAATATTTTCAAGTTCTAAAACATTAAAAGAATATCCTTTAATATCACGAATTAACTCAAAAAGCTTTGTTTCATCCTTCTGGGTCGTGATAAATGTTCTTGTTCCATTATAATCTGCGGATTTAATCAGCTTTTTAATATCATCTTTTGAATAATTATGATGATCATCAAAAGAAATTTTATCAAGCAAAATATATTTTTCTTCCAAAAAAGAATAAAATTGTTCAGGTTGTCCTATGGCACAAAAAGCAATTATACCTTGCTTTTCATTAATATTTTCTATAATTTGAGCTTTTGTAACAGCATTATACACTTTTTTAGGCTTCATGGTGCATACGCTTAAAGGTAAATTAAACTTTTCTGCCCAAACTAATGCTTCTTTAATTTCAACGTCGCCCTTATTTACAATAATTATTTCATCCGCTCTTTTTATTTGATTTAACGGTTCTCTTAAAGGGCCTTTTGGCAAAAGACAATTATTTCCAAATCTCATTTTAGAATCTATAGCTAAAATTATCTTGTCTTTTTTTATTTTTCTATTCGAAAAACCGTCATCAAGAACAATCACCTCGCAACCATACTTGATTATTGCTTCTTGCGCCGCTAAATACCTGTTTTTACAAGTCAAAACCACAACATTTTTTAACACCTTCTTTGCTAATTGATAAGGTTCATCTCCACACAATAATCCGTTTTCATATTTTAAACCCTTAAAATCTTTAATTACATTCGGATATTTATTTGAAAGCCTGGCTTGATAGCCTCGTGAAATAACTGCGACCTTTTTTTCTTTTGCGATTTTGTTTGCTAATTCTATGACAATGGGAGTTTTGCCAACGCCACCCGTAGTTAAATTTCCAACACATATCACATAGGCATTAACTTTTTTTTCTTTTAAAATTTCCTTTTTATACAAAAAATTTTTAAAATTAATAACCACGCCATAAAAAAACTCAAAAAAAGTAAGTCCAAAATTCAAGACAAAACCTGCGTTTTGCCTTGAATAATGTATATCTTGAAAATAATTTTTAATATTTACTGTCATATTTAAAACATCAATCTAAATAATAAAAATCTTTTATTTAATTTTTCAGAGAATTTTTTAACATTTCTAGTGATAATTAAGACATCTTTTACAGTGCTTCTTAACTTCAACTTTTCACTATCTTCCAATTTATTATATTCACTGATTAAATTCGATATATTTTCCGTTATATTTGCAAGATTACCAACTGTAGTTGTAATATCTTCTTTCAATTTTTCATCTTTAGTATATTCATTTATATAACTTGTAATATCTGAAAGATTTCTCATTGTTTCATCCGCATTTGAAATTATTTCTGCAGTTTGAGAATCTTCTAAAATCTTATTTATATTATCCGACATTCTTCCAACCGACTTAATACTTGAAACAACATCATTTTTCAAGGTTTCATCAGATACAATAGTATTTAAATTATCCGAAAGTTTTGTTAAGCTTGAAATCAAATCCTCAGATTGCGAAATCAAAGTTTCAATTTCTTGCCTGCTTGAATCAATTAAAACTGTTGCCTTATCAAGAGTTGTATTTGCGCTTGCAGTCAAAATTCGAATATTGTCAACCGAACTTTTCAAGCTTCCTATAAATTCATCAGATAAAATTTCAGACACTCTATCATTTGTTTCAGCCAATGAACGTGCAGCCCTAAATTGTAAATCCATAAAATCAGATAAACGCATTGGTTCTATTACTGTATATTTTAAATTTTTATTTGGTGTTATCGGAATTTCACCATCTGTAACATAAAACATCAATTTATCTTTGCTTGTTTTTATTCCAAGCATATCTTCTTCAAGGATTAACCCCGGCAAATCAATAGTGTATGCAAGTTTTACAACATTTTTAGTTTTGATTTTTTGCCTTATCTCGTACGGTAATTGAGATTTTTTCAAAACTTCAACATCTAAAACCTTTCCAATTTCAACAACTCCATCGGACAGCTCCATATAAATCGGCTGATTTTTTTGAATATCTGTTGTTGTTTTATTAATTTCTCCGTAAATATATTCGGTCTTCGGAGGAGTAACTTCTAAAAATTGTTCTCCAATTATTCCTGATTGCTGAATTGAGATAGTTGAAGCATAAGGAATTTTCACACCTTTTTCGGTTACAACAAATCTCAATTTGACATAGCTATCTTTACCTTGTATAACAGGAGTTATTTCTTCAACTTGACCTATTCTAAGTCCCATCATTTGAACAGCAGACCCAGGACGCATACCATTTACATCTTTAAATGCTATATCTATACGTTCCCCACCGGACAAACTTCTGCCTTTAACCCACAAAACCGTAAATATCAATATTGATATTGCAGTTAAAGTTAGTATACCGACCTTTAAAGATGATGAATATTTTCCTTTTTTATCCATTTTAATTCCTTTTACCTCGTAGCTATATTCATAGGTCCATTTATGGAAGCACTTACAAATTGCCTTGCATAATCGTTTTGACCTTGCAAAAGCTCAAACACCGTACCTTTAAATACAATGTTACCTTGATATAGCATTATTACATAATCGACCGCACGCTTAATTGTGGAAAGTTGGTGCGTAACAACAACGCAAGAAGCGTTTAATTCTTTTTTTAATTGAACAATATAATCTTCAATCATAGTAGATGTCACAGGATCAAGTCCCGCTGTCGGTTCATCATATAAAATAATTCTCGGATTTGTAACTATCGCCCTTGCAAAACCGACTCTTTTTTGCATACCACCCGAAAGCTCCGAAGGATATAAATCCTCTATGCCTTCGAGTCCAACCATTTTTAATTTTTCGCTTACAATTTTTGAAATCTCATCTTTTGTATATTTTAGACGAAATTCTTTTCTCTCAACCAAAGGAAAAGCAATATTATCGTACACATCAAGAAAATCAAACAATGCACTATATTGAAAAGACATAGCAATCTCAGAATCTTTCGGATATATGATTTCTCCTGAATCTTTTTCTAAAATTCCTGATATAATCTTTAAAAGGGTAGATTTTCCGGAACCCGAAAAACCAATTATTCCAAGAGTTTGACCGTTTTCAATTTTAAACGATATATTATTTAAAACTTTTTTACCATCAAATGATTTCGATAAATTTTTTACTTCTAAAGACATAAGCTACCTATAGATAAAATACTGATGCAAAAATAAAATCCCATAATGCAATTGCTAAAAACGACCAAACAACCGCTTTTGTGGTAGCAATACCGACCTCTTTTGCTCCACCTCTTGTTGAATATCCACATGAACAACTAATCAAAGCAATTGTTCCGCCAAAAAAAGATGCCTTTAAAATTGCAATAAAAATATCACGGACGTATAAACCATGCCACAAGGAAGTAAAATAATTCAGCAAACTCAAATCGGCAGTAATATTTGAAACATACCCTGCGCATATTAATCCGAAAGTTGCAGAAATTATAAAAACTGCAGGCATAAAAAGAACCCCTGCAACAAACCTTGGAACAACAAGATATTCTATAGGATCAACCTTTAGAACCTTCATTGCATTAAGTTGTTCAGTGACAGACATTGATGCGATTTCAGATGCAAAAGATGAACCAACCATAGAAATAATTGCAAATCCGCTCATAACAACTGCAAGTTCTCTAACCATTACAAGAGCAGACAACATACCCGTATAATCAGCACCGCCTTGCTTTGCTAACTCAGGTGCCAACTGCATAGCAATAATTGCAGAGGTCATCCCGACAATAGTTAAGCTAATCGGAATGCTATCATAAGCAAAACGCTTGGATTGCTCAATAACCTCTTTAAAGTTTATCTTCAACCTCAAAATATATTTCAAAACACTGCAAAAATCACATCCCATTCTGCCTAATGTGATTAAAAAATCTCTTATCTCCTCCCAAAGCAAAGAAAAACTCTGGTAGGTAAGTGTTTTGTTTAGTTCGAACATACTTTTATTTTATATGAAAAAATAATTTTAAACATATTTTAAAAATTATTTAGTATAAACGAACTAGCAAAAAAATACCAAGGTTAACCTTGGTATTTTTTATAATTTTATTTGTTCAATTTATACTATTAAGCCTTTTCTGTTTTTTCAGCTTCTGTATTTTCTGTTTTTTCAGCTGCAGATTTTCCTCTGCTTGAAATCAAGAAAGCAGCTATACCCAAAACTACTGCGCCGATTGCACCAAAGATTGCAGCTTGTTTCATTTTTGCGGATTTGATTGCTTTTTTAAGTATGCCGTGTAAGTTCTTAACTTCTTCAGTTGCACCTTCTTCTAAAGCTTTTAATTTTGTTTTGCCTGATTCGAATAAGCTATTTAATTTAGTTTTAAATCCACCGGAATTTTCTTCACCATTTTTAACTGCACTACTGATTCTGCCAAATAAATCTTTTACCTTGCCATCATCTTTTAAAAATTCTTCGTTTACAGTTTTTGGATCAAAATCTTTAAATGCATATTCTGAATTTTTGCCTGCTAAATCAGCATATTCCTTAACAAATTCTTTCATCTTATCAGCGCCTACTTCAGCACCGTCTTTAGTTAATTCTTTAAATCTTTTTCCAAAATCAGAAGTTGCAAGGATGATATTATCTAAATTAGAAAAGCCTCCTTTTGCTTTTGTTCTTAAATCATTAATTGCAGCGCCCAAATCCATGCCATCTTTTACTTCTATTTTATTTTCTTTTAAAAGACTTTCTTGTGCTTCTTTTAATGCTTTAGCTGCTTTTTCTGAAGCTTCATTAGCTGCTTTTTTTGCCGCATCGTCAGTTGCTTCTTTTAATGCTGCTTTAGCTTTATCTGCTGCTTGTTTTAATTCATCTAATTTAAGGAATGGTTTGTCTGCTTCTTTAATCGCTTCATTAGCTTGTCTAACTGCACGAACAAATACATCATCATTGATTTGAGTTGCATTATCTTTAACTGAAGCAATTTGTTTTGTTAAGTAACCTGCTGAACCTGCTGCAACTGCGCCGACCGCAGCACCGGCTACAGCATTTCTTTTTTTGTTCTCAGGAGTAAATTGACTTGTTACGCTACCAACTACTGACATTTTTTTATACCTCACTTTACCTTTTATATTTTTTTTACACTGATACTTCTTATAAAACTGCTGATTTATTTTTTTTGCTTTTAATCTCTTTAAAAAATCAATTTTATTTACAAAACTTCACACAACACAAACTGATTTATTTAAAATTAGTAAACTACAAACGCAAGCATAAAGCAACAATTTTTATAGTTTGTTTTAGAAATATTTTACAAAAAAATTACCCCTCTTAATATTAGTAAAGTGGGGTAATTTTGTTGTTAATTGACGGTTTTTTGCTAAAAAGCTTAAAGCCCTATGTACTTAGCTTTATCAACACCATCTATTAATATTATCTTCTCTATTGTTTCGTTTTTTACTTCACTATCTGTATTTATAATCATTATTGATTGATTAGAATTATCCGAACATTGAGCAACTTGCATGCCTGATATATTAATATCATCTGCCCCCAACACACTTGCAACTTTTGCTACCATATTCGGTTTATTAATATGCGGAACCAAAAGCATGTGTTTTTTAGGCTCAATTGAAACTTTATAATTATTTATTTTAACAATATGCTTAATATCTTTTGCAATTAAAGAACCTTTAACAACCGTTGAATTATCCTGTGTTTTGATAACAACCTCGATTGAATTTTCGCTGTCATTTGTTTTGGATGTTTTAACTTCAATCCCCCTTTGTTTTGCAATCAAAGGAGCATTAACATAATTTATTCCAACCATATTGGCACTTAAAACACCTTTTAAAATAGCGATTTCCAATGGTGAAATATCTAAAGAAGAAAGCTTTCCGCCAACTGCAACAGAAATTTCCTTAATTGCACCCGCTGTCATTTGAGAAGCAATTTCTGCAATATTTTGCGCTAAATCCATATATTCTTTCACTGCTTCCAATTTATGAGGTTTTAGAGCAGGAATATTAATTGCGCTTGTTGCATTACCGCCGGATAAAACCTCTACAACCTGATTTGCAACATCAAGCGCAACATTTATTTGTGCTTCATCGGTGCTTGCACCTAAATGAGGAGTTAATATAGCACTTTTTCCAAGCTCCAACAAAGGTGAATTTGAAACATTTTTTTCATCTTCATAAACATCAATAGCACATTGTGCAACTTGTCCCGATTTAACCGCTTCACACAAAGCTTTTTCATCAATGATTCCGCCTCTTGCACAGTTAATTATCCTAACTCCTTTTTTCATCCTGTTTAAAGAATTAACATTTATCAAACCTGTAGTTTCTTTTGTTTTTGGAGTATGAATTGTTATATAATCACACAATCCCCAAAAATCATCTAAATGCTTAATATACTTTGCACCCATTTTTTCAACCATTTCAGGGTTTGCATAAGGATCGCATACAACAACCTTCATCCCTAATGCCATTGCAACATTTGCAACGTGAGAACCTATTTTTCCAAGCCCAATTATACCCAATGTTTTATTGTAAACCTCGACACCGGTAAACTTTGAACGTTCCCATAAACCGTTTTTAACAGAAGCATCTGCAGCAGGAATATTTCTTGACATTGCCATCATCATTGCAATTGTATGTTCTGCGGCAGCGTGAGTATTACCATCAGGAGAATTAACAACAATAATACCCTTTTGCGTTGCGGCGTTAACGTCAATATTATCAACTCCAACACCCGCACGTCCGATTATTTTAAGCTTTTTTCCCGCTTCAATAACTTTTTCGGTAACTTTTGTTTGAGAACGAACCAAAAGAGCATCATATTCACCAATAATCTTACATAATTCATCTTCATCCATTGTAGGAAGATTATCTGCCTGCGCAACGCGAGCTACAATCTTTACGGCTAAATCATTAATTTTATCCGTCACCAATACTTTAAACATTTTCCCCGCTTTCTATCCTCTGGGCAAATATGCCTGCGAATATCTATATGATTGAACAAATCCAACGGATTCATACATTTTAACTGCACTTTGTAAATTTAAATCTAAACTCGCATTTAATTCATTTAAATCTACTATTCCGCCTTGATGTAATTTAATTATATCAACTACTGCGGCTTTCACAAGAGACTTTGATAATTTTTGACCACGATGTTCAGGCAATATTCCAATTAATGGTAAATTTGCAATTCCATCTCCCGTAACATTTGCAAGACAAAAACCAACAAGTCTGTTTTCATACAATAATATTTTGCTTGCCTGAGGTAAAAATCTTCCATATATAGATGTTGTAATTTTATGTGTTATATCTCTGCAACCATCAATTGAAGCAAACCTCGCATCAAAATTCACATCTGATGAATCTTTAAATGAATAATATATAGCTTCAGACAATTCTTCAAAATAAATATCTCTATATGGAGTTAATTTATACCCTATAGGCAATTCCATAAAATTAAACTGTGAAATGTCCTTAATTAGTTGTTTGTTTTTAATATCAAATACAACAACGCCGGTATCAATGAAATTAAAACCAAATTCCGCAACATCTTTTTTAAATGTTTCTTGAACTCCAAGCATAGCATAACTAACTGCGGCATGCTTTCTTTGACTTTTAGTTATTTCCATAAATTTTTCAAACAAACATCTTCTTTTTTGAGTTATATCTTCACAACCAAGACAGTGTATAACAAACAACTCAATAACATCATGCGGAACTGCAGTATATGCTAAAAAGCCTGTTGGAATTGAATCCTCAAGCAAAATAATACAGTTAATCAAACCTTTTTCAAAAGATTCGATAAAATCTTCATACAAAAGAGGGTCAATTTCAAATCTATAATCGGTTCTGGCTCTCAGGCGAAAATCATTGTACGCCCCTTGGAATACTCTAAAATATTTTTCTTCTAATACAGCAACATCATACATAAAAGCAATACTTTCCTTGGTTTTTACAAATTGTACCACACAAGTAAAGTTATTATCAAACAATTATGTAGAAATGTATCAACAATTGTTACAAATACACCCTTAACCTATCATATGGTGCATTTTTTCAATTTTTGTCTTTATATATTTTTCATTATACTTATTTATAGTTGGCTCAATCGGCAATCTTTCAACAATTTCTAAACCATATCCTTCTAAACCCTTTATTTTTTTTGGATTATTTGTCAAAAGATTAAATTTAGAATATCCCAGCTGCCTTAAAATTTGAGCTCCTGTACCATAATCCCTTAAATCAGGAGCAAACCCCAAAGAAACATTGGCTTGAACGGTATCTTCGCCCATATCTTGCAGAGCATAAGCTTTTATCTTGTTAATTAAACCTATTCCTCTGCCTTCATGCCCTCTCATATAAACAAGTGCGCCTTTTCCGTATTCATTTATCATTGAAAGTGCAGTATGAAGTTGATAATTGCAATCGCACCTTAAACTATGAAAAACATCACCTGTTAGACACTCCGAATGAACTCTAACCATAGGAATTTTATCAGATTTATCATCTTTTACAAGTGCAACATATTCATCATTGTTTAAAATATTCCTATAACCCAAAATCACAAACTCTCCAAATTGAGTAGGTAATTTTGCACTTGCCTCCATCTTAACCGTACACTCATTTTTTATACGATATTTAACCAAATCTGCAACAGTTATTACTTTTATATCATTTTTTTTCGCAAAATCCAAAATATAATCTCTGCGTGCCATGTGTCCGTCCGGAGTCATCATTTCGCACATAGCACCTGCATGCGGAAGATTAGTTAATTTTGCCAAATCAACAACAGCTTCAGTATGCCCTATTCTCTCCAATACTCCGCCTTGTCTTGAAACACAAGGAAACAAATGTCCGGGGCGTCTTAAATCTTCAGGAGAAGAATTTGGATTAATCAAAACTTCTATTGTTTTTGCTCTATCAAAAGCGGAAATACCTGTTGTAACACCGAATTTTTCATCAGCATCTATTGAAACAGTAAAAGCGGTTTTCATACTTTCTGTGTTTTGAACCACCATTTGCTCAAGCTTCATTTTAGCTGCAATTTCTTTATCTATAGCAACACAAATAAGACCTCTAGCGTTTTGCGCCATATAATTTATTGCTTCAGGGGTTGCAAATTTTGCATTGCAAATCATATCGCCTTCATTTTCACGATCTTCGTCATCAACAACGATAATTATTTTACCTTTTGCATAATCTAAAAGAGCATTTTCTATTGTGCTAAACATAATTTCAACCTCCTTAAGAAAACAATTAGAAACCGTTTTCTTTTAAAAATTCAAGTGTGATTTTTTCTTCTTTTGAACCAACCACAAACTTTTTAATATATTTTGCAAATAAATCATATTCAATATTAACTATATCACCAATTTTTAAATTTTTTAAATTTGTACTTTTCAAAGTCTCAGGAATTAAAGAAACTTCAAAAAAATCAACCCCAATATCACTAACAGTAAGGCTCACTCCATTAATTGCAATTGAACCTTTTTTAATAATTAAATCCGAGTTACACAAAAAGACAATTTTTTTTGAAAAACCTTCCTGTTTAATTGATTTAACTTTTGCAACTAGATCGATATGTCCCGATACAATATGCCCATCTAGCCTTGAATTTATTTTCAGCGCACGCTCAAGATTGACTTCATCTCCTTTTTTTAAATACTTTAAATTAGTCACATTTAAAGTTTCTTTCATAACTTCCGCTTCAAAAAAAGGTTGATCAATTGAAACAACGCTAAGACAAACTCCATTTATCGAAATTGAATCCCCAATTTTTACATCTGAAAAATCACAAAAATTATTTATTTTAATTTTAATTTTTGCGCCTAATGTACTTATTGAAAAAACTTCAACCTTGCCAATTGTTTCAATCAAACCGGTAAACATAATAATAAAATAACACAAAAAAGGTAAAATAAAAGCCGAATATAATTCGGCTTTTAAATAGATTTAATCTTTTTCATTACATCATTTGGTATTTAATCATATTAGTAATGCTATAAGTGCAAACAACAAAATATACACAAGCAATTACCAAAGTTAAAATCTTTTGGAAATCTCCAAATACAATCAAATTATTCTTCTTTTTCATCTGACTATAGTCAACAAATTCCTTATGATAAGGCTGCTCGGGAAGTTTAGTTTCCAAATATTCCAAAACTTTTGCATATTTTACTTTTATTAAAAGTTGATAAGAATCTATATTCATCCACCACATCAATGTAGCAGCAATCCCGATAACACAAAGAACAATAACAGGGGGATATTGAGGTGTTAATGTGCTTAAAATATATGTTGCAATTAAAATAATAATATTCAATACAAGATAAAACCTGTTTGTTGAAAACTGTCTATCGATAAACTTTTCTTTAGCATCTGAATAAATTCTATATTGTTCCAAAATTAAATATTTTTCGTCTTTCGGATCCATTAAACTATGCTCCTTTCACAAGTTAAGTTTAGCATATTTTTTAGTTATGTATTTAGTTTAAAAGTATGATTTTGAGGAAAAAAAATGGGGTACTTACCCCAATTCGCATACTAGCCGAAGCATTAACAACATATTTATAATACAATCTATTTTCATAAAAGAAAATAGATTGTTAAGAAATGTAATATAAATGTAGTAGATTATTAAAACCCTTTAGGCTTAAATTCCTCAGGAGCAATTATAACAGTCATTTTAGGAAAATCTAAAAGTTTTTTTGCCATATCCGAAACATCATTTTTTGTAACTTTATAAATTTCTTCAATAAACCTATCATTATAATCCAATCCAAGCCCCATAATATAATTGTATCCGCTAACTGAGGCGATTTGAGAATTATTTTGACTAAAATATTTCATTCTACCTGAAATATTTTCCTTTGCTCCCTGAAGCTCAACATCACTCGGAGGAACATCTGCCAATTTTTGCAATTCTTCTTTAAATCCATTTAAAGATTTTTCTATATTTACAGGCGCAGTTCCAATATACATATTGAATATTCCGCTATGCAAAAGAGTTTCATACTGACTTCTTACAGTGTATGCAAGCCCTTGCTTGTCCCTTAAATTAACAAATAATCTTGATGATAAACCAGAAGAACCTAAAATATTATTTAAAACTGCTAGCTTAGCACATAAATCACTCTTAAAAGATTCAACAAGACATCCTTGTATAATCTGCGCTTGCGATGCATCATTTTTAGTAAGCCAAATGTTTTCATCTTTTTCAAAAGAAAAAATATCTTCGATTTCATCAGATGAATTATTTGTTTTCATAAAGGAAAATTCTTTTTCCAAATATTCAAACAAATTATTCTCATCTTCAATATCACCAACTATCACAATAGTTTTTTGAGAATTCAGCAAATCTTTATGTGCATTAATCACATCTTCTTTAGTGATTTTATCTATATCCTCTAAAATTCTTGTGTGAGTTGAACTATAAGGATGATTTTTAAAAATATTTTTTACAAATGCATCTGTTAACTTCATTTTTGGATTATCTAAATCCGAAACTATTTCACCTTTAATTTTCAAAACCTCTTTATTAAAATCATCAAAAGTTGAATTTAAAAGCAACTCCTTTAAAAGCGTCATTGCCTTATTAAAATCTTCATTCAAAAATACCATGCCGGCTTTAATATAGTCTTGTTTTGATTTAAAATTTATATCTATACATTCTTCTTCAAATTCTTTTGAAAGCTCAAGTGCGTTATATTTTTTGGTACCTTGAAGCAGAAGCCTTGCCAATAGTGCATTAACACCAAAATATTTTTCTTTTTTATTCACTTTAAAGAAAAAATTTACGGAAATTCTGGGTGTTTTCGGTGTTCTTTCAAAAAGAAGATCAACTCCGTTAAGATTATAATGTTTCATTATTTTCTCCTTCAGGCAAAAGTAAGCTGACTGCAACATTTTCAGGATTCAAATATTTCCTTGCAATTTCTTGTAAATATTCGCAGTCAATTTCTTCAAGAGTAGATAAATATTCTTTCGCAAGAGTGATATCATCACAAACCGTTGTCCAGTAACCAATTGCATCTGCAATGTCTGCAACCATTTCTGAATCTTGCGCAAAATTCACTTTTGCTCTTTTTTTTGCTTTTGTTAATTCATTTAATTCAATTTTTTCAAGTTTTTTTAGATGATTTTTTAAATCATTAATGACGACGTCTTTTTTTGAAGCTTCAAAGTTTGCCTCAATAAAGAAGTTATCGCCATCTTTAAATTGATAATGGCAGCTTTCAAGCTGATAATAATAAGGTTCTTGCTTACTTTCAATTAAATCCGAATACAATCTTGAACTTTTACCGTCACCTAAAATCGTTGATAGCAAATCTAAAGCTATTGTTTCTTTTAAATTTTTAGCACTGTCTGCCAATGCGCCTATCATTATATAACCTGTATTAATTTGAGCATAGTCAACAACAACCTTAGGATTTTTAATATAAATTTCCCTTTCTTTATTATCCGGAATGCATTTTTCAATATCAGAATTGTCCTTAAATTTAAAATTATCCTGTATTAATTTGACAACTTTATCTTCATCAAACTCACCAACAACAATTGTTGTAATATTTGACGGAGTATAAAAAGTTCTATAATAGCGAATAATATCTTCTTGTGAAATATTTGCAATTATTTCTTTTGTACCGATAACTTCACGCTTATAAGGATGATTTTCATACATTGAAGAATTTAAATTTTTATAAACTTTACGCCAATTATTATCTTCACCCATTCTAATTTCTTCAATTACAACATATCTTTCTCTTTTATCTTCGGGTTCTTTGCCTGCAGGATCAAATTTTGAGCCTATTTCCTCTTTTGGAAATTGCGCATCAACTATCATATCAGCATGCATTTCAAGTGCAATATTAAAGTGTTCTTTTGGAATATTTATATAATAAAAAGTGTAATCTTTCCAAGTTGCAGCATTAATTATACCGCCCTTTTGCTCCATTGTTCTGTCAAAACAACCTGCCGGATATTTTGTTGTTCCCTTAAATAAAAGATGTTCAACAAAATGTGAAACTCCATTATTTTCAACATTTTCATTTATCGAACCCGTTTTAACCCAAGAGCTTACATTTATCATAGGGCTTTTCTTGTAAGCCAAAATTGCCTTGTGACCGTTTTCAAAAGTATAAACACTCAATGGTTTTTCCAAATATGGATATTCAACTTCTTCTTTTTTAATTATTTTTGACATTTTTACCTACTTCAAATCTTGTCTTAATATCTCTGCACCTTTAAGATAAATATGTTTAATTTCTTCTTGTCTTTTGTTTGTATCATAATTCAGCAAAATTCTCATACACATTTTTATTGCGCCATCAACTTCTGCCTCGTTATAACACATCATAGGAACATATTTAAAATCAAAGTTTTCTCTTGCATATTTAGCGGGAAAATCCGCTGTTAAATCTTTTGTTAAAGTAAAAATAACACTTGAAATATCTTCTGTTTTAACATTGTTTTCCTCTAAAATTTTTCCCAAAAGCTCAACTACGGCAAATTTGATTTCTTCTTTAGAGTTTTTCTCCAGCGTTATTGCTCCTCTAATACCTCTTTGCATTACTGAAAACAATCTCCCTTTTTAATTCTTGCACCATTAGCCCAATCAAAAGCCCTCATTTCGCCCTTACCCTCAGGCTTTATTAAAAGTAACTTCAAAGCATTTTCCTTGCATTTTACAATAATTCCAAGTTTTGAAACTTCAAGAATTTCACCCGCTTGTCCTGCATTAGCCTCAACAACTTCGGTTTTTAAAATTTTTACAATTTTATCTTTAAATATTGTATGAGGAGTATTTATTTTATACATGCCTCTTATCTTATTATGAAGCTTTTGAGCAGGCTCCATCCAATCTATTTTTTTATCTTCTTTTTTTAATTTTTTTGTAAAAGTTGCTTTATCATTTTCCTGAGCAACAGATTTTAAACTTCCCTCATACAAACCTTTTAAAGTCTTATCTAACAAGCTGGGAGAACATTTTGAAATTTCATCCATCAACTCAATAACATTCATATTTGGAGTTATTTCAATTTTATCCTGCAAACAAATATCACCTGCATCCAATTCAAGAACGGTTTTCATAGTAGTAATTCCGGTTATTTTTTTGCCGTCTATAATTGCTGTAGCAATGGGATTAGCACCTCTATATTCGGGCAACAAGCTTGCATGCAAATTTATCGTTGCAAACTTCGGAATATCAATTACCTCTTGTGATAAAATTTGTCCAAAAGCAAATGTAATAAAAAAATCCGGCTTTAAAGATTTTAATTTTTCAATAATTTCAGGTTCTTTTGAAATTTTATCAGGCTCAAAAACAGCAATATCATTATTTTTTGCAATATTTGTTATTTCTCGTTGAACAACTTTTTTTCCCCTATCCTGAGGTTTTGCTTTTTGAGTTACCAAAGCCAAAACTTCATAATCAGGCGAGTTTATAAAAAAATTAAAACTGTTTATTGCTATATCAGGAGTTGCAAAAAAAACGACTCTCATCATTTTTATTGATTTTCCTCCAATTCTTTTTTTAGTTTTTCGACAACTTCAGGATGTTCTTTTTCGTATTTAATTATTTCTTCCTCAAGTTCATCTTCCTCAATCAATTTATCAACTTCAACCGGAGGAAGATTAAATTTATGAAGAACATTATCTGCTTCAAATCTATTTCTGCAATGATCTATAAAAAGCCTGCCCTCAAGATGATCAAACTCATGTTGAATTGCTCTTGCCAAAAGCTCTCCGTCACGTGCTTCTTTAACAAAAGGACGACCATTAATATCTAAAGCTTTAACCATAACGTTTGCATATCTGCGAACGTTGGTATAAGCTTTTGGAAAGCTCAAGCAACCTTCATAACTGTTTATCGCACCGGATTTTTTAATTATTTTTGGATTTACGAACACCAAAGGATTAATCGGACCCGAAGGATCTGATACATCAATTACAAATATTCTTAAATTCTCACCCACCTGTGGAGCAGCTAAACCAACACCATTAGCGCTATACATAGTATCCAGCATATCCATTATGAGGGTTTTTATTTTCTTTGAAACTTTAGTAACTTCTTTTGATTTTTCTCTTAAAATCGGATTTCCGTATTCAATAATTTTTAAAATAGACATAGTATAATATTATCACATTTAAGATTTTTAGTAAAATTTAACAATTTTACACAAATTGCATATTTAAGCAATACATTATAAAATAACATCATAAGGAGTTTACAAAAGTGTCATTCGATATAGATGATTTTTTAATAAAGTCACAAAAAGCGAAAGCATCAGATATTCATCTAAACTGCAACAAAGTGCCTTCTCTAAGAATAAACGGAGAAATTTATAAAATTTCAACAAATCCGATATCATACGCTGATATCCAAGCAATTCTTGATAAGACCCTTCCTGCAGAATACAGAAGCTCAATGAAAAATGCAAAAGATTTTGACTATATCTATGAAATTAAAGGGGTATCAAGATATAGGGTAAATTATTGCAAAGATATTTACCATGGAAAATTTACCTTTAGAACAATACCTTATTATATAAAGTCTTTAAATGAACTTGCACTTCCTGAATATCTCAAAGAATACACGAAATTTAATAACGGAATTGTTTTTGTAACAGGAGCAACAGGTTCCGGAAAATCCACAACCCTTGCAAGCTTAATTGAAATTATTAATCAAACAAGAAAAGAACATATTGTAACGATTGAAGATCCTGTTGAATTTGTATATGAAGATAAAAAATCAATTATCACACAAAGGAGTCTTGATATCGATGTAAAAGACTTTAAATCAGGAATTAAATATGCCCTAAGACAAGACCCCAATGTTATTCTTGTCGGAGAAATACGTGATAAAGAAACGCTTTTAAGCGCAATAGAAGCATCCGAAACAGGACATCTTGTTTTTTCAACTCTCCACACAAACGGAACAATACCTTCGATAAATCGACTAAAAGGTTTTATTGAAGAATCCGGTCAAAATCAATTTATGAAACGACTTGCAAACTGCATAAGAGGCATAGTTCATCAACAGCTTGTGCCAACAGTTAACAACGGGCTTTTAACTCCCGCTGTTGAAATTTTGAGCTTTACTTCTACAGTTATGGATTATGTTAAAGATGGAAAATTTAATGACATATATCATCTGATGCAATTAAGCAAACAACCAAATTTAGTCACTATGAATGCCTCTTTATTTGAACTGTATGAAAAAGGACTTATCACAAAAGAAACTGCACTGGAATACAGTCTTGAAAAAGTCGAAATGGATCAAATGATAAGAGGTATATACAGAGATAACAGTATAGATGAATCAATTTTATAATTAAAACAAGGAGTAAAAAGTATGACGCCATTTCCGGAAACAGAGATAATGACAATTAAAAGACTTGAAGTAGCTTTAAGAAAAATGGACATAAAACTATTAAAAGACGGAGCATATAAACTTCATGAAAAATACCATGGAGGTCATAAATTTGAATATTTAGATTTGCTAAAAGAAATATTTATCGAAATTTCAAATAATACTTCAATTCCTGAGGACATTAAAAGTCTTTTGGCTCCGACAATAGAAGATATTTTATCTCAACAAGGCGTAAATGCGGATACATCAACATCTCCTTATGAAGCGCTCAATCAAAACAGGGTTTCTAGCCTTACTTCCTTAAGCTATAGTGCAAACAATCCAAGCGAATATCATACACAAGAGCAAAAAATTAATGCTTTTGATGCTTTTGGAACCAAACCACAAGAAGAAAATAGAAATTCATATTCTCAAAGTCCTTTCAGCGCAAAACCATTTGAAGAATTTTCATCACCCGTGCCAACTCTAACCGAAAACAAACAATTAAAAAATGAACCGCAACAAGAAATTCAACAAGAAAACCACACAGTTCAACAAACGAACAATCAAGAGGAAATTAATACTCAACAAGAACAAAAAACCAAAAATATAGCAATCTTTTACGGGCAAGATAATTCATCTGAAAAATCAAAAAATATCTCAAAATTTAAAAAATTAATTTCAGAATCTCAAAATAATTCAATAGATGAAACCCTAAAATTATTATGCGAAATCAACACGCAAACAAATACAAATGTTTCAGAATTGAAAAATCTTTTTGAACAACTAAAACAAACTCAACATAAATTAAGCCTAATAACAAACGTTTCAAGCAAAGATTTAATTAATTTATTTGAAACAAACGAATTTTCATATTCATTCATAAAAGAAAATAAAACAGCACAAACAAAACTAATGCCTCTATTTGGGCTTTCAAATTTATTCGTTTGCAAAAATTGCAAAGAAAAATATTTAAACAAAAACAATGAAATATCCTCTCTTGTTTTAGAATGTCCAAAATGTAAAGGGGCAATGTTTCCGGAGTTTTTTGCAATTGAAAACAATGGCGAATTAAATTTAGATTACTACAATGAAGCCTTGATTTCACTTGCAAATGCAGAAACTTGGTTTATAGTTCACCCGATTGCAGACGAAAAAACAACAACAAATCTGCTTTTAAGCGCATTAAAACTAAACAACAAAATTAAAGACATTTTCATTTTAGACAAAGATATTAACACAAGAGAAAACTTCAAAAGCTTATTTGCTTCAATAAATAAAGAGGTGAGAATAAATATACAAATAAGCGCACTGGAAGATTTCTTAAATCTGGTGAGATAATTGAAGAAAAATTTTACAACAGAAGCAATTAACCTAAAAAATTACCCTTTAAATGATAACGACAGCATTGTTGTTATGTTTTCAAAAACAAAAGGGCTAATCAGGGCAGTTGCAAAAGGTGCTAAACGTCCAAAATCAAAATTGGGCGCAAGAGTCCAAATGTTTATTGCAAACAAATTAATGCTCTTTGAAGGAAAAAATTTAGACACAATAGCTGAAGCACAAAGTCTAAATACTTTTTCAAAAATAAGAAATGACTTAGACAAACTGTCTTATTCAATGTATTTAGCAGAAACTATAAACAATTTCTGCTCAAATCAAAATAAACAAGATGAAAACAACGAAGAAATATATGATTTGATTTTCAATGCTTTTGATAAAATTTCAACAGCAAAAACAAAAGAGGAAGTTCTTCTCTCCGTTTTAAAATTTCAAATAAAATTAATGAATATTTTAGGCTGGGGGATTGATTTTAAAATGTGCAGCATTTGCCAAAAAGAAATTGAAACAAATGCAGTATTTTCATTTCAAATGGGAAGTTTTTTGTGTCCAAAATGCGCAAAAAATAGTCCAAATTGTATAAAAATACACGATAAAATAAGAGAGTTTATGCAAACACTGTTAATTTTTGATTTTAACAAAGAAACAAAATACGATTCTCTTGCAAATTTGGCAGTTTTAGAAAAATGCTTTTTGTTTATGAAAAAATACATAGATAATATCTCTCACAAAAAAACGAAAATTTTCGAAGTTTTAGACATTGTTCAGTAAGGATTTTATGAAAAAAGCTCTTATAATTATGCCTGAAAGTATAGGCGGAAGATTAACCACATCAAGCATTAAAGATGGCTTTGTTCAAAATAATTACGATATTGATATTTATGACGAACTTTATACAAACAAATTAAATTTTGATTTCAAAAATTATAAATACATTGTAGGGTACGATTTTTCACCGATTAAGTTTAAAATCGAAAATAACCTTACAATACCTACTATTGCGTATTTTTCTGACGTTATTCGAGAAAAAACGGCAGGGGTAGGATACTTAAAATATAATAAATATTTAAAAAATAACGACATTTTTGTTTTTTATTGGGATAGAGAACTTGCAAAAAAAGAAGATATTTTTTATTTTCCGCACTTTGTTAATTGTGAAATATACAAAGAACTAAAACCTCTATCTAAAACCAAATACGATATTTCTTTTATGGGCAGATTGGATACAAAAATCCGCCTCGAAACATATTTAAACCTAAACAAATACTTTAAAAATCTTAAATTTAGCTGGCATGCTATCGAAAAACATTATTTAGACGCACTTTCAAGGTGTAAAAGCGAAGAAGAAAAAGAAATCATAAAATCCACCTACAAAGGTTTTATAGATAACGAAAACGACATGGCAGAAGCCATTAATGAAACAAAAATTGTATACAATATAAACGCACAAGGCCTAAGTTCATTAAATTACAGGACTTTTCAAGTTATAGCATGTAAAAGACTTATTATTTCCGACAAAAGAAAGGAATTAGACTTATTTGAAGGATTGTTGCCGTATTATGAAAGCTTTGATGATTTAACAAAAAAAATAACTTTTTATTTAAACAACGAAAAAGAATATCAAAAAATTACAAAAAAAACTTATGAAATTGTTCAACTAAATCATAATTCAAAAAATTGCGTTAAAAAAATGCTTGAAAAAATAGAAAGAACAACAACTTAAATCAATAAACTCGCCTACCGCACTATCATAAGCACATATTTACATTTATTATTTTATTCTTTATTTTTTTTGCTCCAGCACCACTTTCTTAGAACCGCTTCCATCATTTACAATGGCAAATTTTTCTCCTGACTCATTTGTGCCAATTTTATCAATTTGAATTATTTTACCTTTTTTAGTTTCCAAAACGTTATCACCCCATAATTCATTCACAAAATCTTCAACTGTTTGTTTATTAGATAAAACAATTTCAGAATTCAAGACTTCGCCCGTTGCACTATTAACCGTTTTAATCCTAAAGGCCTTGGGGTTATTGGTTTTTTCAATAACTTCAGACGCCGAAAAAACATCACCATTAGGATATATTTTAACTCTTGATTTTAAATTACGATTAATGTATCTATTTGACTTTTCAGATACGACTTCATCAGCATTAAATGTTGTCTTTTGTGCCAAGTATTCCATTCCATCCATAGTATATTTATAATGTTTTATTACTCTATAATCAATTCCATAAGAATATTTTTTTCTAAAATCATTCATATAAAAAAATGGTTTTTCAATGCAATCAAATTTCCTAAAACAAGTAGATTGAACAATCCGACCTTCTTTATAATTTAAGATAAATTTTCTATTATTTTTTTCAACTATAATGCTTCCGCTATACGGTTGATTTTTAATTTTAGCTATTCCTTTATCAAATCTTCCTTTTTGGGATTTGAATTGTTCAAGCGTCATTTTATTTTTCACACCCTTAAATGCAAGTAAAATAGCTGCAGCAAAAACTCCAAAAAGTACTGCCATGCTAATTTTGAGTTTTGATTTAAAATTGTTTAATCTTTCGAATTCTTTATTTTCTTGCTCATCATTTTTTAAATTAATACCTATATCTTGAAGAACAGAAGCAGAACTGTCATTTTGAACAGCTCTTGAAACTTTGGGCATATTAAAAGGAAATATTGACTGATCTATATTTATCATTTTATTTTTTTTTGCACTGACAATTTAACTAAAAACCATAAAATATAATATTTACACAATATCCCCATATATTTTACAAAAATACACAATAAAAAACGAGGCAAATGCCTCGTTTTTTAAGCTTCTTGTTCTTGATTTTTGTTTTTATCAATCATTCCTTGAATTTTATTGATTAATTCTTCGCCTTTTTTAGTCATTTCGTTGCTGATATTTTCCGCTTTCTGTTGAATTTCTTTAACAGCACATTGAGCTTTATCATAAGCTTTTTGAGAAGAATCTTTTATCATTTCACGAGTTTCTTCACCTGATCTTGGAGCAAGCAAAATTCCTGCTAAAGCACCTACAACGCCACCAACCACAAAACCTGCTATAAATTTACCTGCTGACATAATATTTTCCTTTCTTTATTATTTTCTAAACAAACCTAATCCAAAAGAAATTCCTTTCATTATTCCTTTTGAAAAACTTCTTAACTTACCACCCAAACAAGCACCCGCACCAATTAACGATGATATGCTTGCTTTGGTATTTTGAAACTTTGTATCTGCAGAATTTGCAATAGAATTAATTGATTTTGCCGCCTCTTTCAATTCTTTTAAAGTAGGCTCAATTTCTTTTTGTACACTAGTTGCAATTATATTTGTGTTATCTATAAGTTTTGTTGCACTAATTATTAACTTGCAAACAAAAACAGTTAACACAACAAGACATACGACGCTTGTAAACATTAATATTGAAAAACTAACACTTGCTTCCGGCATATCTACCTACATTTCATCTACATTTGTTTCGTTATTTTTTGCCTTAGCTAATTGTTTAGCTTTTAAATAATCATTGAATTTTTTATAAGCATCTTCAATTTTATCTTTAGAACTTTTAATTGCGCACAAAGCCTGTTCTTTCGCTTGAAGCACTTCAGGCGAATATTTTTCATAAAGATTGTCAATTTTCTCTTTTAATTCTTTTCTGGATTCTTCACCGGATTTTGGAGCAAGCAAAACACCTGCAACAATTCCACCGACAACACCTGCCAAAATTCCCATTGCGAAGCCAAATGAGCTATCTTCTTTTTTACACATAATATCTCCTTAGTAAACTTGTAAGTAATTATAGCATTTTTTTATTTAACTTTAAAGTCCCGAAAAGTTTAATAATCAATATTTTAAAAAATACTTGCAAAATAAATTTTTTTTGATATATTTAAAAAGTACCCCAAAGGGGTTATGAAATCCTCAGTAGCTCCCAAGTGAGTGAACGAACGGTAAGAAACCGGAGCAAGCTCCGCTATTGAGCGATAATGAAAATTTAATAAACTATAAAACGCTAATCCTCAGTAGCTCAATGGCGGAGCAACCGGCTGTTAACCGGTAGGTTGTTGGTTCGAGTCCAACCTGGGGAGTTTTTTCGTTTATTTTGGGCTGAATCAGGTTCAAACCCTTTTTTAACGCCCAATTCCAGAGTTCGATTATTGGTAAAATTATTGCGTAAATTGTACTGATTTTCTACTATTGTTTGGAAAACTGGTTTTAATATGAGGTTAAAAGTTTTATCTTTATAGGTGATTTTTTCACTTATTATTTCTAATATTTTTCTTCGTTGAGTAGTATTACCCTTTAAGTAAAATTCATAAGCATTATCAGTAAAACTAAGCAGAGTGTCTGCTTGTTCATAAAACTGTTTATCTAATTTGTCAATCTCATCTAACTGAATTTTAAGTTTGTCTTTTTCAGCTTGCC
>CALUZA010000008.1 GCA_944325185.1 Candidatus Gastranaerophilales bacterium | reverse complement strand
ATGCAACAGATACATTAGAATTTTTCATTTTCTTTGTAATAATTGGAGCAAATGCTGCAGTTATACAAGATATTGTAATCAAACTAATCATTAGTTCGATTAGAGAAAAAGCACTCATGCGCTTTTCGAAAATTGCCTTTTTCATATTGTTCCTTTTTGTGTTTTGGTGTAAACAAGTAATACTACATAATAAAATTTTATATTACAATAGTTACATTTGCAATATTATTAATTTTTTTTCTCTATAAATCATTTTATTGATTGGTTTTTTAGTATATAAATAAAAATGTTTATAAGAAAATTGTTTGTTCTCTATCTGGACCTACGCTTATTATTGAAATCTTTATTCCAAGCAATTCTTCCAGCCGTTTAAGATACAATTTTGCATTTTGAGGCAAATCATTATAGTTTTTGCAACCTGTAATATCTTCCATCCAACCTTTATGAGTTTCATAGACTGGTTCATAATTTTGATGCGTATATACATTTGTTGGATAATTTTTTATAATTTCTCCTGTTAATTTATTTTTGTATGCGGTTGCAATTTTAATTTCTTCAAATGTATCTAAAACATCTAATTTTGTTAGTGCGATTTCTGTTAAACCGCCAACCAATACTGCATATTTAGCACTTATTGCATCAAACCAGCCGCAACGTCTTGCTCTGCCTGTAGTGACTCCAAATTCTCCGCCGATTGAGCGTAATTTTTCACCTTCTTCATCTGTCAATTCTGTAATAAACGCTCCTTCGCCAACTCTTGTCATGTATGCTTTAAATACCCCAACTGCTCTTTCGATTGATTTAATTCCCATTGAAGCACCTATAGCGGCACCACCCGCAGTTGGACTTGAACTTGTAACATAAGGATATGTACCATAGTCGATATCAAGCATTACCCCTTGTGCACCTTCAAAAAGAATTGTTTTATTTTTTTGTGTATTTAAAAGATTATTTTCCCAGTTAAAATCAACATAAGGTGCAAGAATTTTTCTATATTCTTCGCATTCTTTTAAAATTTCTTCTTTTGAATAAGGTTTCAAATTATATACAAATTCAAGTTCTTTGTTTTTTTTGGGCAAAATAACATCAAGTTTTTTGGATAAAGTTTCTTGATTAAATAAATCTTCAACTCTTATTCCGCACCTATTGTACTTATCTGTGTATGTAGGTCCTATTCCTTTTTTTGTTGTTCCTATTTTATTTTCTTTAAGGTTGTTTTCGCTGTATCCGTCTATATCTGTATGATATTTCATTGTAATATGAGCCAGAGGAGAGATTTTTAAACATTTTTCAAAATGAGCGCACTCAATACCTTGAGAGATTATATTTTCGATTTCGTTTTTTAAATCATCGGGCTTAATAACGCATCCTGCACCAATCATACAAACTTTGTTTTCATATAAAATTCCTGACGGAATTAAATGAAAAGCATATTTTTTCCCGTTTGCAACAACTGTGTGTCCTGCATTTGAACCACCTTGAAAACGTGTTATAAAATCAGCTTCACCGGCTAAAATATCCGTAATTTTTGCTTTTCCTTCATCTCCAAATTGCGCACCGATTACAACCGTATTTTTCATATCTTCCCCTTAAATTGTTAAATATTAAACAACCTATTTATTTTACTATAAAATTTTTTATAGTAAAATAAAGCTATGCTTAAAATTTATAATACTTTAACAAATCAATTAGAAGAATTTGAACCAATTCAGAATAATGCAGTCAAAATGTATGTTTGCGGACCTACTGTTTATGACAATGCTCATTTAGGACATGCAAGATGTTATATAACTTGGGATACTTTATACCGTTACTTGAAATTTAAAGGATATGATGTTACATATTGCAGAAATGTAACTGATGTCGATGATAAAATTTTAAAAAAAGCTGATGAACAAGGGGTTGATCCTTCGGTTGTTACAGATAAATATTATAAATCTTTTGTTAATTCAATGAATAACTTGAACTGTCTAAAGCCAGACGTTGAACCAAGAGCAACTAAAACAATCGGCGAAATGATTGCTATGGTTAAAAAACTTGAGCAAAATGGTTTTGCTTACGCTGTTGATGGCGACGTTTATTTTAGAGTTGAAAAATATAAAAAATACGGCGAATTATCATCTCAGCCAATAAAAGATTTATTAAATGGTGCAAGGGTTGAGGCAAATGATAAAAAAGAAAGTCCATTAGATTTTGCCCTATGGAAAAAAGATGAGCTTCACGGATATAATTCTCCGTGGGGAAAAGGGCGTCCGGGATGGCATATAGAATGTTCTGCAATGAATAAAAAATATCTTGGAGATACAATTGATATCCATGCAGGCGGGGCTGATTTAGCTTTTCCGCATCATGAAAACGAACGAGCTCAATCTGAATGCGCAAATGGTTGTCAATTTGCAAAATATTGGATGCATAATGGTTTTGTTACAATTAATAAAGAAAAAATGTCAAAATCATTAAATAATTTTTTAACAATAGATGATGTATTAAAAAAATATGATACAAATGCAATTCGTTTGTTTATTCTAACAAATCATTACAGAATGCCTGTTGAATTTAATGATGTTGCATTATCTTCTGCTCAAAGCGGTGCAAAAAGATTAATTAATTCAATAGCAGGATATGAAATTAAAGATGAATACGATAAAGAAGCACTTATTGCTTTTGAAAGTGCGATGGATGAAGATTTAAATACTTCTAAGGCTTTAGCTGTATTGTTTGGTCTTGTTGATAAAATAAAAAAAGGCGAAAATTCTCAAATAATGGCAAATACTTTAGTATATTTAGGTTCTGTTTTGGGCTTTGATTTTTCACTAGCTAATAAAGAAGTTACTGATGAGGAATTGGCTGAAATTGTTAAGCCTTTGTATGATGAATTTGAACTTGATAAAAATTTATCACCAAAAGAAGTTATTCAAAAAATAATAGATATAAGAAAAATTGCCCGAGACAATAAAGATTGGGCAAAGTCTGATGAAATAAGAGACATACTTTTGAAATTTAATATACAGTTAAAAGATTCAAAAGAAGGTACAACTTGGCAAATTCTATAGAAACTGCATTATATGTTGTTGCAACACCCATAGGAAATCTTGATGATATAACGCTTAGAGCCTTGGATGTCTTGAAAAATGTAGATTATATTGCAGCTGAAGACACAAGAAACACTTCGATTTTGCTTGAAAAATATTCAATTTCAACAAAGTTAATAAGTTATCATAAGTTTTCGGAAACTAAAAAAGTTGATTTATTTATAAATTATTTAAAAGAAGGCGCTTCTGTTGCGCTTGTTTCGGATGCAGGGACTCCTTTGATTTCTGACCCTGGAGAAATTCTTGTAGAAAGTGTTTTAAATGAAGGATTTAAAGTAATACCTATATCGGGGGCAAGCGCTGTAGTAACATTGCTTTCAGCTATTCCAAGAAAAAAAGAAAGTTTTAAATTCATAGGTTTTATTCCAAGAGTAAAAAATCAAATTACCGAGATAATTGATGAAAATAATCAAGAAAACCTTGTTTTTTATGAAAGTCCAAACAGATTAATTCAAACCTTAAATGTTATTAATGAAAATTTGCCCAATAAAAAAATTGCTATCGGTAGAGAACTTACGAAAAAATTTGAAGAAATAAAAGTTGATACAGTTTCAAATATACTTGAATATTATAAAAATAACACCTTAAAAGGTGAAATTGTTTGTATGTTGTACGCAGATGACAGCGAACAAAAGAAAGATTTAACTCTTGAAATTAAAAAATTAAAATCCTTGAATTTAAAAGATAAGGAAATAGCAAAAATTTTATCTGTTTTATTTAATGTAAATAAAAATGATGTTTATAATTTGTGTTTAAAAAAATAAGAAAAAAATGGGGTAAAATTTACCCCAAACCAAAACACAAAAAATAATATGAAAATTATTCTGTATCCATTTCTGTGACACAACGGACAGATTTAGCAAAATAGATAGTTGCGGCTGCATTTACCGAGAAGTTACCTTCGTCAACAGTTGCTATGTATGAAGGGTTAGAATCGGTGCTTTTTAGCCACACGTGTCTTGGATAACATTGCGTGTTATAAGCACCAAGACAAACCCCATGGTTACTCGTACAATCAGAATAAGATGTGCTACTTGTACCATGATTACACAACATCAAACCGTTATTTCCTAAATCTGCAGTCATTACTCCCCAGTTTTGCGCTTCTAAATTAGTTGCTAATCTCCAAGTTTTACCTGCATAGTTAAATTTAGAACATATTTCTTCTGCTGCAGAAAGATTACAAATCGTTCTATTGCAGCCAGAATAATTCCCATTATTTGAATTACATTCTTTTCCGGTTTTTCCTTTCCAGCAACATTTTTGTGTCATAGAATAACAATATTCATTATTTACTTCAACGGACGTAACCGTACTTGGAATTTTTAGAGTTGTAGTATCTCCCATATTGTACCTTGTGACACATAAATTCCCTATTCTCATAAAGTTAGGGTCAGAACAATTAAATCTGCCGTCATTAGGTAGACAACTTTTTTTATCGTCAGATAAATAATAATCGCTGTTACATGCAAGACAAGTACCGTCTGTATTGCATCTTGCACAATTTGATATTGTGCATTTTGAACATTTGTTTGATGAATTAACGTAATAACCGCTTGCACATGCTGTACATATTGAACCACTGGAACATTCTATACAATTAGATATATTAGAACAAGGAGAGCACTTTTTTGAAGAATTAATATAATATCCACCATAACATTTTGTACATGTGCTTGAATTTGAACAATGGTAACAATTTGGCATATAATCTTTGCAATATTTATCACATGTATGTGTTGTTGTATTTAAAACCGCCCAACTAGAACATACGTTACAGTATGTGGAATTTTTACAATAATCGCAATGATTTGGACAATGAAGACAGCTTTCACCTGATAAATAATATTCTTGTCTGCAAGATAAGCAGGTTGAACTATTACAAGTTGTACAATTCAGATCATATTTATTAATACACCTTTTAATATTATTCCCGTCGCAATAGTATCCAGTTGGGGGATTAGTGCAATAGCTTTCATCATAGGCATTAATTCCATCACATATTTTATTTGGTGGACAGGATTCACATTTATTGTTTTTAATGTAGTAGTTATTATCTTTGCACTTTGTACATTTTGTACTATCACATTCAATACAGTTTGAAAAAAGATTACTGCAATCTTTACAAGAACAGGATTTATTTTCAGTATATGTTCTTGTTGAACAAGAATTAAGTTCACATTGAATACAATATGATTTAGTACATAGTTTACAATTTGATGAAAATTTATCAGAACATTCTGTTGTTATATCAGATACATTATTTCCACTTATTGTAACATTA
>CALUZA010000007.1 GCA_944325185.1 Candidatus Gastranaerophilales bacterium | reverse complement strand
AACCATTACTTTATTTGCAATCTTTTTGAAGTGAGTTAAAAAGTTATAGATAGAACTTAATCTCAACTTAAACTTACTTAATCTTTTTCTAACTTGTTTTCTAAACATATATTTTCTCCTTTGTCATTTTTTTGACACCCACCAAAAATCAGGGAATGGTGCAGTTGACAAAGATAAAGAAAAAAATATTGTCTTTTTAATTTTTTCGCTTCTATTGTTTAAGCAATAATTTTTTCCTTTGCCAACAAGACATTCTCTGATATACTCTCAACTCAAAAAAAGAGAAAGCCCATATAAGACAAAGGAGAAATTTCCATTGCAAGAAAAAACAAGTTTGTTCAAGTTATTTCAATTTAATTAAAATAGAGTTTAAGTAAAGTATAGGTAAAGTATGGATAAACTACGACTTTGTTCATTCCTTTCTTCATTTTTCTTTTGTATAGTTGTTGTGAAATTAACAAAAGGGGGTTGAAATGAAAGAAAAGCGAACAGAGTTACAAGAAATGAAAATTATTCATAATGAGTTCCCTAAACTTGCAGAGATACCAAAAGATATTTTGACTCTATTTATATCTTGCTTAGAATTTGAGATTAGAGATTATTATAAAGATAAAATAGACAAGCCCAAAGTTCCACCCTAAAAAAATTGTAAAACAATGGGAAAGGGGTTGACTTTTTAGAAAATATGTTCTATAATTCTTGTATCGTGGACAAAAGTCCGTGATAGACAAGGAATTATAGTTATGAGAACGAAAAACAATGCGTTAATGGAAAAAATAATTGAATTCATAGAGAAAAATTATTCTATAAGTGGCAGGTCACCTACAATTAGAGAAATTGCAGATGCTTTACAAGTTTCTAAAAGTTGCGTTGGCGAATACTTGAACGAAATGGAAAAGCGAAAGTTGATTCAAAATGCAGGTGGTAGCCGTGGTATTATCACATTAAAAATGGCTAAAACCAAAAATTCTACTTCTAACTTGCCTGTTGTTGGCAGTATTGCTTGCGGAAGTCCTTTACTTGCTGAAGAAAATATAGAGTGCTACCTTCCTATTCCAAATGAGTTTTTAGGAAATGGTGAGTTCTTTATATTAAGAGCAAATGGAGAAAGTATGATAGATGCTGGTATTTGTGATGGCGATTATGTAATTATAAGAAAGCAAGAAGATGCCGAAGAAGGTCAAATCATTGTAGCCCTTATAGATGATGAAGCAACTCTTAAACGATATTATTTAGACAAAGCAAAGAAAAAAGTAAGGCTTCACCCTGAAAATAGAGAAATGAAAGATATGTATTTCAATTCGATAGTTATTCAAGGTGTTGCCGTGAAGGTCATTAAAGACATTTACTAACTTTGTTAATAATTGTGAACCTTGCCCCGTTTCACATTATTAAATATATTTACATTAGATAAAACTTTTATGGAATCCCAACCGAAAAAAGTTTGTAGTATTTAATTTTGAAATGGGAAAAAGGAGTTGATTATGAACAAGTTGCAAGAAAAGCCAAGGGTCATTAGATGCCCTAATTGTTTTAATTTTATGAATGTTAAAACATATAAAAATGGAGCATATAAAGGCATTTGTCCTGTTTGTAAAACTGTTGTATATAGCAGAGAGCATTCACAAAAGGAAACTTTAATGAGAATAATTAAACAATAAAAATTGAATATTGCATCTATGATGCACAGTAACGGTCTGACTGAAATAGTGTCTATGTAAATCCTTACTCACTACATTATAGGTAAGGTTCGTGTCAAAGGTATAAGTCCTCTACGAACAGTTAAAGTCCTAGTTTTATAGGAACAAACTGCTTGTAGAGGGCTTTTCTTTACTTGCAGATAAATTTGATTAAAAAAGGAGCAAATTATGGAACTGAATAAGATTAGAGAAGATTTAAAAGATATAAGATATTACTATACTCGTAAATCTATGTTTGATAAGGCATCTGCAAGTGTTGGAGAAAATACTATTTTGAGCAAAATTGAGAAATATAATAGTCTTGTCCGCCTTGCGCCACCTAGACTTTACGATATTTATGTGTCGCTATATCTTGAAAATAACACACAAGAAACACTTTCAGATAAGTTAGGCTATTCTATTGAATATATTTCAAAACTTAATAGCCAACTAATTAAATTTTTTAAAACTAATATTGATAAGGAGGAAGATAAATGAAAATACCAGAGTTTATGAAAAATGCCACTAATATATATAGACCTGAAAAATACATAGTTAAACAAGATATATTTGTTGAGCAAGATGTTTTAGGTAATAGTGGTATATATAGCAATGACACATATTATTTGCGAAATAAAAAACTTGATAAAGAGTTTGAATTTCTATTTAAAAATAGAGATTGTGTTAATGGTAAAAGAGTTCACTCTACAATTTATAAAAGAAAATATTTCAAAAACTGAATAGATATTCAGTTTTTTTTCTTAATGACACTAAAAATTGATTTTTAACAAAAAAAATGTTAAAATGATTCTTGAGGTGGATTTATGTCAAAGAAAACTAAAAAAATAAAGAGACTAAATGCAAAAATGAATTTCTCTACAGAGCTTACAGAAGAAAATAGTTCAAAAACTGTTCCTGTAATTGATTTTGTTAAGCATGGTGTGAATTGTGAAAAACTGCATAAAAGCATTAAAGATGTAGATGAAAAGAATATTGCCGTTTCTGGGATATATGGTGCTGGTAAAAGCACTCTTATAAAAACATATAAAAGAAGTTATGGGAATAAATTTGCAAAAGAAATAATTAAAGATTGCAATATCAATGATGAAAAAAGCAGAGCTAAAACAAATGAAAAATTAAAAAGTGAAGAATTAAAAGAAGAACAAATTAGACAATCTTTAACAATTTCTTTAGCAAGTTTTAATATTGTAGGTAAAAAACAATTACAGAACGCATTTAAAGAGAATGACAAGGTTGATAATAAAACTATTGATGAAGGCAATGAAAATAACAATGATGAAAAAGTTGTTAAAGCGCTAACTGAAAGAGAAAAAATAAAAAAAGATTTTCAGGAATTAAACTTTTATAAAGAAAATCGTGATTATATTAATGATGCTAATTCTTCAAATTTAGAACAAAATATTGAAAAGAGTTTGTTACAGCAATTCTTGTTTAGCAATAAACAGCCTCCCTTTTCTGACTCTAGGGTGAAAAGAATTGTTTCTTCAACTAGCAATAAAGTTACAGCTTTAGTATTTTTTATTTTGTCCTTGACATTTTTATCTATTTACTTAATTAATTGGGGTTCTTTAATTTGGAGTTACAATCAAGTAGTAAGTGCGGTATTTATTTCTTTAATTTCTTGTTGTTCAATTGTCTTTTTTGCCATGTTGCCATTTATTATTAAAATTAGGGGATTACGAATAGACCGGGTAGAAATAGAAGCTGACTCAAATCAAAATGGAATGCAAGAAAGTTTGTTAAGTAAATATATAGATGAAATTATATATTTTTTTAAAACAAATAAGATTAAAGTGGTTTATTTTGAAGATTTAGACAGATTACCTAACTTAAATATATTTAATAAATTAAGGGAATTAAATTTTATATTAAATAATTCTAAAGAAATAGAAAAGAAAATAACTTTTGTATATTGTATTTCTGATAGCATACTTGCTGATTGTGAGGAAAGATCTAAATTTTTTGATAACATAATTACAATTGAGCCATATGTAAATATAGAGAATTTAAAGAAAACTATTGACGAAAATATAAAATCTATAAAAGATTTTAATAAAGAAGATGAAGAAAGAATAACAGAATACGCCTCTGATATGTCTAAGTTTATGGTTGATTCTAGATTAAGTAAATATATTAAAAAAGATTTTCTTTATCTAGTTGAAAATTATAAAGAAAAAGACAAATTAACTGTTTTAGAAGTGATAAAGTTATATACTTTAGCGATTTATAAAAATCTTTACTATTTTGATTATAATAAGTTATCAAAACAAAATTCATGTTTAGATAAGTCTTTTCAACTCATTCGTTATATAAAACAAGATAATCTTAAAATAAATGCAGAAGAATTGGAAGAAAAAGAAAAACAACTACAATTAGTCGCCGAAATGCCTTCAACTTCTATAGATTTTCTTAAATTGTTTGTAAGTGGCTTAATTAATGTAAATGGTAAAACTTCAAACAACTCAGGAAAATCTACAATTTATATTAATGAGTTAACAATAGAAAAATTTAATGACAGATATATATTTAATAGCAATAACAAATATATGGGATATGAAGAAATTTTAAATTATTTTAATGCTTATTTTCATGTTGATTTAAAAAATTACATTAGCGTTTTAGAATTAGATATGGAAGATGCGTTTGCAACTTTATCTAATGAAATAGATAGATTAAGAAATTATAATATGGAAATAAATGCTATGCCAATTCCTAAATTTATGGAAAATTATGATTGCTCTGAAATTGATAATGAATTTATATATTTGTGCTTAAAAAAGGGATATATCGAGAATGATTTTCGTAAGTTTTTGTATGGCGAAAATCACTCGTATTTGTCAGAAAATGATGATGCTTTTATTAGATATAATAATATGGGTGCAATTAATTCACCTATAAAAGATAATTACTTATATAATTTAAATAATATAGGAGAAATAATTAATAGTATATACACGGATAAATTTTCCACATATAACATTTTAAACATTCCTTTATTTAATTATTTTATGGACAAAACCAGTCAACCTAAAAATATTCTTTCTTTAGCCCAGAATAAAAAATTTCAAATGTTATGTGATTTATTAATTAAACCAGATGCTCATGTTCATAATTTTTATAAAGAATATTTAAAAACACAGGATAATGAAAAGTGTATAAATGTTTTTAAAAAATTTTACAAGTCCTCAGAACTTATACCTGCGTTTTTAAGTTTAATTGGAATAATACCTTTAGAAAAACAAAACAAAATTTTAAACTGTTTAATCAATGAATTAGATTTAAGTTTAATGACTTATGATAATAAAAATGCGGTACTGAAAATTATAAACAACTATACTTCTTGGGATAATATTAATATTAATAATTCAAACATTGAAAATTTATTAGCCTTAGGAAAAATTAAATTTGTAAATTTACAAAGTTTTAATTTATCTTCTTTAGAAGAAATAGTTAAACAACAGTTGTTTGAAGTAAATTTGAACAATATAGTTGTCATTATGCAAAAAATCTATAATGAACAAAATATTGCATATTATTTAAACAAGATTATAGGTATAGAAGATGAAACATTATATGACTATTTTATATTCCATTTAGCTCAATTACTAAAAATATTGTCTGAACAAATAGTTGAAAGTGAAAAAGTATATAAAGTTTTAAGAAATGATAAAGTTGATACTCAATTAAAAGTTGACTTTATACAAATCGTTCAATTTAATTTAGATATTGAAGATGATATTGATAAAGATATGTTAAAGATGATTGTTGATTGTGAAAAAGTATCTTTTGATATTTTACAAATATATAGAGCCGCAGTTATAAACAAAAATTTAGATTTCAAAAATTATTTTAACAAAGAAAATTTTAACAAAATATCTTTTGAAAACTTAGCCGAAGTTGAACAGCAAGAAGAATATGAAGGATTTATCAAAGCTATCATATATCCTAAAATAATAAGTCAAGATAATAATTTAAATATTGTAAAAAGTTTTAATTTTAAAGACATAGATTTAAGCAATGTTGATGAATTTTATGATATTCAAGTTAAACGATTAGTTAAACATAATTATATAAGGTTTAGTGGTGAAAATTTTAATGCTTTAAAAAAATGCAAACAATCATATTGTGAATTAATAATGAAGAACGAAAGTGCATATTTAGAATTGTTAAATAATAATTCAGTAGAAATAAGTTCTGATCTAATGACTCATATAATTTATTCAATTGAAAATAAACAAATATGTGAATACCTAGTTAATACTTATCCTGAAAAAATAAATTTTCATTATTATGACGATAAAAAGTTGTGTTACACCGATATAATTAAAAAAATTAGTGAAGTAAAGATTTCAAATAAAAAAGTAATAGATAAAATGTTATCGGAAAAACTTGATATTCCAAATATTAATGAATCATTTATTTATATTATAGTTAAAAACAACGATATATATAGTGATGAGTTTGAGTTGTTAAATGTTTTAATAAGTTGCGATACTTTTTTTGAAAAACTTAAAGATAAATGTGAGATATCAACCAAATTACCTTTATACATTAATACAGCAATTAATATGCTTGAATATAGAAAAATTATTAAAATAGATAAAAGAGGATTTAAAGGTGCAAAGTATAAAATAATAAACACAATCAATAAATAATAAAAAATACCAGATGTTAAGTCTGGTATTTTTAATTATATAATTGTTCAAGTTTGTTCAATTTCAGTTTATATAAAGTACGGGTAAAGTACGGATGGACTACGAGTGAATTCATTCATTTTTTTTAATTCATGTTCTATACTTTGTGTGTAATCAAAAGCAAGGCAAAGTAAATGGCGAATTTCTTTTGCGTGAAATTTCGTAAAGGTGGCCACCTACGCAAAGTATCGCATGAGAACGAGTTGTTTTAAGAAAGTCCTTCGCTTGATTACAATACAACTTAATAGTCTATTTTAAGACACAAAAATTTTAGATATTAAAAGGAGAATTATTTAATGGCGAATAAAGAAAGACGCTGGTTTGTTCCAAATAAGCGTGCTAAAAACTATGCGGAAGAACGCAGAGCAAAAGTCCATCAAAGAGGACAAAAAGAAGGCAAAGAACTCACCGATTATGAGGCAGGTCTTCGTTCTGGATATTTGCAATGTCAAAGCGACCACGCAGGTATCTTTAAATACACAGAAGCTTTAAAAGCTGGTAAATCAAAGGCAGAAGCCAAGAAAATTTCAAGAACTATTGGAGGTAAAAAGTAATGTCAAAGAAAGAAAACAAAATTATGGTTGAAAGAGAAACATTTGAAAAGAATGGTAAATCTTATTTCAGTTATTTTATCAAAGG
>CALUZA010000006.1 GCA_944325185.1 Candidatus Gastranaerophilales bacterium | reverse complement strand
AATAGACGAAATGTGCGAAAAAGCTAAAGATTGGGGGTTGATAAATCGTAAAACTGGTAAACCTTTTGACAGAAGCAATATAGCTAAAATTCTTGCTGATGAGTTTTATATTGGTATAGAGATTGTGAACAAGGGAAAAAAGAATGAAGTACGATATAATCACATCTACCCTCACCTGATTTCAGATGAGTTATTTGAAAAATGTCGTAAAGTTAGAGAGGGTAAAGGACATAACCATTCAAATAAGAGCAAGGATATGAGTTACAATTTATTTAAAGGCATGATTAAATGCAAGAATTGTGGTTGTACTGTAACCCCGGAACCTCCGAAGAAAGGTAAGTATATCTATCTAAGACCGAAACCAAAGAATGGCTGCAACTGCAAGCAAATAAACGAAACTGTTGCAAATAAGCTTGTTGAGGATACTTTAAAGTCAATGACAATTCCGGAAGATGTGTTAGAAATGTATCTTGATAAGCTAAAACAACGCTTTGAAGCTCAACAGCATAATGAAATTCTGCAACAAAAGCTGAAAAAGCAAGACTCTGACAACGCTAAAAAACGTCTTGAGAGACTGCTCGATTTGTATCTTGCAGAAGGTATTGATAGAAAAACATACGACACCAAAAAAGCAGAAATAGATAAAGAAATTGACTTACTGGAAAATCAGATTGCGAACTTTGATAACAATATTGAAGAAGTGCATATTAGCCAGAAATACTTACTGGAAGTAGTTTCTAGGATATATGAACTGTATGCGAGTTCGGAAATTGACAGAAAACGTAAGATTTTAAAATTGGTGTTTCCGAACTTTTGGCTCGATGGTCGAAACCTAAGCTATGACATAAAAAAGCCCTTTGATGAATTCATCAAAGGTGCTAATTGTCTCTTAAATTGGAGAATAGGAGACTCGAACTCCTAACCCCCTGCGTGCAAAGCAGGTGCTCTACCAATTGAGCTAATTCCCCATATTTTGTTTTCAAATCATGTTTCCCGTTGGGACAATTATGATAGTATATTAAACAAAAAAAATAATCAAGTATTTTTTTCTCATGTTAATATTATCTTATGACAATAAAGAATAGCATTCTAAAAAAGCCTAAAATATCAATAATAATAACTTTTTATAATCTTGGAGAATATATTTCTGATTGTATTTCAAGTATTTTGCAGCAAGAATACACTAATTGGGAAATTATTATCGTAAATGACGGTTCCAATAAAGAAAATTCTCAAATTGTAAATAGAATTAAACATGAAAAAGTAAAAATTCTCAACTTAAAAGAAAATTGTGGTCAATTATGCTCCTTTATGAAAGGGCTAAAATATGCAACCGGTGAATTTGTTTGCATGATAGATGCTGATGATGTGCTTTTGCCAAATTATTTAAGTACACTATTGTATATTCATCTCAGAAACAATGTTGCTTTTGTTTCTTCTGCTTGCGGGGAAATAAACGAAAAAAACGAACTTGTTTCCCTCAACTATATAAATAATCCCATAAAGGAATGCGCGGAAAATTTTCCTCAAGTATTAATAGAAAATATTTTTAATACAAACCAAACATATACAATAGAGCAGCTAAATACAAGAAAAGCGCCTTTTGGCTCTTGGGAGTGGAATCCTTCAAGTTCTGCAATGTTTAGAAAAACGGCGCTTGATATTTTAAAATATTATCCGGATAAGGGTTTTTGGAAAACGGGTGCTGATAAGGTTGTATTTTCTCTTGCACATTTAATCGGCGGTTCTATAAATACTTCTGCAGTATGTTATCTATATAGACATCATAAAAAAAATAATTCAAAAACAACACTGTCTACCGGTAATAAAAAATATTTAAATGAAGAATACATAAAAACAATAATAAATTGGAATAAAAAATTGAGATTAGACACAATATATATGTTTATTTCTCATAAAAAAGATTTTATAGAAAAATATAATAAAATAAATTATTTAAAAATGTTGTTTCGAGTGATTTTTTGCATTAACGCAAAAATATGTGCAAAAATTATTAAAACTTTTGCACATAAATTAATTTGTATTTAGCCTTCAAACTATGCAATGACGTTTAATTTTTGTCCACCTTGCATAGGAATTTGTTTCTTTAAGCTATTTGCGTTTTGTGAATTTGACACAGAATTATTTTGACCTTGCGCAATCTGTATATTTTCAGCTAATTTATTATCAAAAGCTCCTCTTACAGATGTATTTTTTGCAGATGTATCTTGGTTAGCCTTAAAAGAAACAGGAACCGAAGAAAGTCTTGAAATCATAGAAGCATTCTCCTTACAACACAATTATATAAAACAACTAAAACAAATATTTTGTCTTTTGTAAAGAATTATATCATAAAAATTTAGAAAATACTATAGAATTTTTCATAAAAAATAAATTCAAAATATAGAATACGGCTTGTATATTCTATGTTAAAATAATTTTATGGCGAAAACTAAATCAAAGTGGGTATGTCAAAATTGTGGATATGAGACAGTATCATATCTTGGAAGGTGTCCTGAGTGTGGTCAGTTCGGAACTTTTGTTGAAGAAATTGTTACAGCTTCAACTAAAATTGAATCTCTAAAGCCTTCAAATATTGTAAATTCCGGTGTTAAGGTTTCCTCAATTAAGGAAATTGAATTGGATGAAAAAGTTCGCTTTAAAACAAATATAGATGAATTAGATAGAACAATTGGCGGTGGTTTTGTTCAAGGATCGCTTGTGTTGTTGGCAGGGGATCCGGGGATTGGAAAATCTACTCTTGTTTTACAAACTACAAAAAATATTTGTGAAATTAAATTAAATAATGAGAAATTAAAAGTCTTGTATGTTTGTGCGGAAGAAAGCCCTCTGCAGGTGAAATTAAGAGCAAAAAGACTGGGTGTTGAGCCTTCAAATCTGTATTTAACAAATCAAACTTGTATAGATGAAATAATTAATCAAATAGAAACTTTAAAGCCAGATTTTTTAATTGTTGATAGTATTCAAAGTGTTTTTTGTGCAGGTATTGCATCTTCTTCAGGCAGTGTTTCGCAAATCAGGGAATGTACAAATGTTTTAATGAGAATTGCAAAACAAAAAAATATTACAACAATAATAATAGGTCATGTTACAAAAGAAGGTAATATTGCAGGTCCTAAGGTGCTTGAGCACATGGTTGACTGCGTGATAAATTTTGAGGGTGATAAATACAAGCACTATCGAATTTTGCGCTGCATTAAAAATCGTTTTGGAGCAATTTCCGAGGTTGGTGTTTTTAAAATGGAGGATGACGGGTTAGTTGAGGTTAATTCTCCTTCTAAAATGCTTTTAGAACAAGCGGAAGGAGCTTCCGGTAGTGCTGTTGTGGCTTCACTAGAAGGAAGCAGGGTATTTTTACATGAAATTCAAGCCCTTGTCGGTTCAACAAATTATTCAAATCCAAGGCGAGTGGCAGTTGGTCTTGAGTATAACAGATTATTGCAAAATATTGCCGTTCTTGAAAAAAAAGTCGGGCTAAATTTATCCAAGCAGGATGTTTATGTTAATGTAGCAGGCGGTATAGATATAGTTGAGCCAAGTTATGATCTTGCTTTATCTCTTGCAATTATAAGTTCCATTCGCGATATACCAATTTCTCCAACAACAATTATAATAGGCGAGGTTGGTTTATTAGGTGAAATCAGGTATGTAGATAATATAGAACGCAGGTTGAAAGAAGCCAAAAAGCTTGGCTTCAAAAAGGCAATAATTCCTGCGGTTAACGAAAAAGTATATAAAAATATTGATGATTTGGGGCTTGAAATAAAGCAAGTTAAAAAAATAACAGATGCTATTATTGAGGGCTTGAGGCAAAATTAGTTATAATACTAAACAGTTTCTAAGGTATGTTATGGTTTGAATTTTATTATCATACAAATATCTTACAAAGTTTAAATATTCACATTGTCTTGATGATAACGTTATATTTATTTCAAAGCCGTCTGAGCAAAATGGCTCATAATCATAGATTACGTAGTTATTATATTTACTTTTCCATTCTTTTTTTTCAATTTTACATCTATACTCCCAAGCCAAATTTTCAAGCCAAGGCAACAGTTCTTTTGAAACATTTTTGAATTCTATACAGTAATATTGTTTATTTTGAAATTTCTTATCAGTTAGCATAAAAAGACCCCGTCAAATATCTTTTTACACTCTAAAATATTTAAAAACTTTTTTAAATATACAATAGTACTAACAAGAATTGTCTTTTTAGATATATTTTATGCAGAAATATCAATTTCTCTTTTATAATTTGAAAAGTCAGAATTACCAAGATTTAATGAGTTATATAAATTGCACAGCACCATTGTAGGAACCATTTTTTCTCCTGTTAATTTTTGTGCAAATAAACCGCACATTTCTTCTTCTACTGTAATTTTTCTATCGTCGTTTATGTCAAATTCACTTGCTTCGTCATAGCATAATTCTTTTCTTTTTGCATATTCTTCAACAGAAATAGAACTTTTGTATCCCAGATTTCTATATGCTTCATTAAATAATTTCTTTTCTGCTTTTGGCCCTACTTTTATATTCAAAATTAAAACCTTTCAATAACATCAACAGCAAAATATAAGACGTTACTGAAAATTAAAAATTGTTATTATGTTAAAAAATGTTACTTTAAATCTTCTTTTGTTGTAATTTTTTTATTGTTTATTGAGGCTTCAAAAATAACAGGCGTAATGCCAAATTTTTCTGCCATTGAGCTGTCATCAGTAAAATTATCAATATTTTTATACTTTTCATGTATTGTTTTTATTAGTTCATAGTCAAATGCTTGCGGTGTTTGAGCTTGAAAGATTGTTCTTCTGTCAAGTGTTTCGATGATTTTTCCATTTTCAACTTTTTTTATGGTGTCAATTGCCATAACTCCTGCAATAACGGCTTTTTCTTTTTTTGTCAGTTCAATAATTTCTTTTATGGATTTTTTTTCTATGAAGGGTCTTGCGCCATCATGAATTAACACAATTTCAGGTTTTGAACAAGCTAAAATAGCGTTATATACGCTTTTTTGGCGTGTTTCTCCTGGGGAAGCAAATTTTATTTTATTTGAATATATTTTTGAATTAAGAATTATTGTTTTTGTTTCTTCTTGGGCAGGAATAATGATTTCATCTACTATATCAATAAATTTTGAAATAGTTGTTTCAATAACAGTTAATTTATCTATTTTTTCAATTAATTTATTGCTTCCAAATCTTGTTGAACTTCCCCCTGCAGTTATAATTGCAGATATTTTAACCTCTTTATTCAAAATGTTTAAATCCTTTGTATTCTGTTTTTTTCTCATCTATATAAACTCCTTGTCCAGATGAACAAGAGCCTATTTGTTTAAGTCCTTTGATTTTTTTGAAATCGTCTTTATGTATAGCGACAACAAGGGCGTAATCTTCTCCGCCGTAAATTACAAAATCTTTATTTTTAGTTTTTTTTGGAATTTTATCGTATTCAATGTTTATTTTTAAATTGCTTTCTTTGGAAATTTGATACAGACAGTCAAAAAGTCCGTCTGACGAGTCCATCATTGCATAAGGGTGTTTGCTTTTTTTTGCTATAGCTTCCGAGGTTTTTGGAAAAAGCTCGGGGAGTTTGTGTTTTTGAATAAAATATTCGTTATTAATATTTTTTTCTAAGCACTCTAAACCTTCTGCGCTTGAACCAAATTCTCCGCACACTGCAACAATATAATCCTCTTTTGCATTTTTTCTTGAGGATATTCTTCTTTTTTTACTGTCGCCTATTGCAGTGATTGAAATTGAAATCTTATCTCCTGAAGTTAAATCTCCGCCTACAATTTCAACTTTATATTTTTTCGCAACCGAATTAATTCCTTTGTAAAAATCTTGGACAAAATTTTTATCTAAATTTCCGCTTAGAGCAATTAGAGCGTATTTTGGCTTTGCACCGGAAGCAAGGATATCCGAAATATTTACTATTAGTGCTTTTTTTGCGATTTCCTCTGCTGTCATATATTTTCTTGAAAAATGCACATCTTCAATGAGGCTGTCAATTGATATTGTAATATTTTGCTTTGATAAATTGGCGCAATCATCTCCGATATATTTTGAATTTTCAAGTGTTTTTTTAATTATTTTTATAAATTCAAATTCTTTATTCATTATTTTTTAAATATTCGTATAATCCTAAAAGGGCTAGTTTGTAGCTGTTTTTTGAAAAACCTGCAATTTGCGCTATGCAATTTTTCGCACAATATGAAATGTTTCTGTAGTCTTCTCTTGAATGTATGTTTGATAAATGTACTTCGACAACGGGCATGTTTATTGCTTTTATTGCATCTGCAATAGCTATGCTTGTATGAGTATATGCTGCAGGGTTTATTATTATGCCGTCATATATATCATTAGCTTCTTGGATTTTATCTACGATTTCTCCTTCATGATTTGTTTGAAAGAAATCTATCTCTACATCCAGATTTTCTTTTGTTTTAAATTCAATAAGTTCGCTATTGATTTTATCCAAAGTGTCAAAACCGTATATTTCCGGTTCTCTTGTGCCAAGCATATTTAAGTTTGGTCCGTTTAAAACTAAAATTTTCATTTTTTAACCTTATTTATCTATTGTTGCATTTAATAAAATATTGTCATCGAAATATTTTATTTTTATATCTTTTAGTTTAACACATTCATCAACATCATCTATATCAAAATTATCGACGAAATTTAAACCGCAGCCAAAAATTTTCGGCGCAATAAATTGATTAATTTCATCAATTTCTTTTTCTTTTAAAAGAATAGAATTAAGCCCCGCACCTGCTTCAAGCATAATTGATGTAATATTTTTTTGATACAGGTCTAAAAATAGTGTATTAAAGTCAATAAAATTTATTTTTTCTATATAATTCGGAGTTTTTATATTTGAATTGTTAACCAAGATTATTCTTGTTCCGTCGTTTTTGAAAACATTTATTTTATCTGTATTTATAGGAATTTTGTTATTTGGATCAAAAATTATTCTTGTTGGATTTTTTTTATTTTGTATTCTGACATTTAATCTTGGGTTGTCGTTTAATATTGTGCCTGAGCCTGTCATAATTGCTTGATATTTGCATCTTAGTTTTTGAACCTCTTTTCTTGCGAGTTCGTTTGTTATCCATTTTGATTTATTAGTTTTTGTTGCAATTTTGCCATCCGTTGTAGTTGCTGTTTTTAGCATAATGTAAGGTTTTTTGGTTAGCATATTTTTAATAAAAATTTTATTTAATTTCTTACATTCTTTTTCAAGAACTCCTGTTATAACTTCAATATTAGCTTCTTTTAATTTTTTTATTCCGTTATTTTGCACAACGGGATTTGGGTCAATCATCCCTACAACAACTTTTTTGATGCCGGATTTTATTATTAAATCCGCGCAAGGTGGAGTTTTTCCCCAGTGCGAACAGGGTTCAAGATTTACAATGAGAGTTTTATTTTTTGGACTTTCTTTTAAATTGTTTATTGCATTAACTTCAGCATGTGCTTGTCCGTATTTTTGGTGATAACCAAAAGAAAGTATTTCTTGTTTTTCTTCATCATAAACTATTGCCCCTACATAAGGGTTGGGCTCGACTTTGCCAATCCCCTTTTTTGCAAGCGCAATACATTTTTTCATTAGTTCTTCGTAAATTTTATTGTTCATTTTGAGTTTGATTTTGTCCGATTAATCCTTCAGGAAGATTTTCTTCAAAAAGGTCGATTTCTTCAATTTTTTCTTCTGCTTTTGCGTTTTTTCTTAATTCTTCAAATTTTTCTTGTACTTTTTTAATTGCTTCTTCGGCTGGTATTTCTTGTGTCGGAAGTTCTTTTTTGAACTTTCTTAGAATGTCTTGGTTGGCTGTTTTTTTGGAGAATTGTTCCATAAAATCATCTTTAAAATTTTTATAATAGGTATGTTTATAAGTTTTGTCGAATATATTTATGTTTATTGGAAGATTATTTATTTTTGAAGTTTCAAAAAAATCAGGTATAACTCCTGTGGATTCATGTTCTAAGATATGATTTAAGAAGAATATATCTTCTATTTTACAGATTTCATTTTCATCTGTATTAATTTGAGAAATTGATGAGATTTTTCTTTTTCCGTTTTCTTCTCTTTTGCAAAAAATCATTAAATCAAATGCTTGGTATGCAAATTTTTCTGCTGTTTTATAGTCTAAATTTGGGTTTTGTTTTAAGATTGCAAGAGTTATTTTATTCATTGCTTCTTTTGGATTTTTGGCGCAAATAGTTATTATTACACCATTTAAACCTTCGGAAATTTTTTCTTGAAGATAGGCTATTGTTTTTTTGTTTGGATCATTAATTAATACCATATCAAAATTGGAGTTTGCTATAGAATTTAAAATTCCTTTTTCTTCATTTTTGATATTTGAAAAGTTAAAATTAGAGAAGTTTTTAGAATTTATTTTTAGTTCATTTGAATAATCAATTAAAACACCTTGGTTGTTGCTCGATAAAGTTTTTGCAATAGCATTTAGGGTTGTTGTTTTAAGAGTGTTGTTTTCACCTGATATAATTATATTGTTTTTTGCATTTGAAAGCGCTTCTAATATTAAAGAAATTTCTTTTGAAACAGTTTGATTTTCTGCAAAAACTTGAAGTGAAGCAAATTTTTCTTTGTAGCATTTTACAAAAATGTTTGCAGACGAACTTAAAGGAGGCAGAGTTGCTTTTACATTTATTCCATCCTTATAATTAAAACTTATATATGGCTTTTCTTCATCAATTTCAAATCCAATATTTTGAGCATTTTTTCTAATCAGATTTTCTAATTGCACATTATCTCTGAAAACAACGGTGCTTTTTGTTTTTTTGCCATTTTTTTCCATTGTTATATTTCTTGCACCGTTTACATGAATAGAATTTATTTCATCATCAATCAACAGATTATCAATTACGCCGAGAGTTTCTATGTTTGCAATTTCGCTTGATTCGTAATATTTTGGTGTTTGATTTTTTTCTTTTTTTTCAACCTCTTTGCTTGATATATTTGCTGTATTTAATCTATCTTTTAATGACAATTTTATTCTCCCATTCTTCTTAGCAAATTAAACACTCCATGATTATATGTTTTGTTTGCTATGTTTAAAAAGTCCGTATTTATAATTTCTTGTGCTATATTCTTATATGCTTTTGCAATATTTGATTGCGGATTAATTTCTCCTACTGTCTTCCCTAAGTTTATTGCATCTATTAAGGTTAAATAATTGTTCGGAACTTTATTGAATACCTCTTTTCCTACTGTTTTTTCTAAATCTTTTATTGAAATTTCCGAGTTTTCTATATGCCTGTTTACTATAAGCTTTATTTTATCACCTTTGTAGCCCATATTGTCAAATAATTCGTTGCATTTTTGTAAATTTCTTATTGAAGCAAGATTCAACATGCCGACTAAAAGAACCAAATCGGAGTTATTTAAAATTGAAACACTGGTTTCATTTATTATGCTTGATGTATCTATAATTACATAAGAAAAAATATTTTTTAGGGAGTTTATTATCTTTGTAATAGATGAGGGCGTGTATTTTAAATTTAAGTTTATATCATTTTGAGGTGACAAAACGTATAAACTTGTGTCTTGATATTTATTTAAAAGGGTCAAAAAGAGTTTTTCATCTGATGTTTCTATGTTGTTTAGGATAAAATCAATATTATATTTCGGTTCAATATTTAAAAATGTGCAAACATCTTCTGAATTAAAGCTTAAATCCAATAAGCAAGTTTTTTTTAAAGTGATTTTTGCAATTTCGTATGCAACATTAACTGCAAGAGAAGTTTTTCCCACCCCTCCTTTGTTTGAAAAAATGCATATTGTATCTGCGTTTCCTGTTTTTGTATTTTCTTTTTCGTCTTTTATTTTTTTAATTGCGCTTTCAAAAATATTTGGTATAAGGGGCTTTAAAAGAAATTCTCTTACTCCTTCTTTTAGCGTTTTTGCAACTAATTCTGAATTTATTTCATAAGATGTTGCAATGAAATTTAGATTTTTGTATTTTTCTTTTAATTTTCTGATAACAGAAAGAATACTGTCTGCTTCTTGCGATGAAATATCAAAGATGATTAAATCTATTTCTTTTAAATTTTGTTTTGTTGTTAATAGTAAATCTACGCTGTCTAAAGTTTCTAAAACCGACATATCTTCGTTTTTTTCGATGTAAGATATTAGAAAATTTTTACTATTTTGAAATTTATCCGAAATAATTATGTTAATCATAAACAAATCGCCCGTTTTTATTATATTTAATAAGCAAAAATATACATATACTTAATTAAGAGTATTTTTTAAAAATAAAAGAAACTCGAAAAGAGCGTATTTCGCAATATCTTTTTTGATTTTGTGCCTGTCTTTACTTGGGGCTTTTTTTGAAATATATTTAATTACTTTTATTTTGTCTTTGTATCCTAAAGAGATATATACAAGTCCAACAGGTTTTTCCTCGCTTCCTCCTGTTGGCCCTAAAATTCCTGTTGTTGCAATGGAACAGTCTGTATAATTTAAAAGCCCCTTTGACATTTCATAGGCTGTTTGTTCGCTTACTGCTCCGTATTTTTCAAGCGTTTCTCTTTGAACATTTAGAAATTTCATTTTTGCTTCGTTAGAATATGTCACAAAATTTTGAAAAATAAACTCACTCGCTCCCGAAATGTCTGTTAAATAAGAGCTGATAAGCCCTCCTGTGCAACTTTCTGCGGATGATAAAGAGAGATGGTTTTTTGTTAAAATTTCTTTTATTTCATTTAAAAGTATTTCTTTTTTCATTTACGAAGGAATTTCTAACGTAGCTAATAAAATTATATCGAAATTTGTACCTTTTTTGATGATTATTTCGTCACCGTGTCTAAATAAATTTGCTATCGTGTTGTATGCGCAAGAGCATGTACAAGCAACAACTCCGCCTACTGCCGCAACGGGAACAAATAGAATTTTAGCTCCTTTAAAAAGATCGTCTCCTGCTGTTGCACCCCATTGTATTGTTTTTGGGACAATTTGTGCGGCTTTTTTTGCGTCACGCCCCACTGCTTTAAAATAATTTCCGTTAGTCGTCAGCGCTCCATCGGGCTTTAAAACATATTCAAAATGGCTTGCAATACCTGAATTGATAGGCAATTGAGCGCCCGTCTTTGTCACAAGGTGGTCTAAATTTAAATATAAAACAGCTGGTCTTGAAAGACTTTTTGAATATTTAATATCGGTCACTCTGCCTCTAAAAATTGTTCTCGAAGGAAGAATAAGCTTATTGTTTACGTATATGTCTTTTGTAAGATATGCTTGAAACATATCTCCTTGAGCAATTTCTTTTGTTGTAAGATTTTCTGCCATTGAAAGTTCAAGTTTTGTTCCATAAGGTATATTAATTCCATCTATATCTGCATAAAGCTGGTGAGCCGCATTTGCTTTTAGAGAAAACAAAAGGCACATAGTTAAAATCAAGATTTGAAAAATTTTCATAATTCCTATCCTTATATTTATAAATTCTTTGTTTCGTTGACGTTAGTTGCGCCGAATTTAGCACTTAAATCATCGATGTGATGAATGATATAATAGAAAGGTTCTAAATCTCTTTCTCCAAGGTCAATCATAGCGCCCCACTCTGCCCTTCCGTGGTGAGCAGCTATCATTTTTGCAATATTTGGGTAATTATTTGACATACAAAGAGTAAAACCATATTGAGAATGGGAAATCCAATCTTTTCTGAATTTTTCATTGTATTCAATTATGCCTGATTCCAGATTGATATCATATTCAAATATCTTGCCCATATCATGTAAAATGCAAGCCGAGAGGACTTCATCTCTATTAACGTATTTTTTTAGTTTCGGTAAAATTGTAAGTGCAAATTCAAGACATTCCAAAGTATGCACTACAAGACCGCCAATGTAGTTGTGGTGCATTTGTTTTGCTGCAGGTGCAACTATAAATTTTTCTTTGTTTTCATTTAATATTTTTAAAATAAATTCTTTTAAATCTTCTTTTTTGAATGTGTTAACAATTTCTATTATTTTATTAAATAATTCTGTTCTTTTGTTTTCGTCTATTCCAAGGCTTGCTGTTTCCAGAACTTCAAAATTATTCAAAAGACAATTGTTGTATTTTTCATTATAACTTGCGGTAATTATTTTTATGATGTTACCTGTTCTTGTTGCGATATCGGGAGTTCTATTTAAAGTTTCTTCCCAAAGTACGCAATTTAAAATTGATGAATCGGACAAATTTTTAATTTGCATTTTGCCCATTTTGGTTCCGGCTTTTGTATCTCCTACGGAATAGGAAAGTATTTCATATTTTGCATTTTTATCTAACATAAGATAATTCTACTACAAGACTGTAAATATCGCTATAATTTTATTTTAAATTTTTCTTTAGTTCTATAATTTTTTTATAAGAAGCATCTATTGATTCTTCTTTTATGTTGCCTTTTTTGATTTCTTCTTTAATTATTTTATGAATTTTCGAAGAAATTAGCGAATCGTTAACTTCTATATTGTTTGAAAATAATAAAATATCTACCCCTGCATTTATTGAATTTACTACAATTTGCTTTAATGTGTAATTATCCCTAATAGCTTTCATGTCATAGTCATCCGAGATGATTACTCCTTTGTATCCGATTTCGTTTTTTAAAATATTTATAGTTTTTTTTGACAAGCTTGCAGGGTATTCTTCATCTATGTTTGAGTTAAAAATGTGTGAAATCATTACCATGTTTAATTTGTCGTATTCTTTTAACTTTTCATACGGTTCAAGTTCTATATTTTTAAAAGTCTTTGTATTATCTACAAGCCCTTTATGAGTGTCCCCTGTTGCGCTTCCGTGTCCCGGAAAGTGCTTAATTGAAGTTACTATTTTTCTTTTGTTGTGTTCTTCAATCATTATTGAGGCTATTTTGGAAACTTGTTGAGGATTGTTTCCATAACTTCTTTCTTTTTTTTCAATAATAGAGTTTTTGTTTAAAGCTAAATCAACGCAAGGTGCAAAATTTACGTTAATTTCAAGTTCATCAAGCATTTCTGCCATTTTTGAATATTCTTCTTGGATTTCTTCATAGGGTAAACTTGATAATTCTTTTGCAGATTTAAAATTTGCAAAGTTGAGTCTTTGAATTTTTCCACCTTCATTATCTATAGAAATAAACACGGGAATTTTTGATGACGATTTAAGTTTTTTATTCATTAAAACAAGGTTTTCTTTGTCTTTAATATTTTTTGAAAAAAGAATAACTCCCGAGATTTCATTGTTTTCTATTTGTTTAACAACTTTTTTAAAACTTTTAGAATTGATGTCGTTTCCTTTAAAGCCGATAATTATCATCTGCCCTATTTTTTCATCCAGATTTTGGGCAAAAATCGGCACTATAAAAATAGTTTGAATTAAAAATGTTAGTAAAAATTTAGTCAGGATTTTTTTCATTTTTTTGTTTTTTCTTATCTAAAATAATAAGCTTTCTTAATGTTTGATTATTTACTTGTCCGCCAATTAACAGAATTATTGATGAATAATATAGCCAGACCATTAAAATTGCAAAAGTACCAATTGTTCCATATACTTTGTTGTATGTTCCAAGAGCGTTTACATAAAGTGAAAATGCCCAAGAACCCAATAACCAAAAAATGCAGAAAAATAATGACCCGGGAATTACACTTTTTCTTTTTGCACTAAAATCTCTTGCAGGAAGAACATAGTAATTTATTGATGAAAGCAAAAATAACATTAAAAATGCAACAGGCCAACGTGTAATAAGAATTGTGTCAATTATATGCTGGGGAATTGATAAATACATTCCGATAAAATTCAAAATAACTTTTCCTAAAACAATTAAATTTATGCTTATAAATAGAAAAAAAGTATTTACAAAAACCATCAAAACAGCAAGTGCTCTGACTTTTAGAAAGCTCCTGTTTTCTGTTACCGTGTTAGCTCGATTTAGGCCTTTTATAATAACTGCAATAGCATTTGAAGTTAAAAATAATGTCATAAAAAAGCCAACTATGGCCATAATTTTGCCGCTTTGAAAAAGTACAACTTCTGCAAGAACGCTATTAATTAAGTCTATAACTCCTTGAGGGGCTATTGTTGAGAGTCCGAAAATAATTTTGTTTATAAAAATTTTTTTCCCCAGCCAACCGAAAACCGCCATTGTAAAAAGCATAAACGGAAAAATTCCAAGCGCTGTCATATAGGCCATTTCGCCTGCGGCATTCGCATAATCGTCTCTGATTATGCATTTTATGAGATTTTGCAGATATTCTTTTAAAATTTCATATATTTTTTTAATCATAACAATGTTTTTGCTTGTTCTATAAGTTTTTCCAGTGCTTCATTTATTTCTAGCTTAATTGTACAACCGGCAGCCCGCCTGTGCCCGCCTCCGTTAAATTTATCCGTAATTTTTGTTGCATCAATTTCTTGTGTTCTAATTGATACTTTTGCACCGGTTTCGATTTCTTTTAACACAAAAGCTATTTCAACTCCTGCGATTGAACGTAGAGTTTCGCAAATACCTTCAGTGTATTCATCTTTTGCGCTAAATTGATTCATTATTTCTTTTGTTATCAGCGCGTATACAATTTTATCGTTTAGGCAAAACTTTGCATTTGACACAAGGTAGTTTTGAAAAAGAATGAAATTTTTAGGTTTATTAGAATAGCAAAAATCGGCTATTTGAGATGTGTTTATACCTGTTTGCGCAAGGAGTGATGCGATTTTAAAGGTTTTTGGAGTGGTATTTTCATATTTAAAACAACCTGTGTCTGTTAAAATTCCGCAATATAGACCTGTGGCAATTTCTTTTGTTATTTCAATATCTACTTCCTTGAAAAGTTCATATAAGACTTCCGAAGCAGAGGATAGCTCCCCTTTGATATAATTTAACTTTGCATATCCTTTGTTTGTTTTATGATGGTCAATTACAATTGTGTTTTTTGAATTATCAAATATTTTTCTTGCGTTTTCTACGATTCTATCACAAGAAGCTACATCTACAGCTATAATAAGATCGTATTCATTTTTGACGTTTGTTAAATTTAAGGCTTTATCGATATGTGGTAAAAATTCATACATTTTAGGAAATTGAAACTTGTCTTTTATCTGTACTAAAATGTCTGCTTTTTCACCTATATAGGACTTTAGCGCGCTTGCTGTTCCTAAAGTATCGCCATCCGGATTAACATGTGTTATTATTAATACCCGAGAAGAATCTTTTATTAAATTTATAATTTTTCTTTCCATTTGCAAATAGGATATCATAAAAATAAGGGAAAAATAAATGTTTTTTTTAGCGCACGGTATTTTGGTAATTTTTTATATAATTGCAATAATCTATACTTGTCAATTCTTTACAAATGCAATAGAACACTTAGGTTCTAAATTAAAACTTGGAAATAGTGCTATAGGTTCAATATTAGCAGTAATAGGAACATCTTTACCCGAAACCGTTGTTCCTTTGGTTGCAATTTTTGGTGCAATATTATTCAAGACGAATATATCAGCAGGTGAAAATGTAGCGCTCGGAGCAATTATAGGTTCACCTTTTATGTTGAATACTTTAGCTTTGTTTGTTGTAGGTTGTGTGGTTTTTGTTTTGTATTTATCTAAAAAAAGAGAAAAAACGGATTTAAAATTAAATTACAAGAATGTTTTAAGGGATTGTAAATATTTTTTGGTTGCTTATATTCCTGCTATATTGTGTACTTTTTTAGAAAATAATTATCAAAAGTATTTTGTTGTTTTATATTTGTTTATTATTTATTTTGTTTTTGTTTTTCGGACTATTTTAAAATCAAAAAAGAATTATACAGAGCAAGAGCTTGATGAGCTCATAATTTCAAAAATTCCTTTTCTAAAAAATATGAAATTTTTTGCGATAATTTTACAAATTTTTCTTTCACTTTTGAGTTTGATTGTTTTTTCTCATTTATTTGTTTGCGAGATAGAGAATTTTTCAAGAATTTTAAAAATAAGTCCGTTGATTTTAAGTTTAGTAATAACACCTTTTGCAACAGAATTGCCGGAGTGCGTTAATAGTGTTATTTGGACAAAAACAGGTAAAGATGATCTTGCAATCGCTAATATTTTAGGCGGTACTATTTTTCAAGCGACAATAACAATGTCTATCGGTATTTTATTAACAGATTGGAAATTTACATACGGAATGATTTTAAATTCTATAACGGTTATTTCTTGTGTGTTGTTGTTTGCGGCAAGTATTGTGGTATATAAAAAAGTTAATTTTATTTCTTTGGTTTTATGCGGAGTATTTTATTTTTCTTATTTAATTTATATGTTTTCCTAAAATTAAAGCCCTCTTTTGAGGGCTTTAATTTTTATTCCATATCTTCTTTTTCTTGGACTGAGAGAGTTAATAATGCTGAAATAATAAGCATTATCGCTCCAAACATAAATGCATAATCCCAGTGGTTATTTTCAAGACCGCATGCGTTTTTGTATGTTGAAATATTTATAAACCAAGCTAAAACTGTGCATACAAGAACTTGCGGTGCTGAAATGAATATGTTGAAGATACCCATAGCAGAACCTTCAGTGCCTTCTTTGATGTGTTTTGAAAGCATTGCAAAAGGTAATGATAATGTAGAAGCCCAGCCAATTCCGGCTAAGCCCATTGCAGCAAATACCGTAACTTTATTTGGCATAAATGCCATTAAAATATAAGCTAATGCCATTAAAAATAGAGATCCGGCATGAACTCTTTTGTTTCCTCTTATTTCTGCCATTTTTGCTATGGGAATAGCAATAATAAAACAAATTAAATTAAAGAATGCAAAACAAACTGAGGCAAAATTTTGTGCTTCTGTTTGTTTTATTCCGAATGATTCTACAATATTATCCGCCAATTCTGCAGTATTAGGAATTCCGTATAAAATATGAACAACATATTGAGTGAAAAATATCATAAGGCTCATTATGCCAATCCAGGCAAAAAATTGTACCATGCAAATTTTACCTACTTCAGGTGAAGCAGATAGAAATTCTTTAACATTTTCAATAAATGGTTTTGAAACAGTTTTTTTTGCTTCAAGTTTTTTTTCTGCAAGACATTTTTTGCTAACTTTATTTTCTCTAAAAGTAAGGCACGTCCATAACATTCCAAGGATAAATGCCAAACCTGCCATTGTAAATTGCGCGCCTACAGACATTTGATAGTTAAATGCCCATTTTAAAAATGGTGCAGTTCCTGCTGCTATAACAGAACCTAAACCGATTGCAAAACTTAAATATGAATTTGCAATCGCGTGTTGATTTTTTTGTATATTATCGGGGATTAATGCTCTATATGGTCCTTGAGCAGCATTTACACAAGCATCAATTATCCAGATAAAAATTGCAGCTATAAATAAAGCTAAAAATTCGGGGTGGTTTTGTCCGAAAAGATTGCTTAAAAATTCACTTTTTGGAAGCAAAATAAGACCAATTGCACCAAAAAGCGCACCAAAGAACAGATAAGGAATTCTTCTTCCGAAACGCGTGAATGTATTATCTGAAAGCGCACCTATAATTGGTTGGACTACAATCCCTGTAACCGGTCCTGCAAGCCATATTAAACCATATAACAAGGGACTTGCTCCAAGAGATTCTGTCAAAGGTCCCGATAAAATTATTCTCATTTGCCAAGCAAATTGCAAACCAAAGAAACCTATACAAAAGTTTAAAAGTTGAATGGGGCTGAATTTTCTAAGATTATCTTCACAAGCCATCTTCTTTCTCCTCAAAGTCATAAACATAATTATTTTACATTAATATTTTTTAATTGTAAAATTGTAAATATGAGAATTAAGTTTTTATTTTTATTAATTTTAAGTATGTTTTTTATCAATCCTGCTTTTTCTGCTGTCGAAAAAAGCGTTGTAAGGGTTGCAATTTCTGCTAAAAGCGGATTCGAATATAATTCTGTTAAAATTTCATCTAAAAATCCTATTTCAATAATAGATATGTCGCAAGGTGGCACAAGTTCACAAATTGCAATTGTTGAACCTGAAAAAGTTATAGAAATAAAAATGAATAATTCACTATATGATATTTATGTTGATAGTAATTTAAAATATAAAAATCTTTGCGGACCATTGCTTTTGAATTCAAATTCCGAATTAGAAGTATTGGAATTAAATAAAAAAGGTACACCTGCAAAATACAAAGGAATGATTGAAATAAAAACTTCAAAAAATAATTCATCCTTTAATGTTATTAATGTTATCGATATGCAAAATTATCTAAGAGGTGTTGTTCCAAATGAAATGCCTGTTTCATTTGGACTTGAAGCTCTAAAAGCTCAAGCTGTCGCCGCAAGGAATTATGCAACAAACGCAAATATGAGCCCTAATTATGATTTGGTTGATTCGACTGCGGCTCAAGTGTATTATGGGCAAAATTCTTATGGAGATATTTCGGATAAAGCAGTAGCAGAAACAAAAGGTATATATGCTTTGTATAAAGAACATCCTATAATGGCTCAATATTTTTCGACTTCAGCAGGAATTACGGATGATTGGGATGATGTATTCGGTAATGGGTCTCCCTCTGATAAACATCCTTATTTGAAAGCAAGATATGATAAAGAAGGTCAAAAGCCTTTAACTACGGAGCAAGACGTCAAAAAGTTTTATACATCGCTTGATGGCGGAATTGATACAAATTCTCCAAAATATAGATGGAGTTATGAATTTACAAGAAGCGAGCTGGAAAATATTTTACATACAACTCTTCAACAACAGTCTAAAGCAGGGCTTGTTAGTCCTACTTATGACGGGGATATTAAACTTGAAGGTTTAAAAGAAATAAAACCAATAAAAAGAACTCAATCTGGAAAAATTGTTGAACTTGAAATAATTGCAAAAAACGGAACATACAGAGTTAAAAAAGAACTTGGTATCAGACGAGTATTAAAAAAGAATAATGCAATGCTTCCAAGTGCAAACTTTTTTGTTGAAACAATAGGTGAAGAAAAGGCTTTAAATTTGGAAAACGAAGAAGAAACCGGTTTAATTAAATTATTTAGCTCCTTTGATGATGATAAATATCCGAAAACTTTTAAAATAGTTGGCGGCGGCTTTGGTCATGGAGTTGGTATGAGTCAGTTTGGCGCATATAATTTAGCTAAAATGGGAAAAAAATATCCTGAAATTTTAAATCATTATTATACCGACATCAATATTTCAACTTTTCCGAAAACGGTTTTATTTAATGAATATAATGTTTGGTATAAAACAGAATTTTATTTTGACAAAAATACATATAAAAAAGCATATTTATATATAAACAATCATAAAGGTGCAAGTGAGTTTCCTTTTAAAATAAATGATTTGGAATTTAATTCTACACGTGAAATTTCTGCGAATAAAGTTGTAAAAATAGACATTACTCAATATTTACAAAATGGCATGAATATAATTAATTTTGCACCTTTAACAAAGGAAAATAAAGGCAAATACGTAATATATAGAGTGGAATTTATATAATGCAAGATAGTGAATGTATATCGCAAGAAACCGGAAAATCAACCGGACTTTTAAAGAGTGCCGGGCTTATAGTAGTTGTAATATTATTATCAAAAATTGCAGGTTTTTTAAGAGATGTTATAGTTGCAAATTATTATGGAGCAAGTATTGTTTCGGATGCTTATTTTTATGCTTATCAAATTCCTGCACTTGCAATAGTTATATTGGGAGGCATGGGCGGACCTTTTCATAGTGCTACAGTTAGTGTTTTTTCAAAGATAATTAAAAATTTCAATGCAAAACCCGAGCAAGATGTTAAAAGACTGTTTAATACGTTTGAAACTTTTTCGATATTAATATTTGGGGCAATAGCTGCAATTTGTTTCTTTTTTCCAAAACAAGTTATGAATGTGATAATTTCGCAAGCTACCCCTGAGTTATCAAATTTAGCGGCTTATCATTTAAAGTTAATGTCGCCGGTAATAGTTGTGGGTGCGCTTTTGGGCTTGTACTACGGGATTTTGGTTACATATAACAGATTTTTGCTTCCAAACATTGCTCCTTCTATGCTTTCGTTTGGAATAATTTTGACCTTGATTTTTTCAAAAGGCGACAATACCGGATTTTATTTAGCAATCGGTACTACAATTGGTGCGCTTTTGCAGTTATTAATGCAAACTCCTGTTGTAATTAAACTTGGCTATACATTTAAACCTGTTTTTGATTTCTTCAATAATAAAAATTTTAACGAAATATTGGAACTATTAATGCCCGCATTTTTGTCTTCTACAATTGGTCAAATCGGGATATATGTTGATATTTTCTTTGCTTCCGGATTGCAAGCAGGTCAATGGACTGCATACGGATATGCAAATCGTATTTTTCAATTTCCTGTAGGGTTAATGTTGTCAGCTTTGTTGGTTCCTTTGTTTCCTTTGTTTTCAAGACTTGTTGCTCAAAAGAAATTTGATGAAGTAAGGCATTATTTTAATAAAGGCGTAGGTTCGTTAATTCTTGCGGGAACTTTTATGATGATATTTATTTTCATTTCTCGTGAGGATTTGATTTCTATAGCTCTTGAAAGAGGAGCGTTTTCTCATAGTGCAACATTAATGGTTTCTGAGGTTTTATTCTTTATTTCACTTTCGATTATTCCTTATATGTTTCGTGATTCAATAACAAGATTGTATTATTCTTTTAATGATTCAAAAACCCCTTTTTATATTGCTATAGGTTCAATAGCTTTAAAACTAATATTTAATTCTTTATTGGTAGGACCTATGGGAATAAATGGTATTGCGCTTTCTACAGCGATAATAACTTTAATTAACGGTACTATTCTTGCATTTTTGATAAGAAAGAAAATTTCAATCGGCTACAGGGCTTTTTTAAGACAAATTTTAAAAATATTGCTTTGTGCCTTAATTGCTTTTAGCGTTGGTTTTGTTCTTAATTTTGCAATTGGAAAAATAGTATCTTTGAATTTTATTACAAAAATAATTAGAGTTACTATTGTATTTTTTGTAACAATGGGCGTATATGTCGGATTTGCACATATATTTAGAGTAGAGTATTTGGAAGATTTAAAAGAAAAATTAAAAGCAAAATTTTTGAAAGGTAAAAAATGTTGAATTTAAAAAAAGGCGAGGTCCTTGCTTTTAAAACGGATACCGTTTGGGGTTTTGGTGCAATTCCAAATGATGATGAGGCTGTAAATAAAATATATGAAATCAAAAAAAGAGATACTAAAAAACCTTTAATTTTAATGAGTTATGATTTTAAACCTTTAAAAAAGTATGTAAAAGATATACCCGATTATGCTTTTGATTTTATTGAAAAATATTTACCCGGAGCTTTAACTTTAATATTTAAAAAGACGGAATTTTGTTCAAATGCTATTACTCCTTACGAAACTGTAGGAATAAGAATTCCAAACAGTCCTGACTTTATGGAATTGGCAAAAAATATTGAAGGCGGAGTATTGGCTACGACTTCTTGTAATATTTCATCAGAGTCTCCTGTTAGAAACTACAATGAAGCTATAGAAAAATTTTCAAAATTTGCAACAATAATAAAACCTTTTGATGATAAAGAAAATGAAAATATTCCTTCTACTGTTGTTTTATGCGAGGAAAAATCATATAAGATTTTGCGTCAGGGAGCTATTGAAATATAAGTTTTAGCAATTTTTTTTGATTTTTTGTTTTGTATTATTGTGCAGTTATAAATTAGGATAAGTATGTCAGATTCTCTAAAAGTTAATACAGATAGTTCTAATAATACTTATACAAATAAAAAACAAGGGAAGAATATTGCAGGCGGCGCCCTTGCTTTGATTGCGCATCGTGCCGTAAGAGCCCTTAAGGCACCTGTTGATACTTTTGTTTCGTCAAAGAGAATCTCGGCACTAGATGGCATAAGCTCAAGCGATGTTAATTTATTAAATAATTGTGCAGATAAAATATTAAAATCAACAGGTTTGGATAAAAAAGGTGTTCAAATCACTGATGTTAACTCTTTAAAAATAATAAATCCTGACAATTATGATTTAAGTAATGTAAAAAGTTCCATAGAAGCTATAAAAAATGGCTTTGGGATGTCTTATGAAGATAGTATAAATGCTTTAAATCGGTCTGCTTTTGAGGAATGTGGAATAAAAAAGGGAAAACAGTTACTTGTAAACCGAAAAAAAATGACTCCTGAAATTTTTGTGCAATTAGGACATGCTTTTAATATAAATAATAATTCTATTTTAAAATTTATGCGAAAAGCAACTATTCCGGGAATTGCGATAGCTTCATTCTTTGCGCTGTTACCTGCATTTACAAAACAAACAGAGCCTGAAGAAAATAAAGAATTATCTAAGTTCCAAAAAGTTAAAAATTTCATCAGAAAAAATTCTCCAATTATAGCTTTAGGAGCTATGCTTCCTATGTTTGTTGATAGACTTGCTGCAACGATTAAAGCTGATAAGTGGATAAAAGAATATACAAGCGGTGATTTATTAAGAAGGGCTAAATCCAATAACTTATTAGGATTAGCTATATTTGCAATATCAACCGCAGCTTTTCCTTTGATGGCTTTAGCTACAAAGGTTGTAAAAGATAGCTCGGATGAAAACAGAAGAATTGAATTTAAAGGGCAGATGTCTGAAAAAAATAAATTAAAAGCGCATCAAGGTTAATTTAATTTTAAAATGCTTGTATAATTATATTAATATATGCGAAAATAAGGTTGTTGTTTTATATTTGGGATTAATTAAATTATGAAAAAAATATTATTAATTTTTGTGTTTTTTATTTCTATAAATTGCGTTTTTGCAAGAGAAGAAACCCCTCTTTTGTTGGATACTCCTATTACAACTATTAATTATGTCGAAGATGATTATAGTTTGATTAATATTCAAAATATGAAAAAACAAGACAAAGTAGAAAAAGCTCGTGATGAATTAAACAGAAGTCAAACTCCTAAAATAAAACTTGATACAAGAGAAATTAATCATCAACGTGCGCTTGATTATACAACAAGACCGAGTAATTCGATGATGTTACCTGTATTTTAATTCTTTTATTTAAAATTAAATTTATTTCTTGTTTTAGATTATTGTTGAGTTAGAATAAAATTATGGTAGAAGTGAATGAAAATCTCTTATATTTTTTAGATGAGAAGCCATATATAAATATGACAAACGCATGCACCAACGCATGTGTTTTTTGCGTTAGAGATCAAAAAGAAGATGTTCAAGGCGCAAAACTTTGGCTTGATAAAGATAATATAACTGCACAAGATGTTATAAAACAAATTGAATTAAAAAAAGATAAAATTTTAAAGTGTAGCGAAATTGTTTTTTGCGGATATGGCGAACCTTTGATTAGAATTAATGAAGTTGTTGAAATATCAAAGTATTTAAAAGAAAATTTTCCAAATCTTAAAATAAGAATAAATACAAACGGGCATGCAAACGCAATACACAAAAGAAATGTTTTAGATGAACTTGCTTTATATATTGATTCAATTTCTGTTAGTTTAAATGCTCAAAATGAAGAAGTTTACAACAAAATCTCAAACCCTAAAATAGAAAATGCTTATGAAGAAGTTAAACGCTTTATAAGAGCTTGTGTTGAAGCAAAAGTAAATACAACAGCTTCTGTTGTGGCAAATGTTCCTAATTATCCTATAGATGTTGAAAGATGCGCTGTTATAGCAAAATCTTTAGGGGCAAAATTTAGAGCAAGAGATTTTATTCCAAATGGATATTAAAAATAAAAGATGAAAGGATAAAAAATGTTAAACAAAATCATGAAACCGAAATCCATTGCGGTTATCGGAGCTTCTACAAAGGAACATACAATTGGTTCCGATATTATGAAAAGATTGCAAGAATATAAATTTAACGGCAAAATTTATCCCGTTAATCCAAAGGGTGGAATAATTGAAGGCTTGCAAGCATATACAAGTGTCGTTGAAATTCCTGACGAAATTGATTTAGCAATTATTGTTGTAAATGCTAAATTTGTATTATCAACAATAGATCAATGCCACGAAAAAGGTATTAAAGGTTTGTGTATAATTACTGCAGGCTTTAAAGAAACAGGCGCAGAAGGTGCTGAGCTTGAACGTCAACTTCTTTCAAAAATCAGAGAATACGGAATGAGATGCGTTGGTCCTAACTGTTTAGGTGTTGTAAATACTCACCCTGACATAAGAATGGATGGATGTTTTGCAGAATCATTGCCGGAAAGAGGTAATATCGGCTTTGTATCTCAATCAGGAGCTTTAGGTGGCGGTATTTTAAATATTTTAAAAGATTTAAATCTTGGTTTTGCTCAATTTATTTCAATAGGCAACCAAGCGGATGTTAACGCTGAAACCGCTTTGGAATATTGGGAAAATGAAGAAGACGTAGAACAAATTTTATTGTACATGGAATCTATTCAAAATCCTGCAAACTTTAGAAAATTGGCTTCAAGAATTTCTAAGAAAAAACCTATTTTGGCTTTAAAAGCTGGACGTTCTGCTGCAGGCGCTTCTGCTGCTTCTTCTCATACAGGTTCTTTGGCTGGTGCCGATAAAGCTGCAAATGCTTTATTAAATCAATCAGGCGTTATTAGAGAATATTCTTTGAAGAATCTATTCTCAACAGCTAAAGTTTTTGCAACAAGCCCAATTCCAAAAGGAGATAGGGTTGCAATAATTACAAATTCAGGCGGCCCCGGTATTATGGCTACTGACGCAATTTGTGAATATGGTTTACAAATGGCTAAAATTACAGACGCAACAAAAGAAAAATTAAGAAGTTTCTTGCCTTCTGCTGCTTCTGTTAAAAATCCTATAGATATGATAGCTTCTGCTCCAATTGAACACTATAAACAAACACTTGAAACAGTTTTAGCTGATGAAAATGTTGATATGGTTATTACGATTTATCTTCCATTCTTAGGATTGAAAGATATCGATGTTGCCGAAGCATTAATGGAAATAAAAGCTAAAAATCCAACTAAACCTATTATTGGTGTATTTATGACTAAGTCTGAATTTTTCTCAAAATTATCAGACATGAAGGTTAATATGCCATTCTTTATGTATGCGGAAGAAGCTGCGGAAGGTCTACACAGACTAAATCAACAAAGATTGTGGCAAAACCGTCCTGAAGGCAAAATTCCTACATACAACGTTGATAGGGCACGTGCTGAAAAAATTATGAAGCAATCAATTTCGGAAGGCAGAGCTCAACTGACCACTCGTGAATCAATCGACGTTTTGGATGCTTATGGTATCAGAGTTTGTAAATCAGGATTTGCAACAAATATAGATGAAGTTGTTGAAATCGGAAATAAAATCGGATATCCGGTTGTTATGAAAATGACTTCAAAAACAACTTCTCACAAGACTGATGTAGGCGGAGTCAGAATTAATATACAATCTGAAGAACAATTAAGAAACGAATATAATGATTTAATTGCAAAATTAACTGAAAAAGGCTTAATTGATGGTCTTGAAGGCGTCATTATTCAAGAAATGGTTAAAGGAAATCGTGAAATGGTTGCAGGTATTGCAACTGATCCGCAATATGGTCCTATGATGATGTTTGGTTTAGGCGGCGTATTTATTGAAGTTATGAAAGATGTAACATTTAGAATTGCGCCTCTTACAGATATTGATGCAAGTGAAATGATAAAATCCGTAAAAGCATATAAATTGCTTGAAGGCGCAAGAGGTACTAAGCCTGCTCAAATGGAACAAATTCAAGAAACATTATTAAGATTATCTCAATTAGTTTCCGATTATCCGTTTATTGATGAATTAGATATTAATCCGTTATTAATATCTGAAAAAACAGGTGAAGGTATCGCTGTTGACGGACGTATTAAAGTACGTATCGAAGAAGCAATGGATAAATTAAATATGTCTTGCACTGCTTGCGGTTCATGCTGTAAATAATTAAAATTAAAAAACAAAAAAGCCCGTCTTATATAAACAAGGCGGGCTTTGCGCATTTTAGCGCATGTTACTTGCATCGAAAGTAAAATTGGTATGAAATATTTCTATAATCTGTTTATGTCCTCGTAAAACATTCTTTTTGCAATATTGTGTTTATAAATCAAGCGTTCTATATGGCTTTCATTTTCAAATTTTAAAAACTTATCTTCTTCAAGCATTCTAATTATACTTAAAAGCCTGTTTGTCTCTATTTCATAATCAATTTTTTTAAATGAAATTTTAATTTTATCCTTGTAATCATTTTTGGGCTTAAATAATGTTGCTGTCGGCATAATATTCCTTTCTAAAAGCTAAAAAGACGGTTAAAAAACCGTCTTAAAACTTGTATAAGATTAAATAAAAAAATAAATTTTACTGCTGCTATAGGGGAAAGCATTGTTTTCCTTTGTTATTTATTATTGTATCTTATGTTAGTAAACACACTAATTTATATAATATATGAAAATTTAATTTACACAACATGGTATAAAATAAATTGTAATATTTGTTTACAATTTAAAAAAATT
>CALUZA010000005.1 GCA_944325185.1 Candidatus Gastranaerophilales bacterium | reverse complement strand
GTTCTTCTGATTTCATATTTGTTTATTTTAATTTTTTCTTCAAGTTGATTAATTTTATACCTTATCTCGTTTGTTGCTTTTGCATGATTTAAAATCAAATGAGCAAGTTCATGGGAAATCACAAAAGCAATTGCATCATCATCAGGATACAAACTGTCATATAAAGCGGAACTTATCTGGATTAAATTATAAGCTCCCGCATTTGCGTTTATATCTTCATGATCCATATAAAAAGCAATTCTCCAATTTTGATATTGCAGTTTGTTTGCCCTTAATATTCTCTCAAGTATCTTATAAATCTCAAAATTATCCCCTGTTTGAGATTTAATTTTTTCATACTCCACTTCATCCGATGCCATTTTTTTATTATACGATTCTTCATCAACCTCTTTAATTTGAGGAATTTTAATAAGCCCGGGGTCTTTAAGAGTTTCGTTTTTCTCGACTCTTGCTTTTAAATCTTCGACATATAAAGCCAAGGAAGGATTATAAAAATTCAAACAAAAAGTAAAAAACAAAAATAAGACAAATATCTTTTTCATAATCTTAATAATCTCTATATTCCGCTTTAATTATATCTTTTTTCCTACAACGGGTGCTAATTGTTTAAGTTTTTTATATAATTCTCTGAATTGCTCTGGGTATAAAGATTGCGCTCCATCGCACAAAGCACATTCAGGTTTATTGTGAACTTCGATTATCAATCCGTCGCAGCCTGCAGCAAGCGAAGCTAAACTCATCGGAACAACTTTATCTCTTAAGCCGGTACCGTGCGAAGGATCAACTATAATCGGAAGATGGCTTAATTTTTTTACAACGGGAATTGCGCACAAATCAAGCGTATTTCTTGTAGCTACTTCAAAAGTTCTTATTCCTCTTTCGCACAATATAACTTCCCTGTTCCCGCCCGATAGGATATATTCAGCTGCCATAAGCCATTCGTTAATTGTAGCGGATAAACCTCTTTTTAAAATTACGGGTTTTTTTATTTTGCTTAATTCTCTTAAAAGGTTGAAATTTTGCATATTTCTTGCTCCCACCTGCAAAATATCAACGTATTTTAAAAACAAAGGAATCTGGCTTATTTCCATAACTTCTGAAGTAACAGCAAGGTTATATTTATCTGCCGCTTTTCTTATTAATTTCAAACCTTCTTCTCCAAGTCCTTGAAAGGAATAAGGAGAGGTTCTAGGTTTAAAAGCACCGCCTCTTATAATTTTAACGCCTGATTCCGACATAATTCTTGCGCATTCAAAAATTTGTTCTTCATTTTCAATTGTGCACGGCCCTGCAATCATGCCTGAATATTCGCCGCCGAATTTTTCATTGTTTACTTCAATTATTGTATCGTCTTCTTTAAAAATTCTTGATGCAAGCTTATAACTTGAAGAAATCTTTATTACTTCTTTTACACCGTCAATAAGCTCAAATTCGCGCGGGTCTATAACTTTTTCTCCGACTGCTCCGATTATGGTATGGGATTCGCCTTTTGAAATATGGGCTTCGCGACCTTTTAATTTAATTAAATCAATTACTTTTTGTATATTTTCTTCACTTGCCCCATGGCGCATTACAATTATCATTGTTTATCCTCCGAATGTATTATTTTATTTAAAAATTATACCATAACAAAAGAACATAGAATTTTTATGTATAATATATTTTATGATTAAAGATTTAACCGAAGGAAATCCTCTAAAGTTAATTGTACTTTTTTGTATTCCTCTCCTTATCGGAAATATATTTCAGCAATTATATAACATTGCGGATCTGGTAATAGTCGGAAGAACGCTTGGCGTTGAAGCTTTTGCGGCGGTTGGTGCAACAGCACCTTTGTTTTTTCTTATAATGTTTGTAATAGTAGGTTTAACAAACGGCTTTGCCGTTGTAACAGGGCAAAGATACGGAGCAAAAGACTACGAAGGAGTAAGGAAATCAACGGCGGTTTCTTTAATTTTAAGCGGAATTATAACTTTAATCTGTACTATACTATTTTCATTATTCATGCATCCCATACTAAAATGGATGAATATACCTCAAAACATCTATCAGGATGCTTATTACTACATTGAAATAATCGTAATAGGGCTTATTACAACAACTCTTTACAATTTACTATCAAGCATAATAAGGGCTCTCGGAGACAGCAAAACACCGCTTTACTTTTTAATTGTGGCTTCAATTTTAAATATAATACTAGCACTTATTGCAATTAAAATTTTCAACCTTGGTGTCGGGGGTTCTGCAATCGCCGTTATTTTATCCCAAGGGTTTTCGGTGATTTTATGTATTTATTTTATCAAATTAAAATTCCCCATCCTTCACCTTAAAAAAAGCGACTGGAATATAATTAAAACAAAAGAATTTATAAAAGATGCCAAAGAACACTTAAGAATAGGTATTCCCATGGGAATACAGTTTTCAATAATTGGTATCGGGATTATTATAATTCAAAGCGTATGTAACACATTCGGTTCAAACGTAATAGCGGCAATTACGGCAGCCCTTAGAGTAGAACAAATAGCAACCCTTCCTATGACTTCTTTTGGCGTTGCGCTTGCAGCATACGTTGCACAAAATTACGGCGCCAAAAAATTCAAAAGAATAAGACAGGGCGTTCTTAACACTTCAATAATAAATATCATTTTAAGTATAATCATGGCATTTTTAATGAGATACTCGGGATGCGACATAATTGAAGCCTTCATCGGAAGCGCAACAAAAGAAATTATAGACATTGCACATCAATACCTTTTAATAAGTACTGTTTTTTATTTCTTCTTAGGACAAATTTTCATCTTCAGAAATGCCCTTCAAGGCATGGGAGAGACCATGTATCCTTTATTTTCCTGCATTGCGGAACTTGTAATGCGCTCGTTTGCCGCAGTATACTTAGCAATCCATTTTGGCTACATAGGAATCTTCTACTCAGGACCAATAGCATGGGTAAGCGCTGCTTTAATTTTGAGTTTAGGATATTTTTTAAATCTTAAAAAATTTATACTGAAAGCAAAGTAAAGTTATCTTGGTATAATAAATTAAAAAGAACCGTGCAAGACGGTTCTTTTTAATTTATTATACCATAGAGTAGTCGAGTTTCGGACTTGGTTGGTTGAGAACGTAACATAAGCGCCATAAATCTTAAACAATTTTTTAACAAAAAAATTCTTTATATTATTATGGAGGTTTAATGTCATTAAATAAAATTTGCTCTAAGGCAACAACTCAAATTACACAAAGTTTATCCAGGCCTTTAGCCAGTGCACAAAAAGGATTGACCGATGCCATCACTGGCTCAAAGTTACAAAACGAGTTAGATAATCTTTGCTTATATAACAAATCTATTGTCAACAATAAAGGTTTAGGCATAGCAGACAATGCAAAACGAGCAATAACTAAAAAAATTGAGCAATTAAAATCATCTGCAACCGAAATAAAAACAAAAAATTTTACGTTAACAAATGGTGCTGAAACAAAATTTCACATATTTGATGGCACGCAAATTGGTACAAATATCGGACATTATGGTTTAGATGTTACAGATGGAAAATTATACTATATAAAATATGGTTCTATATGTCCAGATAAAACACTTTCCCACATACCATCACAAGCCGAAAATGAGGTTTTAGCATCAAAATTATATGAATTAGCGGGCGTAGATTGTGCAAAAATGCAACTTGCACTTGATGATAGTACAAAAAAAATAGTGTTAAGTGAATATATTCCCGATTTAAGTCCCATATCCGAGTGTAATAAGGGTGTAATAGATGGACTTGGTGCAGATATTTGGCTTGGAAACTGGGATGCAATATGTTCAAATAATATTCAAATGACAAAAGATAAATGTTACCGAATAGACTTTGGCGGTGCTTTAGAATATAAATCATTGGGTGAATTAAAAAATAAACTAAATGATAACTTTGATATAGAGTGTAATTTTGGAGAGATTGTCCAAGAATTGAGCTCGATGTTTGACCCAAATATCAATCGAATAAAACCCATAAAAAACTTATCAACGAATTTAACCAAAGAAGATTTGATTACTTCTCTAAAAAGAATAACAACTTTAGATGATGAAAAAATAAGAGAAACGGTTTTACAAAACTTAGAAGATAAAAAATCAGCTCAAGAATTGGCAGATATATTAATAAAAAGAAAAACATATTTACGTCAAGCATTAGATTTAATAGAACAAACACCAAAAGAAAAAGATCAATCAATGTTTGAATATTTACAAGGTATTCAAAAAAAGGTAAACTCTTGCCATTATGGATATACAGAAAAACTTGAGTCTTCAAAACCAATTCAATTTACTCAAGAAGAACTTAATGGTATTGCCCATGATAAAGAAATGCAAGAATTATATGATTATTATATAAGTCATTATGAAACATTACCACTTGAAGAAATTAAATCTAAAAGCGTATTTGATATGTTTGATACTGATAAATTAGAATTCCAAAGCAAAAGTTATTTTGAAGAGAAATTATTGGAATATACTAGACCTACTTTAAAGCAAGTTTGTCAAAGATACCAAGGATTTGATGAATATGAATATCTTAATGAACATCTTCGTAGCGGAGAACTGGAATATTCTGAAAAAATTTTAGCTGATGGCTTAAATAGATTATTTGATAAAAAGAGTGTAGGAATAGAACAAATAAATATAAAAGATGGAATTTTATATAGGGGTGTTGGCGCAGATTGCAGTTGGTTAATCAATGGTAAAAATACAAATATTAAAGATTTAAAGATAGGCGATGTCTTTACAGAAGCAGGTTTTATTTCAATTTCTAAAGACCAGAAAGTTGCACAAGGTTATGCAGCATACGGCTATATGTTTAAAATTTTACCAAGTGAAACAACAAAAGTACTTGATGTAAATTCGATAGTTCAAACGGGTTTTTCACGTGAAGAGGAAATTCTGCTTAGAAATAATACAACTTTTAAAGTAGTTGATATTAAAGACAACGTTATTACACTTAAGATTTTAAATTAGAATTTACCTAAAAATTGTTTATATCAAATTAAAATACAGAAAAAAAACCTATCGTCTTTTTAAGCCTACCCTGGATGCGATTCGAACAGGGACCCCTGGCCTATAATCAAGCCAGGCAAGCCAAATTAGAGTATTGTAGGGGGATGCTGAGAAGAGTCATCTTGGTATAATAAAACAAAAGACCCGTCTTGCGCGGGTCCTTTTGGTTTATCTACCCTGGATGCGATTCGAACGCATGACCTACTGCTTAGAAGGCAGTTGCTCTATCCAGCTGAGCTACCAGGGCTTATTATTCAATTTTCAACCTTAGTGTCAGCTGGATATCGCAACTTGTTGCTATTATCTTATCAAGAACAATGTTCTTGACGGCAGCTGAGCTACCAGGGCTTATTATTCAATTTTCAAAAACTGCTCCTGTGGGTATCTCGCAACTCTCACTATCGCTTTCGCTGTCGTTCGTTTGCTCGATTATCCTACGTCGCCATTATAATGCTCAACTCGCTTTAAAAAGCTCGTTTCCGCACCGGCTCACGCATGTAGCTGAGCTACCAGGGCTTATTATTCAATTTTCAAAATACCCCTCAAAGAGTACATTCACATAATACCAAATAAAATATTTCATGCAAGCTTTTTATACTAATTAACAACAACACTACAACAAAGGTATGTCAATAATAAATACTGTGTTATATTCGGATTCATTTTCAAGATTACCGCTCATAAATGTAATATTGCCTTTATGCTTTTCAATTATTTTACGACAAATTGCAAGCCCCAAACCTGTGCCTTGTCCTTTCTTTTTAGTCGTAAAGCCGGCAGAAAAAATTTTCTTTTTATCTGAAGTCTTAATTCCAACTCCATTATCGAAAATGCTAATTCGCAAAAAGTCATCCTTAATTTCCGTAGACAATTTTATTTTGCCGCAATAAGAAGAATCTTTAATCTTCTTTTCCTCTATAGAATGAACAGCATTCATCAAAATATTTAAAAATACCTGATTTAACATGTTTGGATAACAATTTACAAAAGGAATTGTTCCATATTCCTTTGTAATTTCAAAACCTTTTTTAATTTTATGCCTAATTAATTCAAGCGTTAAATCCAATTCCTCATTAATATTAGCTTCCTGCTGAACAGTTTCATCTAAACGAACAAAACGCTTCAATGATTGCACTATATTAGTTATTCTCTTAATTGCCTCTTTATCTATGCCATTCATCTCTTTTAAAATATCGAGTGTATTAATATCAAAAGATTTGAATAATTTTTCCATCATTTCATTATTAGCACTAATTGCTCCTAATGGCGTATTTATTTCATGAGCAACTGATGCAATTAATTGACCCAAAGAAGCCATTTTTTCGGAATTAATAAGTTGCAATTGAGTTTCCTTTAATTCTTTTATAGCTTCTTCCAATTCCTCTTTCTTCTGAGAAATTTGATGAAACAAACTTGCCTGTATTAAAGAGGAAGTAATAACCATCGAAATACCCGTTAACAGTTCACGCTCAAGCGCCGTAATTTCTTTTTTGGGAGTAAAAACTACAGCTATACCGAATAATTGAGCATTTTTTATTATAGGCATAATTATTCTGACTGTCGAATTCAAAAGAGGAATGCAAGCACCTTCATGCTCTTTTATGCAAGTTTGAATTGAAATTTCACCATTATGCAACTCATCCGTTAAAGTTTTAGAATATATAACCTTTTCGCCTATTTGCGGAGCATATACTTCGGGGTATGTATACTTAATTACAAAATCATCTTTATCATATTCGGCAAAATAGCTCTTACTTGCACCAAAAACAATGCTCAACTCCCTTAAAGACTTTTCAATTAATGTTTTAATATCCAATTCATTCTTAATACTTATTGAAATTCTATTCAATAAAGCCATTTTAACCGCTTGATTTTGAGCCTTGGAATTAGTTGAAGCAAATTCAACATTTTGTATCCTTAAACGTTCATTTTCTTCTTTTAATTTTTCTGTCCTCAATTCATTTGTAACGTCGTAAAAATAAACAATTCTATATCTTTTTACACTAAAAGCTTTTATCATAAAATGATAAAATTTGTTTTCATCTTTTTGATAAGTTGCAAAAGTCGAAAAATTAACATCTTTTTTAATGGCGCTAATTGGCGGACAATATGTTTTTAAATCTTCCGACCTCAAAAAACACATCTGATACGCAAATTTATAGCTTAATTTAGTAAGACAATCATAACCTTCTGAATTATTAAAATCACCAAAAATCTTTTTAAAAGACAAATTATGATACAGAATATTCAACTTCTTATCATAAATAATAATAGGCTCTTCAAGATTATGATAAAAATTTATTAAAGCGTTACTCATAGCTTAATTAAATTATAATTCGTCAGTTTCTTTTTTTGTATAAAGACCAAAAGGAAGCGGACTAAAAGAAGCAAGCTCGCCTTTTAAAATAAACACTTGCTTATTTAAAGTATTCACTTGTTGACGCAAATTTTCATTTTCGGTTTTTGCACGTATAAGCTCTACTATGATTTCATCAAAACCATCCATTTTTTCGCTCAATATCGCGCTCATTTTTGAAATTAAACTATTTTCAAGCTTTTCCATTTGTGCTTGAAGTTGAAAAACCGGATGATTAGAATTAACAGGCAAATTTGACTCGCTTTTAATTCTGTTTTTTGCTCTTGTTAAAAAATTTACCTTTTTCTCCGGATTAGTCATTTCTTCCGCTGAGTTTGTATTAATTTCTTTTTCGGCCTCTTTAGCCTTCATTGTCTCGTGAATTTCTTGAGACTTAGAATAAAGTTCTTTTATTTTTTTCAAAGTATCAACATCGTTCTTTGTAAAATAAGCGTTTCCCATAGAATCCGTTTTGGGTTTTAAACAAGCTTTCTTGCATAATTTTACAACTTCTTCAATATCGCTGTTTAAAATTATTTCCAATTCTTCAACGTTAATTTTTTCCTCGACTGCAAGCTTTTGAACTGTATTAAATAACGAATCCTGCACGGAACTCCCCTTTTATGTCAACCAATACTTATATACTTTATTATAAAATAATAATTTAAAAAGGTAAAATTTATTTCAAATTTTTCATAAAATGTAATATTTTATAACATAAATTAAAAAAAATCCTTTATGTTTATTTTAAAATACTTGGAAATTTTATACAAAGACTCAATAGTTATAAGATTTTTTCCTCTCTCTATACAAGAAATATGTTCTCTGGACATTCCAATATATTCCGCTAATTGCTCTTGAGATAAATCATTTTCAATTCGCAAATCTTTTATTTTTTTACCAATTTGATTTTTTATTTTTCTGATACCCATTTTTTGATTGTTGCATTTTAGCTTAATAAATTCTGTAATATCTTTCTTACAAAAATTGTTAAATTCCTTGCAATATGATATTTTTCATGACATGAATATATTTATAAATTATGGAGTTTATTTAATGAAAAAAAATATCTTTAAAGCTTTTACATTAGCTGAAATTATGATTGTCTTGACTATAATCGGAGTTATAACAGCAATTTTATTGCCCATTGCGATTAATTCTTCACCCGATGAAAATGTTATGAAATTTAAAAAAGGAAATAATACATTAGGTACAGTCATAAGAGAGTTGGTTAATTCAGATAAATATTATGCGAACGGCGATTTAGGGATAAAACCTGACGGAACTTTAATTGATGGAACTCATGAAGGAGATTATAAATATTTTTGTCAAACTTTTGCAGATATAGTAACTGCTAAAAATATTAACTGTAGGGATAATGCAGTATCAAGCATGAAATATAGCTATACAGCATTTGGTTGCATGCCATCAGGAGAATATTGCGGAGAAAATGCCAAAACTGAGTTAGATGAAATATGCAAGGAACTTAACCAAACTAATAATGCTGAAATCACAACTTCTGACGGAATTATTTATTATTTGACTTCGCCAAGAACTACTTTTGGAGCTTCTCAATACACTATGTGTATAAATTCACAAGGTGATGAAATAACTGACGATATTATAAATTCTTGTTACCCCGACTACATAAGTCGTAATGCCAGATTATTTGAAGCAAATGAATATCATGCTGATGCTAATGGTTTTATAAGAATATATAAACCTTTATGTATGGATATAGATGGTATGGAAAAAGGAGAAGACCCCTTTGGCTATGGCATAAGAGTAGACGGTAAAATCTTAACAGGCGCAAGAGCTGATGAATGGATTAATAAATCAATGCAAAAAGGTGATTAAAATGACTAAAAAAGAAAAAATAATAGCAATTTGTTTTTCAATTTCAATGATACTATTAATTATTTCGTCAATTTATACAATTGTATCCAATAAACCTGAAGGATACAAATTCAGAATTGAAAAAATACTAAATATTTAACTTTTTTGTAAAATTTCTTTACTCCCATAAATTAAATAAATTAATTGTAATATAATTTTTATTAAGGAGTAAGAAATGGAGTATAAAAAAGGTTTATTTATAACTTTTGAAGGAATTGACGGCTGTGGAAAAACAACCCAGATTGAACTTTTAAATAAATACCTTCAAGAAAAAAACTATAAAACAGTTGTTACACTTGAACCGGGCGGATGCGAAATTGGCAAAAATTTAAGACAAATTCTTCTTTTCCATAAAGGATTTGTTTCGGATGTTGCAGAAATGTTTTTGTATCTTGCAGACAGAGCGCAGCATTTTGAAGAAATAATCACAAAAAATATTAACGAAGGCAAAATTGTTCTATGTGATCGCTGTATTGATTCAACGGTAGCTTATCAAGGATATGGCAGAAACGGAGATATAGAACAAATTAATCTTTTAAATCATATTGCAACAAAGGGTAAAAAACCTTATTTAACAATTGTTTTTGATATTGATATCGAAACAGCGCAAAAAAGAGTCGGTTCAACAAAAGATAGAATGGAAAAAGAAAACCTTGAATTTCACCAAAGAGTGCGCCAAGGGTATTTGGAGCTTGCAAAAAAATATCCGACAAGAATAAAAGTCATAAACGCTAATCAAAAAATTGAAGAAGTTTTTTCCGATTTAGAAAAAATAATTAAAGAAATATTATGATAAAAAAAATTAATATATTTTTTATTTTTCTTTCTTTACTTTGCACAAATGCAAATGCAAGTCTATTATGGAACATTAAAGACGGAATTGAATTGACAAAAAACAATTCAAACGTTGCAAAAAATTTCTTTTTAAACTACATCACAAGCAATCCGAATGATGAAAACGGTTTTTGGTTTCTTGGAGAAATATATAAAAAATCAAAAGACAACAATAACTCTACAAAATATTTCAAAAAATCTTATGAAATAACATCCAAAAACGAAAACATTGAAAAAATAACATTTGAAAACAAAAATACGAACATAGAAGATTATTTTGATATGTCTGCTATGTATTTTGAAATTGGAAAAATTAAAGAATCAGATTTTTATGCTGATATGATGCTAAAAATTGATTCAAAATCATCAAGCGCTTATTTTATTAAAGCAAAAATAGCACTTCTTGAAGGAAATAAAGAACTGGCAAAAGAATATCTTAAAAAAGCAATTATTTTTAATAACGAACTCTTAAATACAAACTTAGCAAAAGAATTAGAAATTAATTCCATGCCTGAAACGAATAAAGAATTATATAGTCTTTTTGCCCTAGAAAGCTATTTTTCAGGAGAAGTAGATAAAGCAATAGAAAATATAAAAAATTATTTAAAAATAGATAAAAATCCTGAAATATATGCTTTTTTAACAGAATGTTATCTTAAAAAATATGACCTTCAATCAGCAAAATCAACTCTTGAGGAATATAAAAATATTTTTAATAATGATTCATTAAAAATAAATCTTTTGGAAGCAAAAATATATAATTATGAAAACAACAAAGATAAAGAACTTTCATCTCTTTTAAAAGCGTACAAAATAAATCCGAACAATTCCAAAGTATTATTAGACTTAGGAAATTATTATCTCAATATAGATGATTTTCAGAATGCAAAAAAATATTTTGAAATTTTAATAAACGTAAATGATGCATATTACGAAGGATATTTTGGATATATTTATTCATTAATTGAAACAGGAGAACTAAAAAAAGCAATAAATTTAGTAAGAAAAGCTTCAGCAATAAACCCTAATACAAGTGAAATATCTTATCTTTTATCTAAAATTTGCTCCAAAGAAGCAAATTATAATGAAGCGTTAGAATATATAGATGAGGCAATTAAAAAAGCCGAAAATCCAATTTATTATTTAGAAAAAGCAAAAATAGAATACTATTTAAAAAATTACAAAAAATCTATTGAAAGCTTAGACAAAATCAAATCTCAAAATGCAAAAACAGACGAATACTATATAAAAAACTATATAAAATTAAACCAACTACAAAAATTACAAGAATATACAAACAAAAAACTTTCACTTGACAAAAATTCAATAATATATAAATATAATTTGTATATTATATACAAAATGCAAGGCGATGAGAAAAACTCACAAATGCAATTTGCACAAATTAAAAAAATTAAACCTGCCACACCAAAGGAATACATTGATTTATCCGATACATTATTTGAAATAACAGGTTTAGAATCATCCATAAAAACAGTTGATAATGCTATTAAAAAATTTCCAAATTCGTACGAATTATACTCACAAAAAATGAAATTATATTTTATGGCTGATGAACCCGAAAAATTAAAAAATACACTGGAACAAACCCAAAAATTATTCAATTAAATTAGCCGACTCGGGTAATATACAAAGAGCAAGTTGTTTAATATCATAGCCTTGACACTGAACAGGAATGAGAGCTGATATGAAAACAATCACCTTGTATATAGTTGATGATTATTTACTCACCAGAATTGCCCATAAAAGATATTTTGAAAATGATGATAATTACAAAATTTTAGGTGATTTTCAATGTGCAGAAGACTGTCTTGAAGAAATGAAAAAAAATCAAGCAGACATAATCCTAATGGACATAGAATTACCTGAAATGAATGGTATTGAAGCAACAAAAATCATAAAAGAAAAATATCCAAAAACTAAAGTTATAATGTTTACTTCATACGAAAATGAAGAAAGAGTTCTTGCTTCACTTGCTTGCGGAGCATGCGGATATATTCTCAAAAACACCAATGAAAGCGACTTAAAAAAAATTATTAAAATGGTATCTGCAGGAGAATTTTGGATGGATTTAGAAATAGCAAAAATGGCATTTGCTTCTATCCCTGCACCAAACATAAAAGACTTAGAAAATTTATATGAAAATAAAAGATTAAAAAACAGTCTTACAGAAAGAGAGCTTGAGGTTCTAAAGCTCCTTATAGACGGAAAAACAAATGCGCAGATAGCTAAAGAAATTATTGTATCAACAAATACTGCAAAAGCTCATGTAGGAAACATTTTAACAAAATTATCGGTAACAGATAGAGTTCAAGCAGCAGTTAAAGCAGTGAGGGCAAATTTATTTTAAAAATTCGAGGGAGAAATGTTTTTTAAAAAAAAACTCATAAAAAAAATAAGAAATAAAATAAGGCAAATAAAAAGCAGGTATAATGAAAAGCTTCAAAAAGAAAGAAATAAATTTACCTGCATTTTAAACCATGACATTAAAACTCCTCTTTTAGCGCAAATTCAAAGTCTTGAATTAGTTTTAAAAGAACGTTTTGGAAAATTAAACGATGAACAAAAAAATATACTGGAAGAAATATTGAATTCTAATTATTTCTTATTTGAAATAATATCTAACACAATTTTTCTTGCAAAATATGAAAGCGAAAAACCACAACCCAAACTGGAAAATATTGACATAATTGAACAAATTGAAGATTGTTGCAATATGGTTAAAAATTTTGCTCAAGAAAAATCTCAAAACATAATAATAAAAACTAATAAGAAAAATGAAATAAAATTAAAAGCAGACAGATTAATGATACAAAAAATCATTTTTAACATTCTATCGAGTTCGGTTTCTTATGGTTTTGAAAAAAGCGATATTGAAATTATGGTCAAAGAAAGCAAGAATTCTATTTCTTTTTGTACAAGAAATAAGTCAATCTATATGACAAAAGAAAAAATAAACAGCCTTTTTGAAGACAAAAAAAATCTATGCGATTTTAATCAACTCGGTATGAGCCTGAATTTAAATATTGCAAAAAAACTAATCAACGCACACAACTGGGATATTATTGCCAAATCAAAAAAAGATAACTCATCAACATTTGGATTTGTAGTAAAAAAATAACAAACCTTAAAATGTTAATTTTTCTTGATAAAAGCTTAATTTTGTAGTATTTTTAAATTGTATAGAGTTTTAAATAAGGGTTAAGGATTAATTATGGTTAAAAAACTTATCACTCAAGACACCAGAATGTTCTTGACGGGTAATGAAGTTATAGCCTATGCAGCAAATGCCGCAGAAGCCGAATTTATGTACGGATACCCGATTACACCTCAAAATGAAATTATGCACACATGGTGCAAATTACTTCCCAAGACAGAAGCCGGATTTTTACAAACAGAAGACGAAATCTCTGCCGGTTTTTCAACTATTGGAGGTATTTTAGCAGGTAAACGTGCATTCACTGCAACAGCAGGTCCCGGAAACGTGATTATGCAAGATGCTCAATCTATGGCAGAAATGATGAGAATTCCTTTTGTCTGCGCAGTTATGCAAAGAGGAGGACCATCTACCGCAACCGTTATTTATGCTCAACAAGAAACTCGTTTAACTTGTTTTGGTGGAAACGGAGAAGGCTTTAGAATAGTTTATTCTACAGCAGGACATCAAGACTTATATGATTATATGATTAAATCATTTAATACAGCTTGGAAATATCGTTTCCCAACATTTATGCTTGCTGATGGATATCAAGGCAAAATGAGAGAACCTGTTACATTATATGACCCTGCTTCAAGAGGAATTAAAATGGAACCTACTCCCGCAGCTTTAAGGGCAGAAGGAAAAATAGGAGTCGACAGAAAAGCAAATCACTTAAGAAATACATTTAACTTAGAAGAAGAACTTATGGCTCACCTTGATCAATATCAAATAGATTATGACAAAATGAGCAAAGAAGTCGAAGAATACCTTGAATATAAGGCAGAAGATGCAGAAGTTCTTATCATCGCTCATGGTATTGTTGCACGTTCTGCTATGACAGCAGTTGACGAATTAAGAGCTAAAGGAATAAAAGCAGGTCTATTCAGACCAATTACAATAAGACCTTTACCGACTGAGCCAATGAGAAAAGCGGTTAAAAGAGCAAAACAAATCCTATTTACCGAATCTGCTAACGGGCAACTCGCTCAAATGTGCTTAGAAAAATTATATGGTCTAACAACCCCATATCAAACACTATTCAAAATGGGCGTTGGTGTTACAGGCGACGATATTGTTGCTAAAGTTGAATCAATGGTTCGACAAATGGCAAATGTATAAATGATTGATGAGGAAATAAAATGATAACAACATTAGATGTAAAACCTGATTTGGCCAAAGCTCAAAACGCAGAAGCCGGAGCAAGTAAATTCTGCCCCGGATGCGGTCATGGTATGATTTTAAAAACATTGGCAAAATCAATAGATGAACTTGAACTTAACGAAAGAACAGTTTTCGGTTGCGATATCGGATGTTCACTGCTTTCTTGGAATTATATGAACCTTGATACAGTTCAAACTCACCACGGAAGAACAACCCCTGTTATATATGGAGTAACAAGAGCAAACCCCGGAACAGTCGGAATTGCCTACATGGGTGATGGCGGCGGACTTGCAATCGGCGCACAACACCTTGTAAATGCAGCCACAAGAAGTGAAAACATTCTTGTAATAGTTGCAAACAACACAAATTACGGTATGACAGGCGGACAAATGAGTCCTACTACAATGCCTGGGCAAAAAACAGAAACAACTCCGTACGGACGTGATTGCGAAGTCACAGGACGCCCCGCAAAAGCAGCAGAACTTGTTGCAGCTATTGCAGACCCTGAAAAATCTTACGTTGCAAGAGCTTCTGTTTCAAACTTAAGAAAACTCTCAAGTGTTATGAAAAAAGCACTAAAAAACACTGCTATGGGTGGTTATTCATTTGTTGAAGTTCTCTCCGTTTGCCCACTTAACTGGAGAACAAACAATGTGGATACATGGGGCAGATTAAAAACTATGGAAGAATATTTTGAAGTTAAAGAATTTCTTGTAAGAGAAGGATTGGAGTAATAATATGGCAAGAACAAAAATAGTTTTAGCGGGTGAAGGCGGACAAGGCGTTCAATCAATTGCAAAAATCCTTGTTGAAGCAGGATATGAAGCAGGAAAAGAAATCCTATACATTCCAAACTTCGGCGTTGAACAACGTGGCGGAGTTTCAGTTGCTTTTTGTCAAATAGCAGACGAAAAAATAGGCGAACCACGTTTTGCAAAAGGTGATATTATAATTGCACTTTCTGATAGAGCAATTGCAAGATGTGAAACATATACATCAGAAAATTCTGTAGTAGTATATGATTCATCTGTTTGTACAACTAAACCGACTGCAAAATGTAAAGAAGTAATCTCAGTTGAAGCAAATAAAATAGCAAATGAACAATTGTCTGCTCGTGTATTTAATATTATGATTTTAGGCGTTTTATTAAAAGCGACAAATGTTCTTAAACTGGATGATATTAAAAACGCAATGGAAATTGCATTAGGCAAAAAATTTGCAGCTAAACCGGAATTAAGAGAACTTAACTACAAAGCTCTTGAAATGGGTATGAAAATGATAGATAAGGTTGGTGTTTAAATGACAACAGAAAAACAATATAAAGGTTTCAAAGTCGAAAATGTAGCAGGCGGAAAAGCAGACTGGTATATGTTTTCAGAGCTATGCAAAGGCTGCGGATTATGTATGGTTAAATGTCCTAAACAATGTCTAAAATGGTCAAAAGAAGTAGGACTTTATCAAACTCCGTGTGTTGAACCTGACCCTTCATTATGCATAGGATGCGGAACTTGCGCTATGGTTTGTCCCGATAGTGCAATAAAAGTAGTTAAAAAATAATTTTTTTACAATAAAATCGAGGCTTTGATTAATTTCAAGCCTCGATTTTTTATGTCTATCTATATACCCTCATAATTAAATTACTTATGGATTAGCATCCTGATATGTTACTGATATATAGCCTGCTGCTCCGTTAGCCCCTGCACTGTGACCGCTTCCGCCGGCGCCACCTGCGCCATATCCGCTTCCACCACCTGCACCACCCGTAGCACCTGCAGCAGCACCTGCACCACCAGCACCATTAGCTGAAGCCGTTGCTGTTTTTCCACCGGAACCAACAGAAACAGATTTTGTCCAAATTACGCCTCCTGAAGCATTTAATACCTCAACTTTTGTAGCATTACCGTTAGCACCATTAGCGCCCATAGCGCCACCGGCTCCGCCAGTACCTGCGGTAAGCCTAATTTTACCACCTCTTGCTGAGGCAATAGTTGAATCAGGAATAACAATATTGCTTGCGCTATATCCGGAACCACCTCCACCACCTCTAAAAGGAGTTTCTGTTGTTGAAGCCGGAATTTGCGACAAAATACATCTAACACTTGTTGCCCTATTAGTAACATTGTAATCATTAGGATCTCGAACGTTTTCACTTCTCCAAGTTCCTAAAATATCACTTGCAGCACAATTATCGAAAATCCAAATATAATCGCTGCCATATCCATTCATAGCTATATAATGAGGTCTTAATACATCATGATTTTGCTGACACTCAGCGGTATTCCAACCGCATCCACCGTATCTATTACAAACGTGCATTGTGCTAGATTTTAAAACATCTTTCCAAGCACTTAAGTGGTAATTTGCAGGTAATTGCCACCCATATACACCATTTGGCGCCCAAGCAGCACAAATTGCTTTAGCTGCCTGATATTGGCAAACTGTTCTAAAAGCACCATCATAAACAGGATCCCAAGTTGTTCCGCCTTTACCGGTTTGACCATACCAACAATTCCAGCCACGATTTGCATAAGAATCTAAATTTCCATTATAATAATTCAGTATTACACCAGATACATTTCTAATGAAAGCTTGAGATGGAGCATTAAGATCATTCCCGTCGCCTGCATTTCTGGTTATTGCACAATGCGGACCCGAAGCAAAATAAACCCAACCATATTGCTGGCAAAATTGAGGAGTTACAGGACTTGCAGGAACAGTGTCAGTTTTAACATTTCCGCCTCCGCCACCGCCTCCAGCACCAATAATAGTAGCAATTACAACATTAAAAGTACTATTATCTATATTTATATATTGAGTTGAGCCGTTCGCAGTTTTTGTATGAGGATATTTTGGAACACAGCTTGTTCCTGATATCATATATCCGCCGCCACAACCATTACAAACACCTGTTGCAGCATTACAATTTGTGCAATTAGCTGTTTTTGATGCACAAGATTTACAACTTGATTGAGCTGTTGCATCTTGATATTGACCGCTTGGACATGCAGTACAAGAACTAGCACCAGCTCCGCTATAAGTTCCGGCAGTACATGCAATCTTGTTTGTTGTTCCATCACACTTATAACCTGCAGGACATATTGTACAAGTATTAGATGAATTAAGATAATATCCTGCATTACATTTTGTACATTGAGTAAGATTAGAACATTCATAACAATTTGCAATTTTACTTGAACAAGTTGTACAACTTGCTGAACCTATTTCTGAACCTTGAGCAGTCGGACAATTTATACAAGATGATTTACCTTCTTGATTTTGATATTGATCAACAGAACAGGCTCTACAATCATAAGTACCATCTGAATAATAACCTTTGGGACATAATCTACATTTACCGTCACTTGTTAAACCATATCCAAGATCACACTTTAAACAATTCTTAGCATCACACCTTATACAACCTACACTTCTATCGACACAATTTTCACAAAGGCAAGTACCAACATTTTTATACTGATTATCATTACAACTTCTATTACAAATAACGCACTTACTTGAATAACAAAGTGAACATTCACTTGTAAATTTATCGCATTTTGTGCTTATTTCAGACAAAGCAACACTAATGTTAGAATTTTTTAATCTTTTTGTAATAATTGGAGCAAATGCTGCAGTTATACAAGATATTGTAATCAAACTAATCATTAGTTCGATTAAACTAAAGGCTAAAATCTTTTTCATATTATTTCCCAAGTATATATATCAAAATGTTTTGGATAGTATAATTTTAACCGATTATTATTTTAAAATCAATTTATATACAATCTGAAACAAAAACACAAAATTATAAAAAATTAAAACTTTAATTTTCTTATATCATAAATTAATCTTGAACTTGTTACAATTGCGGCAAAAAATAATGCAAGTGCTAATCCGCTCCAATATCCTTCTAAAACATAACCATGACAAAAAGCAAAATAAGAACCAAAAGGAATTGCAATAAAAAGATAAGCAAAAAGCATTGTAAACATAATAATTTTCGTATCTTTTAGACCTTTTAATACGCCTACGCAAGCGCATTGCAAACCATCAAAAAATAAGAAACACAATGCAATTTTAAGTATTTTCTTACACCAATATAAAACTTCAGGATCTCTTGAAAATAAATATACAAGTTGGTCTTGGAACAATTCAATTAAAGTAAAAGTGATAACACAAACTCCTATTATCATAAAAATATTAGTTAATGCATATCTTTTTATATTTAATTTATCTTTTCTTCCGTTGAAATAACCTACTCTTATACTTGCAGCGCTTGAAATTGAAAGTGCAATCATAAAAGTACAATTTGCAACACACAAAACGATATTATGCACTCCTGCAAACAATGCTGAAAATTTACCTATTAAAACAGCTGTCAAATTAAACCCTAAAAATTCAAAAAACATAGCAAGAGAAATAGGAAAACCGGTTTTAAATAAATCTTTAATATATTTTTTGGATTTTTCAAAGGGAGTCTTAAATAAAGGTAAACAATATAGAATCATTAAAATTGCAACAAGAGTTTTTGAAATCAATGTAGCTAAAGCAAGACCCTTAACACCCATTTCAGGAATTTGTATCCCATTAAAATCAAAACCAAATGCTAAAATAATATTTAAAAAAACATTTAAAATAACCATAAAAAGCATCAAGCTATTAGCAAAAACAACTTTTTCATAAGCTTGTAAAAATTCCTTTAAAGCAATAAAAATAGCACTCGGAAAAACAGTCCAAGAACATATTTCAAGGTATATTTTAACAGGTTCATATAATTCGGATGAAAGCCCGATAAAAGACAATTTAGAAATTAGAAACTCTATCAGTATAAAAAAAGGAATAGAAATTATAATTGAAAATAAAAGTGTTAATTTAAAATATCTTTTACTTCTAATATTTGCACCTCTAAAATTTGAAATAACAGGACTTATACTCATAATTAATCCAATAGCGCCTATTATTGCAGTCATTATTATGGCACTTGCAACCGAAACAGCACCAAGAGCAAGAGTAGAATACCTTCCTGCAATGATAGTATCTGCCAAATTAACAAGAATTTGAGAAATATTACCACCTACAATAGGCAAAGAAAGTTTTACTAAATTAAAAGTTATTTCTTTATAATCGTCAAATTTAGTCATAATTAAACATTTTATCTGGATTTATTATATTTTTATCATCAAACATTTTTTTTATTTTTTTCATAATATCAAGCGAAGCACAATCAAGTGCAGCTTTCAGATATTTCTTTTTATGTAAACCAATCCCATGCTCTCCTGAAAGGGTACCGCCTACAGAAATTGCATAAGCAAATAATTCATCTTTCAATTTTTCAAAATTGTTTTTCTCCTCTTCACAAGATAAATCCAATGCAAAATTAGGATGTATATTTCCATCTCCCGCATGCCCCATAATGCAAACAGTTATATTATATTTGTTAGATATTTCATTTATTTTTTTTACACATTCAACAATTTCAGACCTTGGAACAACAATATCCTCTGTTACAACATTTGGTTTTAATTGCGTAACTGCAGAATATGAACTTCTTCTTGCGCGCCAAATTTCTTCATTTTCTTCTTCATTTTTAGCCTGAATTATTTTAAGTGCATTTGATTTAATCAAAATTTCCTTTAAAATCTCAAGCTCATATTCAACGCTTTTTTTAAATCCGTCCAATTCAATTAATAAAACTGCTTCTTTGTCTGTTAAAAGTCCGCAAGGATTAAATTTTTCAATCGTTTTTATTGTGTTATTATCCAATAAGTCCAATGTAGATGGAATAAAACCTGAATTTATAACATTATTAACACATTTTGCTGCATCTTCCAAACTATCAAAATATGCCAAAGTCAAAAGTCTTTGTTCGGGCTTTGGAATTAATTTTAAAGTAGCCTGACAAATTAAACCCAAAGTTCCTTCTGAACCTACAAACAAGCTTGTAAGATTATATCCTGTAACGTTTTTTGCCAAATCCTTCGATGTTTCAACAATTGTGCCATCCGACAATACAACTTCTAAATTAATAACATAATCCTTAGTATTTCCATACTTAAAAGTTCTGGGGCCTCCTGCACACAATGAAATCGCACCTCCAACAGTAGAAACTGCCAAATTTGAAGGATCGGGAGGAAAGAAAAGATTTAATTTATCCAATTCTTTATTTAAATCGCCTATAACTACGTTTGGTTGAACTTTTGCAATTAAATTTTTCTTATCAATTTCAATTATCTTATCCATTTTTGAAAAATGAACTACAACAGAATCCCTTGTCAAACGAGTTCCACCACAATGATTTGTACCTTGAGCTCTTGGAACACAAGGAATATTATATTTATATAATATTTTTAATATTTTACTTACCTCTTGCGTGTTCCTTGGAAATACTACAGCAAGAGGTATAATTATATTATCAGGATTTTGAGATGTATCATGCGCATAAACGTATAAATCTTTTTTTTCTAAAAGAATATTTGTTCCGCACACTTTTTTCAATTCATTTACAAAACTCATAAAAATATTTTATTATAAAAACATACAAAAAAATAAAGGAAACAAAATGAAGAAAATATTTTATATCATTACAATTATCTTTTTAGCTTTTTTTACAAAAATTACTTACGCTGAAACAATGACAATGCCGACAGACGAAGAAATCAGAGCAACAATTAAAAAATTTAATATTGACAAAAGTCAGGAAGAATACGTTTTTCAAGAAACAAAGAAAAAATTAACAGAAATATACTCCAATAAAGAAAATCTGTCCGAAATTGAAAATTTAGATTTAAACAACCTCGGACAGGAGTTAGAAAAGCAAACAATCGAAAGTGTAGGAAGCTCAAATAACAATAAGAAACGAACCAAAAAATATACAAATCACGACCCAATCTTTAAAAAACAAGAATATGGTCCAAAAAGAGAAAAAAATTAACTCTCATCAGTCTTTTTTTCAACCCAAATATAAGTTTGTTCATAAATAGATTTAAACGGATTATATGTAAATTCTTCTTTCAAAAAAGGGTTTGTCGCCTTTTTATCATATTTATTTACTTTTTTTATTAAAACATCAATATATTTCTTAATCACAGAATATACCTCCTTTCCATTAACTTAAAGAGGATATTCTCATTATCTCAATTTTTCCTTTTTTTAAATTGGATAATAGTATAATTTTATATTTATCTAATCGAGGGGGATAAAAAAATAAATTTTATTATCTTGAAATTGTAATTCCATCTACGTTAAATGGATGATTATTATTTATTACAGTATTTGATTTATGATAGAATGATGGAGCATAGGGGAGATAAACCATAAAATGAAAAAAATATTAATTGTTACATCAGTTGTAATTTTAATACTTATAGGTATACGTTTTACAATTACAAAAACAGGGGAAATCCAAAGAGCAAAAGCACTTGCACTAAGTTCAGTTCCGACCGTAGAATTGGGAAATGTCGAACAAAAAGAAATATATAAATCAATTGAAATTCCGGGCAGAGTTCAATCAATGGATAAAGTTGATTTAGTTGCAAGAATTGACGGATATCTTCAAAAAAAACATTTTAAAGAAGGTGATTTTGTTAAAAAAGGTCAATTATTATTTACTATTGAACCGACTCAATATTTAAATAATCTAAATAAAGCAAAAGCTGATTTGGCAAATGCCAAAGCAACACTGTATAAAGCAACAAGAGATTATGAAAGAGGAGCTGAGCTTGTTAAAAAAGATTTTATTTCAAAATCTACATACGACGGACTAAAAGCAGATAAAGATGCTGCTATTGCTGCAGTAAACTCTGCAAAAGCTCAATTGGCAGAAGCACAAAGAAATTACAGCTACACAACAATAAAATCTCCTGTTGACGGAAAAATCGGTTCCTTACAAATTCAAGAAGGAAATTACGTAACAATATCCTCAGGAACGCTTGCAACCGTAATTAAAACAAATCCTATATACGTAAAATACAGCGTTGATTCCAAACAATTCAGCGAATTAAGAGATTTGAATTTTATGCCTAAAAAAGGCGAAAAACCTATTAAAGTTGATGTAATTTTACCAAACGGCAACGTTTATCCTATAAAAGGCGTACAAGATTTTTGGGATAACCAGATATCTACCTCTACAGGAACTATGGATTTTAGAGCAACTTTTGAAAATAATGACCATGTCTTAATACCCGGAGATTTTGTAAAAGTCAAAGTATATTCAAACCAAAAAAACAATGTTCTTGTTGTGCCTCAAGAAGTTGTATTGCAAGATTCAAAAGGTCGTTATGTATATGTTGTTGATGATAAGAACAATGTTCAAACAAAATATTTTAAAGATGCAGGACAATATGAAAATTATTGGGTTATTAAAGAAGGTTTAAGCAAAGATGATAAATATATCGCAACAAACTTAACTAAATTGTCTCCAAAAATGCCTGTAAAAATAGAACAAAAAACAGAAAGTGCCGAACAAACAAACAACAAAGGGGAATAAATGTTTTCATCAAAATTTTTCATAGACAGACCCAGATTTGCTTTTGTAATATCAATCGTAATAATGCTTGTAGGTTTTATTGCGATGAAATCTTTACCCCTTGAAGAATATCCCACAATAACCCCGCCACAGGTTATGGTTAGCGCAACTTATACAGGCGCAAGTTCAGACGTTATAGAATCCACTGTAGCAGCACCTATTGAATCGGCAGTAAACGGCGTTGAACGTATGTTATACATGTCATCAGATTCAAAAGACGGTCAATATAGACTAAAAATATATTTTGAAGTAGGATCTGACCCTGATATGAACGTTGTAAACGTTCAAAATAAAATTTCTCTTGTAACTTCAAGATTACCCTCGGATGTTTCAAGATACGGTTTAACCGTAAAACAAAATACAAGCGGTGGCGGACTTTTATACTACGGTATATATTCGCCTGATAACTCAGTTGATTTGGTTACGCTTTCAAACTATGCATCAATTTTCTTAAAAGATGAACTTGCTCGTATATATGGAGTTGCAGAGGTTCAAGTTTTCGGCGGAAAAGATTATTCAATGAGGGTTTGGCTTGACAGCGAAAAAATGGCATCATTGAACGTTTCACCTGCGGAAGTTTCAGCTGCAATCAATGCACAAAACGCCCAAGTATCAGCGGGGTCTTTAGGTAATGAACCGTTAGTTAAAAAAACGGATATGGCAATAACTCTTAAAACTCCGGGAAGACTAAAAACAAAAGAAGAATTTGAAAATATAATTATACGCTCTAATGTTGGCGGTCAGGCAATTCGCTTATCCGACATTGCAAGAGTTGAACTTGCGGGAGAAAACTACACTACAGACGGTAAAGTTGATAATAAATCCGTTGCAGTTATGTCAGTTACACAGCTTTCTTATGCTAATGCAATTGATGTTGCAGAAAAATGTAACAAAAAAATGGAAGAATTGTCAAAAAATTTCCCCGATGGAATTGAATATTCTGTGTTTTATAACGCAACTGATTCAGTTAAAGACTCTCTTGCAGAAGTAACAGAAGCGATAATTCTTGCAATATTAATAGTTGTTGCAACAGTGTATCTTTTCCTTGGGGACTGGAGAGCAAGCATTGTACCATTTTGCGCAATTCCCGTATCGTTAGTCGGAACATTTGCAGCATTTGCAATGTTTGGCTTTTCAATCAACACTTTAACATTATTTGGCTTAGTTCTTGCAGTAGGAACAGTTGTAGATGACGCCATTGTTGTCGTCGAAAATGTTCAAAGGCATATAGAACGAGGTTTAAAACCAAAAGAAGCTGCCATAATTTCAATGGAAGAAGTTTCAGGAGCGGTTATAGCAACATCTCTAGTATTAATGGCAGTATTTGTGCCTGTTGCATTTATCCCCGGAATTACGGGTAAAATGTATCAACAATTTGCAATAACAATCGCTGTATCCGTTGGTATTTCAACAGTTATGGCGTTAACATTAGCGCCTGCTTTATGTGCAATTTTCTTAAGAAGCAAAGAAGACATGCCTCAAAGAAGCTTCTATGAAAAATATAGAGAATTATACAGAGATTACTGGCAAGACAAACAAGATTTAAAAGGTTTTGCAAAAATAAAAGCTTGGGGTGAATTTTTAGCATACGGATGGGATGTATCGCTTAAAAAATTCGATAGAGCATTTGAAAGAACTAAAAACAATTATATGGAAGGTTCAAAATATTTCATTGAAGCTCCTAAAAGAACAGTAATAACATATATTATTCTTGTTATTGCGCTTATCGGAATGTTTAAATTAATACCGACAGGATTTTTACCAACAGAAGATTCAGGTGCAATATTTACCAATGTTCAATTAAAAGACGGGTCTTCTCTTGCAAAGACAGATGAAATTGCAACAAAATTTACAGATGATTTATTAAATACTCCAGGGGTTCACTCTGTTCTTACTATGAACGGATTTAACGGACAAAATACCTCTATTATGATTGCTCATCTTGACGATTGGCATACAAGATTAAAACCTAATTTTATAAAATATCTCTTTATGTCAAAAGAAGAAAAAGCAAAATCACATAAAACACTTGATGATATTTTAGCAAGCGCCAATGCCTTAGCTAAAAAATATCCAAATGTCAGCATATTCTCTTTCGTACCTCCACCAATTACAGGTTTGAGTATGTTCGGAGGTTTTGAATATCAACTTTTGGATAAAGGCAACAGAACTCCTCAAGAATTGCACGAGGAAGCTAAAAAAATAATTCAAAAGGCAAATCAAAGCCCTAAATTAACAAGCGTATTTACACAATACAACTCACAAACTCCACAATTAATAATTAATATTGATTATGAAAAAATACTATCACAAGGTATTGATATAAATGATGTATACACGGCACTTTCAAGTCAATTCGGTACATATTATGTAAATGACTTCAACTTATACGGACGTGTTTTCAGGGTTATGATGCAAGCCGAAGAACCATATCGCGCAACCATTGAATCAATGGATAAAGTATATGTTAAAACTGCCTCAGGTGCATCTGCCCCTCTTTCGTCAATAATTAGAGTAGAGCCCACAACTGGTCCTTATAACATAACAAGATTTAATATGTATAAATCTATTCAGCTTCAAGGTAACCCTGCAAAAGGTCAATCATCAGGCGACGCAATTAAAGAAATGGAAAGAATTTCTAAAGAAAATTTACCGTCCGATATTGGTTTTGCTTGGTCAGGAACATCTTTGCAAGAAATTGAATCAGCAGGTCAAACAACAGCTGTTCTTGCTATGTCACTAATTTTTGTATATTTGTTTCTGGTTGCGCTTTATGAAAGTTGGATGTTACCTGTAGGCGTTATGTTAATTGCCCCAATTGCAATGCTTGGCGCAATTTTATTCCAATACCTCTGGGGTCAATCATTGGATTTATATGCTCAAATAGGGCTGATTATGTTAATCGGTCTTGCAGCTAAACAAGCAATATTAATTATAGAATTTGCAAAAACAGAACACGATGAAAACGGACTTCCGATAATTGAAGCAGCAGAAAAAGCGGCAATAACAAGGTTTAGAGCCGTTATGATGACTGTACTTGCATTTATTTTCGGTATTTTACCACTTGTATTTGCGGTAGGTCCAGGTTCAATGTCAAGAAAATCACTTGGTGTAACAGTATTTGGCGGTATGACAGCAGCCGCTATAATAGGTACGATACTTGTCCCTGCATTTTATGTAATAATCCAAAAATTAAGAGAAGATTCGAAGAAAAAATGGCATAATAAAATTGAGGGGGATAATAATGAGCAAAAAAATTAAAGCCTTATTTATTGTCTTTTGTCTTTTTGCCACTTCAATCGCACTAGCAGACGAAACAACAACAATCAAACCGGATGAAAACAATTCAAGTGCTGAAAGGCAAGAACTTGATAAAGGATTAAACATATTCAAAAAAAATAAAAAACCTAAAAAAATCAAAGTCAAACCTGAAAAACAAAAAAAACAATATCAAATAACAGATAAAGTTAAAGAAAAATATTCAATTCCGACAGACATTTATATGAATGTCGGCGAAGCAAGTGACAAAAAAATAAAACTTGAAGGCGGGATTTCAAAATCTATTGAATTAAATTTATCGGATTGTCTTGAGCTTGCACTTATAAATAATCCTAAAATTAAATCGGCATACGCAAAAACAGAAATTGCAAAATACCAAAAATGGGAAACATTGTCCGGCTACACTCCAAGACTCGACTGGTCAAGTTCTATCAATCACAACATGCCTGATTTAAGTATGCTCAGAAATGTAAAAGCAAGTGCTTTTGATAAATATACTCTTGGGACAATTACAATTAAACAATTGGTGTGGGATTTTGGATATACGCAAAATCAATATACTATTGATAAAATAACTTACGAAAAAGCTAAAACAGATATAGACACAACGGTAAATGAAGTCGTATGTGCCGTAAAAGATGCATATTATAACTTACTTTATGCTTTTGACCAAAGAAAAGTCGCAAGAGATACTCTTGAAAGCTTTACTCAAACCTATCATCAAGCAATGGCTTTTTGGGAAGTTGGTACAAAAACAAAAGTAGACGTGCTTTTTGCTCAAACAAATATGGAAGATGCAAGACAAAAATTAATTGCAGCAGAAAATAATGTTGATATAGCTTATTCACAACTAAATAATGCTATGGGTCTGCCTTTTGTTGATCCATATTCCATAGACACGTCTTTAAAATATGAGCCTGTTTCAATCACAATGAAAGAAGCAATCGAAATAGCAAACAATGCTCGCCCTGACTTAAAAGGAGCAATGCTAAATGTTGATGCTGCGGAACAAGGTGTGAAATTGGCCTGGAAAACATTTTTACCAAGTCTTGAATTTCAAGCAAGCTATTCAAAAGGCGGCATAGATAACTGGACAGACAGAAACTGGTATAATTACGGCGGATTTTTAACTTTTCCTACCATAAATCCCGTTTTAATCAGAAATCAAATTAAAGAAGCAAAAGCTGCATACCAACAAATACAATACGATACAAAAGCACAAGTAAACGACATATACTATGAAATTCAAAGCGTATATACAAGATTAAAAGACGCAAAAGCAAGAATACCCGTATCTAAGCTTGCAATGGATAAAGCTCAAGAAAACTACGATTTAACATCAGGCAGATACAGGGTTGGTTATGGCGATGCAATAGAACTCAAAGATGCTCAGGTAGCTCTTTCTCAAGCGCAATTAACATATTATCAAACAATATACGAATACAACAGCGCAAGAGCAAATTTAGAAAAATCAATAGGACAAACCTTAAAACCTGAAACATCAGAAGTTATAGATGATTCACAAGAACTTTAAAAAAACAAAGGATAAATCCTAATAAAAAACAAATAATATAAAAATCCGAAAATCATACTTAAAATTTGACTTGTATAAAATTTTGGAGAAAACAAGTAAAAAATTGAACAAACAATTAAAAAGAAAAATTCAATTTGCACAAATATATAATTTCCAACAGACAAATTTTTAAAAAATATTTTAAAAATTACAGGCAAAAATGTTATGCAAAACATAGCAAACATTAAACATAGCAAACCTATAAAAAAATATTTTGTCTGACGTCTCACTTTTTTACCTTCTTTTAAACATTATCTTTGAATTAACTTATATTATCAAGGGATTTTTCTATCATTCTTTTAAAAATTTCAACATCTTCCTTAGAAAAAAGAATTTTGCATAATTCATCGTATCTTAGTAATCTTCTAAAAAGAACTTCCTTATCACAACTTCCGTTTGCTATAACCAATCTGTTTGGACAACTATCTATCACACGTTCATTTTCTTTAAGAACATATATTTTTGCAAGTCTGCCATATAACTCAAAAATAGTCTCTTTTGCTTCGGATATTTTTTGAATTTTACTTTCGGGAACAATTTTAACTATTTTTTCAATTGGCAAAACTTTCCTTTTTCTAATTGCATTATCCATAAAATAAAAATACACTTTTCCATTTTCCCAATGAAAATCTATAGGAGTCAAAACATACTCTCTGCCTGAACGTATAGTAATTTTAAGAGCATATTTTGCATCTTTATATTTTTGCAACAATTCAATTTTTTCTTTAAATGTATCGTCATTTATCTTTTGCTTTAAAATTTTATACTTATCCAGTGCCTCAATATAACTTGTTTCATCCGAAATGTATAACATTTTATAGACAGCACTTTTTAACAATTTATTTTTTTTATCAGGCAAAAGACTTTCAGCCAAAAAAAGCAAGTAAGCAAAAATACTTGTTTCCAGTGAAGTATATTCTATAGTTTTAGAAAATTTAGAAGCAGAATAATAAAGCCCCTTTTTTTCCACTTCAAAACCAACATCTTTTATTTTTTTTAAACATTTATAAAAAGTCGGCATTTTAATATTTAAAGCATTGCAAATTTCATCTTTTGTTAAAGAATTACTCATCAAAAGATTAAACATTTTTATTACACTATTTTCACTATTCATATTCTTTTTCATAAGATGCTTTTATCATTTCCAGCTTTTCTTTAACTAAATTTTTAATTTTATTATCAGAAATATAATATAAATCAGGACAAAAAGACAAAAGTCTTTGAATTATAAAGAAATTATCCTCTAAAGGTCTTGAAATAACCGCAAAATTATTATCCAAATCTACAAGCTCTTCTTTAGAATTTAATTTTATTTCTTCGTATAATTTTCTTGAAATTTTAAATGTTAGAGTTTTATTTAAATTTTTAAAAGGCACATTTTTTTGTATAACTTTTTCCACCATAAAAATTTTATCAACAGGAATATACGATAAATAATCCGCATCATCTAATGCGCCCCAAAGATAAAGCCTATTTGACCAATCACCTATTTTCAAATCATCGGCATGTATTATCAACCTTTTATTTCCGCCATTTGGAAGAATATAATCAAGTTTTATAATATCTTTTGTTTTACAATGTTTTTCAAGTTTTCTGACTAAACCCCAATTTAAGCTTGAAAAATAACCAAAATCAAGAAGCTTGCTTCTTATTTCATCATCTTTAGTAACAAAAACTAACTTATAAAACAGACGAACAACTTTTCTAATTTTATTATAATTTTTTTCAGCAAAAAGAAGTTTTTTTATATCCTGTATAACCGAAATCTCATCTTGATTTAATTCAAGTTGTATTGAAGGTTTTTTAAAATGATATATATTTTTATTTTTATATTTCAAAACATCAATTAAAATTCCATGACTTTTTAATTTATTAATATATGCACTAATCGTAGAGGATGAAATTTTAATATTATTTTTTTCAAATTCTTCTATAATTTCATTTTTTGTAAGGTCTTTTTTAGAGAGCAAATACAATAAATATAAAATTCTATAAATACTTGAAGAATACATCATTTTTCCTTTTGATAAAATTATATAGAAAAATTGCTCCTTTATAAATACTTACATTTTTGCAAGATTAATCAATTCATTTTTCGTAACTTCATAATCTGTTTTATCATCAACATCTTGCCTCAAATATGCATTAATTTTATCAATCATAGCAATTGCTTTATCTACTGAAGCATCTGAACCTTTTGCATAAGCACCTATATTAATTAAATCTTCATTTTTGGCATAGCTTGCAAGCAAATTTCTAATTTTTCCGGCTGCTTGCCTGTGCTCAGAGGTTACAACATTATTCATAACACGAGAAATACTTGCTAATACATCTATAGCCGGATAATGATTTTTATGAGCCAATGCACGAGAAAGAACTATATGACCATCCAAAATACTTCTTGCAGCATCGGCAATGGGTTCATTCATATCATCACCTTCAACTAAAACCGTATATAATCCTGTAATTGTGCCTTTTTTATTAGCTCCGGCACGCTCCAAAAATTTTGGCAAAAGAGCAAAAACAGAAGGAGTATAGCCTCTTGTTGCAGGAGGTTCACCAACGGCTAAACCAACTTCTCTTTGTGCAAGCGCAATTCTTGTAACACTATCAAGCATAAAAAGAACATTTTTGCCCTTATCTCTAAAATATTCTGCAATAGCACAAGCTACAAAAGAAGCTTTAATTTTGACAAGCGCAGGCTGCTCGGATGTCGCACATACAACAATAGAGCGCTTCATGCCTTTTTCTCCCATAGTGTTTTCAATAAATTCCCTGACTTCTCTTCCACGTTCGCCAATAAGCGCTATTACATTTATGTCTGCTTCCGTATTTTTGGCTATCATAGCGAGAGTTGTCGATTTTCCAACCCCTGACCCTGCAAAAATACCAACTCTTTGACCTTTCCCTATAGTGTTTAATCCGTCAATCGCCCTCAAGCCCAAAGAAAGAGGCTCGTCTATAGGTTTTCTATCCATAGGATTTATAATTTTAGCATTTGTCGGATAATATTCATCAGCAATGATTTCGCCTTTTCCATCAATTGGATTTCCAAGACCGTCCAAAACCCTTCCAAGCAAAGTATCAGAAACCTTAACTTTCATCTGAGTTCCTGTATTTACTACTTTCGCACCGGCACAAAGCCCCTCAATAGAACCCAAAGGCATTAAAAGAACTCTATCTTCTTTAAAACCCACAACTTCAGCATATATAATTTCAGACAAATTTTCTCCAATAATGTGGCACAAATCACCAATTGAAGACACAGGTCCATCCGCAACAATTGTTAACCCTATAATTTCCGTTATTTTACCAATTTTTGCAATGGTTTTGGAATTTTCAATTACTTTATTTAAATCTTTAAGCTTCATTTTTATTTTTTTCTTCAATATACTCATCCAAAGCTTCTAATTGCCCGTTTGAAGTATTTTCAAATATATCTCGTATTATAACATCCATTTGAGCGTTAATTGAAGCATCAAAGCGTTCTTTTGGATTTTCAAGTATTATCGTATCATCATCAAATTTAGGGTTATATATAATTTCAAAACCTTCATATTGTTTAAAATCTTGAAAATCGAATTCGATATCTTGATTTAATGATTTTTTCTGCAATTCAAACAACATTTTGGCATACTTTTCGCTCAAAATAATATTAATCTTCTCTTTTTTTTCAAAAAGCAAAATTGTAGATTTTATAATCCTATCCAGAGAATTTGCATCAATTTCTTTATGAAGAACTTTATTTGCAATATTAATTACTATATCCATAATATCTTTTGAAGCAGATTTTATAATTTTATCTTTTATTTCAAATTGACTTTTGCAAAAAGTTTCAAAATTTTCTATTTTTTCTTCAAGTTCTTCTTGGATTTTTTGCCCCGCATCTTGATAACCGTCTTTATAGCCTTCATTCGCTGCTTCAGCACGAGCTTTCTCAATTTCCAACTTAGAAGAATTTAAAATCTCTTGCGCCTCTTTTTCGGTATTTTCTTGTAAATTCTTTGCATCCTCAGAAGCGGAACTTAAAATCTCTTGCGCTTTAATTTCAGCATTTTTTATAATCTCATCAGATTGAAGATTAGATTTTTCATTTGCTTTATTTAAAATATTTTTTGCTTCGAATTCAGCATTTTTAATAATTTCATCTGCTTTTTTAAGAGCATTATCGGTAATTTCTGCAGCCTTTTTAGAAGCTTCGTTTTCCTCTTTTTTTAAATTAATCTCCTCTTTTTTTTTATTTAAAATTTCTTCGGAAAAATCAATGTTCTTAGCTTCTACAACAACAAAATCATCATTATAACTAATATTATCAGGCTTTATCTTACTCAATTAATTCATCCTCTTGGCTTCCACGATAAATCGTCACTTCGCCAACTGCTTCAAGCGCCTTTATAACGCCAACAACCTTTGATTGGGCTTTTTGAACCTCTTTCGTTCTAACAGGACCCATATATTCGATATCTTCCAAAAGAACGCTTTGCGCGCGTTCGGACATATTCTTTAAAATCTTGTTCTTAACTTCTTCTTTAGCACCCTTCAAAGATGTCGCCAAATCTCTTGAATCTACTTCCCTTAAAACTCTTTGAATAGAAGAATCATCAAGTTGAATAATATCTTCAAATACAAACATAAGACTTCTGACATCTTCCGCTAATTCCGGAGTTTCTATTTCCATCATCTCTATAACATTTTTTTCGGTTGCTCTGTCCGTACTGTTTAAAATACTTGCAAGAGTCTTTGTACCGCCTGCTTTTGAAAAATCCGAAGCAACAACATTTGAAAATCTTGATTCAACAATTTTTTCAACTTCCGAAATAACTTCAGGATTAGTTGTTTCCATTTGAGCAATTTTTAAGGCAACTTTATGTTGAATATTCGGCGCCAAACAATTTAATACCTTAGCAGATTGTTCCGGTTTTAAATATGCTAAAATCAAAGCAATCAACTGCGGATTTTCATTCTGAAAAGATGTTGCAAGCTGTACAGGATCGGCTTCATTAAAAAATTGAAACGGATTTGAATTTAATATGGTTACAAGCCTATTTAAAATATTATTAGCTTCAGTTGCACCATAAGCTTTTTCCAAAAGCTCTCTTGCATAATTCATACCGCCTGCAGCAAGCATAGAAGATGCCTGAAAAACCGTATGAAATTCATCTACAACAGCTTCAATAACTTCTTGCGGCAACTTTGACATGCCTGCGATTTCAATCGTTATTTGCTCTAAGGCATTGTCATCTTCGATATTTTTCATTATCTCGGAAGCCGCAGAAGGCCCTAATGTTATCAAAAGGGCTGCAACTTTTTGTGTAGGTGTCATATTTTCAATACGAATATTTGGCATATAATTTCTTTCTTATTCTTTAATATATGAAGTTAATATTCTTGCTGCTTCTTCAGGATTTCCTATAACGGAATTAATAATTTCGCTCTTCTTCTTATCAATAGCCGAAGTATATTGTATATCCTGTTGATAAAAATCTTCATTATTTGTCTGATTTTGCTGTAATGCAAGGTACGGGTCAAAAGAAGGTAGAATATCTTCTTCTTCAGCTTCTGTTTCTATTTCTTCTTCTTTTGGTTTTGGAGCTCTAAATACATTTCCAAAATTATGAAGCGCGACAAGCCCTAAAAGAAGAATTATAAACACAGGAGAAACATTTTTGAAAATAAATGTTAAAACTTCCATTATAAATTCTCTTTGTTTCTCTTTATCCTGTTCAAGTTCTTCGGTATTATCTATTCCCGTAAATTTAAGACTTGAAACACTGACAACATCTCCTCTGGAATAATCCATACCCGCAGCCGCAGCTACAAGGCTTTTAATTTCATCTTTTTCCGCATCAGTCAAAATTTTATTAACTGCAACTGCAACACTCATGCGCACGACTGACCCCGGAGCATAAACTACCTGTTTTATTTCTTTTGTCACAGCATAAGTTGTTGCTGATTTTTCTTTTTCATAACTTAATTTTCTAACATCATCAGAATTAACTTTTTCATTTTCGCCTTCATAATTTGTTGTTTTTGCAGGAGTCTGATTTAAAGGCAATTGCGCAACATCTTGGGCAACAGAAGCACCTTGAGCTTGATTTAATGTAGGATTTTGATTTTGCGCCTGATTAATATTATCCATTTGATTTTGAGCATTTATTTGCGCTTGAGTCTGGTTAGGATCATCAAAAGCGCTCTTTTCTTTTTGATTGCTCGGTAAATCTTTAGGATTTGAATATACCTCTTTTTCTCCCTGACGTGAAATAACTATACCGGTATCACTGTCTTTATTTGGAGTATAGCTTTCTATAGTTGATCTTGTTTGATTAAAATCCATAACAGTAGAAACTTGAACGGAAACATTATCTTTTCCCATTATGGTTTCTAAAGTATCTTTTATTTTTTTAGCTGCTTCTTTTTCAAAATTTGCTCTATAGCTTTGCATATCGGAAGAATTTTTTGAAACATCCTCAGATAAAACATTACCGAATTGATCGGTTAAAAACACTCTGTCATTTGTTAATCTTGGCACCGAATAGGCTACAAGATTTTTAATTGCAAGGATTTGGCTGGGTTTTAATTTAACCCCCGGCTCAAGTATTAACACAACACTTGCAGAAGGTTCTTCATCCTCATCAGAAAAAATTGAACGCTCCGGTTCCGCTAATTGAACTCTGGCTTTTGATACACCATTTATTTTTTCTATTGAACGGGTGAGCTCTCCTTGAAAAATTCTTTGCTTTGTAAGTTTATTTTTAAAATCGGTTGAACCCAATTGTAAATCATCTAAAAGTTCAAAACCACCCGATGTATCTTGAATTAAATCATTTTCCGCAACAAAAAGTCTTAAATCCTCTTTATCTTGATTTCTGACTAAAATTGCAGTTTTATCCTCTGAGAGTTTATATGGATAACCGCTTTTTTTAAGACTTTCAGTAATAGCTGCAACATCATTTTTGCTTAAATCCGAGTATAAAACAGCCCAATTAGGCTCAGTTGCTTTAACTATAAAAAATATCCCAACTACAAACATTGCAACTAAAAGCGCGGCAATTGAAAATTTTTGATTTATATCCAGCTTTAACCAAAGTTTTTTAATATCTTCGATTAATAATTTAACATGTTCATTCACTGATTTTATCCATTACTAATTCAATATCCGAGTAGAATACTCCCCAATAATATAATATATTACTTAAAGGGAATTTCAATAATGTTAAGAGTTTGTAAAATATATTCTTTGGCTAAAAACCTAGTAAACAACAACATCTTCAGTCATAAAACGGTATAATTGCACATCATCCTGAATTTCTTTTGGTTTATTTTTCTCTTTTTCAATCCTGTCCTGCTCTTCCTTGGTTTCTGATTTTATCTGCACCCAAGGCTGTCCTTCTTCTCTATTAAAGAAATTCCATTTAAAGCCGTCTATTAAACCATAATCGGTTTCACTTCTATATGAACCAAAATTAATAGCAAAAGAAGGCATTATTGTAAAAAACAGGAAAAGTATGCTTAAAAAAATCTTTTTCATACTTAAATATTAGCACAATTTAAGGTATTATTAAAGTATGTTTGAATATGATTATGAAAATGAAGACAAAGACTTAAAACAAGTGGGATTAGAACTTATGTTTCTAACCCCTGAAAAATATTCAAACCCTGAAGGAATAACTGCCGTAGAATTGGCTAAAAGAGTTGGAATAGATCTTAATATAGTTAAAAAGAAACTAAGACTTCTCTATGAGCATAAAATCATAAGATGTTCTGGATTAAATCCAAAATATTGGCGTTTTGACGAATATAACTATCAAAGACTTGATGAAGAAGATGAAATATACCAACTTTTGTGCTCTTTTGATGATGTAGATTTTGACAGGTATTTTACATATTAATGAAAATAAACGACGAAATCATTGTTAATATTGAAAAAATTACCCCAAAAGGAGAAGGGCTTGCTCGATTTGGAGAAGATAAATTCGTTATTTTTGTTAAAAATGCCCTACCAGATGAAACAATAAAAATAAAAATAACCTCAAAAAACAAGCACTATGCTAAAGGAGAAATTATAGAAATAATTAATCCTTCGAAAGAAAGGATAAAGCCCTTTTGTCCATTATATAATGCCTGTGGAAGCTGCCAAATGCAAATTTGTAGCTATGACTATTCAACAAAACTAAAAGAAGAAATTTTAAAAGATATTTTTAAACAAGATGAAAATTTAATTTTACCCATTGTCAAAAGTCCAAAAACAACCTGCTACAGGCACAAAATTCAATTTCCTGCACGTGAAACAAAAAACTCTAAAAGAGTTCTCTTGGGATATTTCAAAGAAAATTCTCACGATATTACAAACATAAAATTTTGCCCTATACAACCTGAAATTATAAACAACCTTACTCAATTCATAAGAGAGAATTATAAACTAGGTTGTTATGACGAAAAAAAACATAAGGGTTTACTAAAAAACATTGTTGCAAGAATAAGTTCATCAGATAATTCAATTCTTTTAACTTTAGTTTTAAATACAAATCAAGAAAAATTTAAACAAATCAAAAAAGAAATAATTTCTTTTGCAGAAAAAATTACTAAAACTTTTGAAGAAATTAAAGGAATTTTTGTCAATTTTAATGATAAAAAAACAAATAACATACTGGGTGAAACAACAATTAAAATTACAGGATGCGATTTTATTATACAAAAATTAAATGATAAAAAACTGAAAATAGGCGCAGTTAGCTTTTTTCAAGTAAATCCTTTTGCAAGCGAAAAATTATTTGAAATTGTAAAAAATAATATAAAAGAAAATTCAACCATACTTGACGCATACGGCGGAGTAGGCGCAATAGGAATTTTTGCAAATAATAATGCAGAAAAAATTACTCTTGTTGAAGAAAATAAAAACGCAGTTCAAATGGCAAAAGAAAACTATGAACTAAATAACATAGAAAACTATGAAATATTCTGTGATGATGCTAAAAAAAGATTTAAAATTTTTAAACAGGAACAAAAAAGCTTTGACTATACAATCTTAGACCCGCCAAGAAGCGGTTGCGAAGAAGAAGGGCTCATCGATATTGCTAGTATTTCAAAAAATATTATTTATGTTTCATGTAACCCCATAACCTTAAAAAGAGATATGGAGAAATTAAAAGAACTTAAATTTAAACCGAAATTTATTCAAGGACTTGACCTTTTTCCTTATACTTACCATGTTGAAACAATTATTTTGTTTGAAAAGGAATAAAAATGCAAAATATAGAAGAAAGAATTGAAAATTTTAAACAATTAAAAAATCAACACGAAAATATCACTCGTGCCACAAAGATAATTATTGATGCACTAAAAGCAAACAAAAAAATTCTTTTTTGCGGTAATGGAGGTTCAGCAAGCGATTGTAATCATTTAGCTTGCGAATTTATATCTAAATTTAAAAAAGAACGAAAATCTTTACCTGCAATTTCTTTATGCTCAAATAATTCAATTATAACGGCTATTGGAAACGATTTATCTTTCGATTATATTTTTAAAAGACAAATTGAAGGTTTAGGAGAAAAAAATGATGTTCTTGTTGCAATAACAACAAGTGGTAAAAGCAAAAACGTTCTTGAAGCAGTTAAACAAGCCAGAAAACAAGATATGAAAGTTATTTTTCTTACCGGAAAAAATAAAATTGAACTAAATGCAGATTGTCAAATAAACGTTCCCAGCGAAAAAACAGAACAAATACAAGAAATGCATATTGCAATAGGACACATTATTTGTGAAAAAACAGAAAGCGAATTTTAGGAGGATAAATGCAATTTTTACATTCAATGATAAGAGTAAAAGATGAAGAAAAGTCTTTAAAATTTTATTGTGAACTTTTAGGCTTAAAAAAAGGAAAAAGAATCCGTCTTGAGGATTGTTTTTTGCAATATTTAACAGACGAAAAAACAGGAACTGAAATCGAGCTCACAATAAATGATGAAACACCGAGCAAATATGAAAATGGCAACTCTTTCGGACATTTTGCTTTTCTTTGCGAAAATCTTGATGAAGTAGATGAAAAAATGAAAAAATTAGGATACAAATGGGAAATTGAACCTTTTTATATGAAAGAGGTCAAGACAAGAATTTCCTTCTTGCTTGACCCTGATGGTAATTCGATTGAATTAATTGAATCAACCAAATAATTCAATTAATCCTCTCCTTCGACCAAAATTTTAGGATCCACACCTAAAACTTCTCCAATTCTGTTTAATTCGGCAACAGATAATGTTGCCAATTCCGAAACATCGAATTCTTCGACAAAAGCAAGAATTTCGTCTTCATTCATAGAAAAAATCGGAGAAATATAAGGTTTTTTATTCTCAGAAATTAACTCAAACTTTGACAAATCAGTCTTTTGTTCAGGAATTTTAACCGAAGTTTCGGAATTTTTAAGAATTTCATTTCTTAAAATTCCTGCAAGTTTGCTTTCCTCTAATGTTAATTTTTCGTCCTTCATATAATATGCACACCTTTCTGCTTAATACAGTTATCGGCATTAATTAACAAAAAATTAGAGAAAAAATATATTTTGTTACATTTTTTAATATTTTAAGCTTTTTTCTTAAATTCTTCCGGACAATCTTCCCTGTCTTGATTCCACCTATCAAGCCCCATCTGTTTTCTTACCAAACCAATACCGACATGAACTCTCCATTCGTCCATTTTTAATTGGGCAGCAAGAATTTTGTGACATCCTATCGGAGGCAAAGGCAATAAAGGTTCATAAAGATTTTTGATAGCCTTCATCTGATCAGGAGTAATAGCAAGTTTTCTTTTGGGGAACTGAACCTTTGGAAGCATCATTTTTTGTCTGATTAAATTTATTCCGAAAAATACTTTTTTAGGTTCTAAATCTATAGCTTGAGCAATTACTTCATGCGCATCAGGATTTGGCAAAGGAAGCATTTTCTTATACATTTCTTCAATTTGAGCTAATTGCTCTTTATTTACCAATAATGGTTTCGATTTGTTCGGTTTTTGAGGGCGTCTAAAATTACCTTTTTGATTATTTGGTCTTTGGGGACGTTTAAAATTGTTATCACGTCTTTGATATGAGTTATTTCTTGACCTGTTATAAGCACCTTGGCTATTTTGCGGACGGTTATTATATCTTCTTGCGTATCCTTCCGGATTTCCTGAACCTGCACTATAGCCTCTTGAGTAATCTTGAACAACACCATTCTCATCCGTAGGAGCGGATGCTTCAGTTAATCTTTCTGGATATAAACAATCGGGACAAATTACTCTCTTGGGGTTTTTAGTTTCGAATTCTTTACCACATTTAATACACTTGTTTGTATACATTAAAATAATCTTTCTATTATTTTATTATTCCCATCACTTAATGAAATTAACTTAACAGGCAATATTTTCTAAATACACTCTCACTATCAAAATCTTAATAATTTTATTTTATATAAAAATAATTATTTATACAAGCTTTTTTATTTAAAACAGTATTTTTATTTGATTTTTTACTAAAAATTGCTAAAATTAATTATATGGCAAGAGATGGATTAATAAACTGTAAAAAGTGCGGAACGCTGTTTTTCAAGAACTCAGGCAGAGAAGTTTGCGAAGAATGTTTTAAAAAAGAATTAGAACTTATTGATTCAATAAGAAATTTTGTTATGTCGACAGGTAAAGAAAAAGTTCCTCTTGAAGATATTGTACAAGCTTGCGGAGTTTCCAAAGCTGATTTAGAAGACTTAATCTCAAGAGGAAGATTATTTACTGTTTTGCCAAAAATACTAATTAAATGCAGATTTTGCGGGGTTGAGCTTGAAGATGATGAAAAAACAGGCTTTACCTGCAAAAAATGTTTAATGCGTTTTTCGCCCAAGGTAAACGAACTTGAAAAAAAAGGAATTAACATAAGAAAATACGAAGAAGAAGCCCGCAATATAAATAGAAGATTAAGAGGCGGAATAAATACTGCTGATAACGATACAAGATACGGTTTTATACAAAACTATGACCTGTAGTTTTACATAACAAAATTATTGCCATACTTCAAGGAGCCTGTAAGATAGCACTCTCTTAAAGTTTGACGCAAATTCTTATAAACCTTTTGCTTATCACCTTTATAAGCTTCATCAATTCCTGCTTTTGATGAACAATATTGATTTGCAACCAGATTAGAATTTATATTTAAATCTAAATTAATTAAAATTGAACTTGTACGGCTATCCATAGTGTTTACCTTTTTTGTCTATATATAAATAAAAACAAAAAGTAATTTAATATATCAAAAGTATATATTTTTGTTACAATACTTTACATTAATTCAAAGTCACTCAAATCAACAATTTTTAAGCTATGTTGCAAATTATTTAAATCATCCTTTATATAAACTTTTATGTAATTTCTTGTAACAGCACTATATAAACCTGTTTTTGGAGATTTTCTTTCTATTAAAATTTCAGCTTTTTTATTTTTATTTTTGTTTAAAAACTCTTTATGAAGCTTTTCTGATAACTCAGAAATTAATTTTGCTCTTTTAGTCTTTATATTATTTTGAACTTGATTTTTCATATTAAAAGCAGGAGTATTTTCTCTTTTTGAATATGGAAAACAATGAATTGACGACAATTTCACCAATTTTAAATTTTCATAAGTATTTTCAAATTCTTCATCCGTTTCTTCCGGAAAACCAACAATAATATCACATCCCAAATAAGGTAAATCAAAATTGTTATGCAATTTTTGAATAAGTTTCATGGCCTCATCTGCACTATAACGCCTGTTCATACGCCCTAAAACAGATGTAGACAAAGATTGCAAGGAAAGATGAAAATGCGGACAAAACTTTTTGGAGCTTTTCAAAAAATCTATCATTTCATCACTAATTTCATCTATATATAATGAACCGAGCCGATATCTTGCTATATCTGTCTTTTCAATTTCTTTTAATAAATCCAAAAGAGTTTTATTAAACTCTAAACCCCATTGCCCGATATGTATGCCCGTTAAAACAATTTCTTTAATACCTTTTTTAGAAATCAAATCAATTTGATTAATTATATTTTCCAAAGAATTAGAACGGGAATTACCCCTTGCATAAGGAATTATGCAATATGAACAACGATTATTGCATCCATCTTGAATTTTAACACTAACACGAGTAGACTTTGGATTTATTAAAAATTTATTCTCAAAATCCGTTTGAGTAAAAATATCTTGAACGCAACAAATATTTTCTTTTTCAAAAAGTTTATTTATATAATTTTCAATATTAATTTTTTCTTTATTTCCAAGTATTAAATCAATATCAGAATAATCAAAATTTTTGTGTAATTTATATGTTTGAGCTGTGCAACCCGTTAAAATTGTTTTTATTTTCGGATTTTTCCTTTTTGCATTATTAAGTAAATACCTAACTTGAGAGTCACTATGTGAGGTAACTGTACAAGAATTTAAAACATATATATCGGCTTTTTCAAGAGATACCTGCTTATATCCAAGTTGCTCTAATTCATTTTGTATAATTTGTCCTTCCAGCTGATTTTGCTTGCAGCCGAGTGATTTTATGCAGAAAGTTCTCATAAAAGCATTTTAACACGGGCAATTTATTGACTCAACAGAAAGATATGCAAGAACTTAGCTTTTATTCACCGTAAACTGTAGTTGTGATTTTTTTGAAGAAAATAAAAATTGTCTTCTCATTAATATCTATAAAACTTATTTTGTTTATGCCACCATCTTTAGCTGCCTTTTCAATGCCTGCATCCCCAACTTCAACACACCACAATACATTAATGTTGTCAGATTGCCCCGATTTTAATTTTGATAAATCTATTTTTGTGCCGGTCGCAGTTACAGGATAGCTGCTATTAGTATAAAAAAGCCCCATAGCCTCTACACTATTAGAAAATGATATAATTAATCCAAACATTAACAATGCATTAAAAATAATTTTTTTCATACTTTTTTCCTTTACTATTCTCCATAAACCCTTGTTTCTATTCCTGCTACATAAATTGGTATAAAACCAAGCGGTATATATATTTTAGTTCTCTTTGTTTCTATATAGTGTACTTTTGTTATATCACCATTTTTGATAGCAGCCATTATGCCTGCATCCCCAATTTGTATAAGTCCAAGAATATTCGTTGTAACCGATACTCCAACTTTTAAATCAGATAAATTAACTTTTTCCTTTGAAGAAATAAGAGTATCATTTAATCCCGCAGATTTTGCAATTGAAGACGGCACTGTTGTATTGGTATATATATTTCCGCCATCAAAATATGTATAACCGCCACCCGTACCAAATCCTTCACCAAATACTGGGGTTGCCAATAAAAAAACTAATAATAATTTTAAATAGATATTTTTCATAAATCACCATTTTAAATTTAATTTTAATTATATCATATAGACAAGTAAGTTGTCTATATAATTAGTTTTATTTTCTTTTAATATAAGCGAAAATTATTATTATGAGCTACAAAGAACTTATTAATAATGGTATTAAAAGATTACGAATAATTAACAAACTCACCCAAGAACAATTTGCCGAAAAAATCAATATGAGCGTTCAAGGATACCGCAACATTGAACATAATCGATATTTACCAACAGCAGACACCATTGATAAAATATGCTTAGAATTTAACATTACGCCTATTCAATTATTATTACCCGATAATCAAGAGAATTTAGAAGAAATAAAAGAATTAATTAATTACAAACTAAATAATTGTAATTTAGATAAATTAATTAAAATAAACAATATTATTGATTTATTATAATCTACTTACACAAATGCCAAATTTTTAGCACATTAAATAACTAAACACTTTAAAAACCGTGTTTTTCTTTTTTAAATTCACTTACTCAATTATCCTAAAGCACCCCAAAAGTATTTCCGATCCGTAAAGCTCATTTATTCGCTAACGGATTGTGGACAATGGTTTTGTACGATTTCAAAAGACAAGCTCATCGCTTGTCTTTTTTTGTTTTTGTAAAATAATGTTTTAGATAATTGATTTTGTCTTATAGAATATAAAAGTTATGCTATACTTAAAAATTAAAGGTACATTTCTCCAGCTCTAATTTTTTCGAAAATTTCCATAGTTAATACAAAAGTGCGCATAAAAATACATCCTTTGACGGATTTAAGAGATTTTATGTTATTAACATTTAAATTACCAAAATAAGCATCTCCACCAACAGTTTCAAGACTATTTAAATCAGTAACTTTTGAATTACCAAAATAAGCATCTCCACCAACAGTTTTAAGACTACTTAAATCACTAACCTGCGAATTACTAAAATCAGCAGAACCAGTTATAGTTTTAAGGTTGCTTAAATTAGTAACCTGTGAATTCATAAAATAAGCATCTCCGTAAATAGTTTCAAGGTTGCTTAAATTAGTAACCTGTGAATTATTGAAACTAGCTGTCCAGCCAATAGTTTTAAGGTTGCTTAAATCAGTAACCTGTGAATTTTTGAAATCAGCATACCCACCAATAGTTTTAAGATTGCTTAAATTAGTAATCTTTGAATTTTTGAAATCAGCAAATTCACCAATAGTTTCAAGACTACTTAAATTAATATCCTTTGAATAATTGAAATAAGCATACCCACCAATAGTTTTAAGACTTCTTAAATCAGTAACTTGTGAACAATTGAGATGAGCATTTCCACCAATAGATTTAAGATTACTTACATCAATAACCCGTGAATGACCAAAATAAGCATCTCCACCAATAGTTTCAAGGTTGCTTAAATTAGTAACCTGTGAAAAAACAAAATCAGCATTTCCCGTAATTGTTTTAACTTTTTCAAGCAGTTTGTTTTCATCTATTCCAAGGTCTTTAAATGTATAATCTTCAGATGGTTGTTCATATCTTGAAATTGTTAAGTATCCGTCTTCATCTTCTTCTGTATCTATTCCAAAATATCCATAGATTTTTTTAGTATCATTATTTTTTATAGCTTCACTTAAATCTTTTTTTACTTTTTCTATTTCTTCATCAAGCACAGCTTTTTTCATTGCGCCAAAAGAAATAGTGTCATATGCTAAAGGTTTAAACTTTGGATATTTTGCATTTTGCCTTTTTAGATTAGTTTGATTTATCTTATTACATAAATTTACTGGAGAAAAATTAATAATCATCTTATACCTCATTTAACACTATGCGAATATATAAAAAGAGTGAATATAAAAATTTGCATTTTTGTAGCGTTGTATTATAAAACGTTACAAAAATTAATTTTTTGCTTCTGCGTTACTTTTAGATTATTTCCAATCCGTAAAGCTCATTTATTCACTAACGGATTGTAGACAAGTGCCTATCAACAGTTGCGACCAAAACTCATCGTTTTGGTCTTCACTCTGGCTTACGCTTTTTTGCTCCTGTCAAATTCGCCTACGGCATGAATTTGAAACGTCGCCTATCAACAGTTGCGACCAAAACTCATCGTTTTGGTCTTCACTCTGGCTTACGCTTTTCACCTTTGCCCTCGCTTTGCTCAATATAATGGTACGGTTTCGCACTTGGCACGAGCTCAACGCTCCTGCCCGCGTGCTTCACACACCTCAGCCCTCGAGCCATTCGCTGAACTTTCGTTCGCTCATTGGCTCTCGGGTGTGCAGTCGCACTACGTTTCGCTTCGCTCGTGGGGTACGGACTGCGGGCTGTTCGCTGAAGCTCAACGCTTCACCGTCACGCCCTTCGCACACCTTTGCCCTCGCTTTGCTCAACGTGTGCAGTCGCACTACGTTTCGCTTCGCTCGGG
>CALUZA010000004.1 GCA_944325185.1 Candidatus Gastranaerophilales bacterium | reverse complement strand
CACAGTCGTTTTGTAAGACTCTGCATACTAATCCGTATAGGCTCATAAATTCGCCTACGGCTTAGCAAAATCCTGTCATCCCGATTTTTTGTTAGATTCAATTTGACTCATAAAATTATTTATTAATAATTGATTTAATTTGCGCAAATATATATTTTGCTACATCATTTTTATTGCAAGAAACATCTAAAATTTCTTTTTCTTTTGCAAAAATCCTAACAAAATAATTAGCACCATTTTTTTCCAAAGTTACATCTTCAAGATTCATAAAAGAAATTGTTAAATAGCTAAAATGGGAAAATGTATTTAGGTTTGCGCAATATACAATTCTATCTCTTGAAAAATCGATAATAAGTTTTGTGTTTTGTGTGGTGTTTATTAATTTATCAATTTTATAATCAAAATTATTAGCAATTTTTCTTAAATTATAACCTGTAACAAAATCTTCAAATTCTTTAATTAAATCATTATCAGCGGGAAAGTTAATTGTTTTTGTATCGTCAAAAGTTGTAAATAAAAGTTTTTTATCCTTATAATAAACTTCTTCAATATCTCCCAAAATCAGGGATTGCAACGAAGAATAACCATTTGACAAATATACAATATTATTGTAATCATCAAAATATATTAAGTTTTCTGTTATTTGACTTGCCTTTTGCTTAATTGTTTGAAACATTGAATTAAAAAGTTCATTTAAAAAATTATGCTCATAACAAAACAATTGTTGATTTTCCCCGAATACCGGAGCTTCAAAATAATCATATTTCACATCTATTGTAAAATGTTTTTTTCTTAAATTTATTTTTTGAATAATAGGCTTTTCTTTTGTCCTAAAATATGCAAAAGTGCAGTTTAGAGGAGAATATGCCCATACATAACTATTCTTAAAATCACTTGCAGATGATATTGTAAAATTATTATCGGGGAATTTATCTTTAATTCTTTTGATATTAGCAGATTTAAAAACTTTATATACAAAATCTTTAATTTCTTTTGAATGCGAATTAATCAAAAATGATCTTTTTTCGCCTTGATGTATAAAATCGATTCTAAATCCCGAATTAATTTCTGCAATGTCTATAATAAAAGAAGTAACTACTTCAATATAAGTGCAGGAAAGATTGCTATGGTTAAAGTTTTCAATTATTGCAAGCTTATTCAAATCTTTATTTATTGCTAAAAATGTATGTTTATTTATCTCGATAATTTTTTTTGAATAAAAGATTTTTGAATCTAAAAAATCAAGAATTGCGCTATTGTGTTTTATTTTTTGTTCTTTTTTAACTTTGAGCAATAATACAATTGAAACAATTGCAATACCTACAAGTAAAATAATAAATGCTATAGAAAATATTAAAATCATTTGTTGCTATAACTTTCTTTCAATGACCAACATTGTCTGATTAAATAAAAATTATCTATTAAATTTAGACACTTTTCTATGTAATCTTTAGGACTTAGTTCATTAATCAACAATCTACCCTTTGATATTAATTCATCTTTTATTTGAATATCGTTTAGTGTTTTAATATTTTCAACTATATCAACTTCGTCTAAAGGATTAAAATAAAGTGCGGATTTTTTTAGTTGTTGATTATATCCCAAATGATTAGAAATCAACACAGGACAATTAAAATACATTGCTTCAAGTGCAGAAATGCTATCTGGACCTGCTAAACAAGGGTATACAAAAGCGTATGCATTTTTGTAAAGTGCTGCTAAATCCTTTTGTGTCACATAGTCTAAAAATATAACATCATCAACTAAATCAAGATTATCAACTTGCTTAATTAAATATTTTTTATTTCCCTTATCAAGTCCAGAAAAAACAATTTTTAAGTTAATATTCTGTTCTTTCATAAGCTGGGCAGCAAGTATTAATCTAATATGATTTTTATGAGACCAAAATTGGGCAGGGTAAAAAACATAACTATTTTTAATTAAACCGTTATTTTTAAGAATATAATCATCGCTTTTAACCTTTTTAACCCAATTAGGACAAGGTAAATTCATAACTATAATTTTTTCATCAATAACATTATACAAAGTTTTTATATCATTTTTAGCAACATCATTACAGGTAATTATCTGTGTTGCAGAGGTTAAAAATAAACTAAGTTTTTTTTCTTTTTTTTCAATAATTCTATTCGTATTAAATTCCGGAAAATAAGATAATATTCTATGAGCAACATCTCTTATAATTGCGAAATATGGAATTTCAATATGCTCATGTAAGTATGGTTTCAAAAAAAACATAACGTTTATGTTGTCTTTTTTTAATCTATAGTTTAGAGAACATATAGGAGTTTTATATGTTTTTATACATAACGGATGAAAAGAAATTTCCGGTTTTTTGTAATGTTTTAAACATACAAATTTTACATTGTCTTGATTTTTAAAAATATTTCTTTTGCCGAAATAATAAAAAACAAATTCATGACAGGTCTTTTGGGACAATAATTCATCCACAAAAGAAAGTTCAAAAGTTAAATCCCCTTGGGATTCCGGTTTTTTAATGTCCCCCAAATAAAAACCGATTTTCAATATACTAGCTCCATAATACTACTAACTAAAAAAGACGGAAAAGATTATATAATAGTCTCAACCGTCTTAAATTTCTTTTAAAAATCCCTTATTAAGCTTTAGTAAATTTTCCCGCTCTGATACAAGATGTGCAAACAGACATTTTTTTAACTGTGCCATTTGCTAATCTAACTCTAACAGATTGCAAATTTGGTAATTGTCTGTGTACATTTTGTTTATGAGAAAACGAAATCTTAGCTGCTTTAAGTGATTTTTTACCGCAGATTTCGCAATATACTGACATTTTTACATCCTTTCCTAAGTATTATTAATTTTATAATATTAAATAAATAAAAAAAATCAAGTAAAAAAGTTTTTTTGCTAAATAAATGTAACTTTTTTTATTTTATAGTACTATAACTTTATGAATATTTTAGTTGGTGTTTCAGGCGGGGTTGACTCCGCAGTTGCAATTAATATTTTGAAATCTGAAGGTCATCATGTAATTGGTGCCATGATGAAAATATATGATGGCGAAATTAAAACAATAGCGAATTCATGCTACGGAACAGATAAAGAAAAAGAAATTAACGATGCAAAAGCAATATGCAATTTAGTTGGCTGCGAATTTTATTTAATAGATTTATCAAAAGAATACGATAAAATTGTTTTTCAGGAATTTAAAAAACAATATTTATCAGGATTAACTCCAAATCCATGCGTTATGTGTAACAAATTTATTAAATTTGGTTTGTTTCCAAGAACCGCAAAAAAAATGGGGTTGAATTTTGATAAATTTGCAACAGGTCACTATGCAAGAAATGAATTTAATGAAAATACGGGCAGGTATGAACTAAAAAAGGGCAAAAATCACAAGAAAGACCAAACATATTTTTTATATAAACTTTCTCAAGATGAATTAGAAAATATAATTTTTCCTCTGGGTAATATGGAAAAAACTGAAGTTAGAGAATATGCTATAAAAGCTAATATTCCTGTTGCTCAAAAAACTGACAGCCAAGATTTTTACAAGGGTGATTTTAAAGATTTATTTGATACGGAAGAAAAAAAGGGCGAAATCACGGATGTTTACGGAAACATTCTTGGGTATCACTCGGGAATATACAACTATACAATAGGTCAAAGAAAAGGGCTTAAAATTGCATATTCTGAACCGTTATATGTTGTAGATATTAATGAAAAAAACAATCAAGTAATAGTAGGCACTAAAAATGATACGTATAAAAAAGGACTTATAGCAAATGATATTAACTGGATTGCTCTGAATAATCCGATAGAACCGTTTGAAGCAACTGCAAAAATAAGATCCGCATCAAATCCAGCAGATGTGATTGTATATCCTGAAGATAACAAGATAAAAGTAGAATTTAAAGATAAAATTAGTGCAATTGCACCTTCTCAAGCAGTAGTATTATACAAAGATGATGTTGTGTTGGGTGGCGGAACAATAATTAGTTCATATTAAAAAAAGAGGCAAAATAATTTGCCTCAACCAAAACACAAAAATAATATGAAAATCTAGCTAGAATACTTGATTGTTTCTGCAACACAACGAGCAGAATTAGCATTATAATCTTCATGTTCAGATAAAGTAAAATTATGGCAACCGTTATACCATACATAATGTTTGCCGCTTGACGCAGCAGTGCCACTCCATACAACATCAGGACCACATATTCCTCTTCCATTTGTACTGCATGTACTTCCGTTTTGACATTGTACATTTTCACCGCCACAATTATTTGAACATATTTGAAGTCCGCTTGAACCTTTATTAGAGGATAAGGTTTTTACATTATTTCCTATATTCTGTAATTCACCTACAGTTGGTAAACGCCAATAACCTGCCGCCATTCCGTTTGGCTGCCAGCTTTTACAGGCTAAATCTGCAGCCTGCACTTTACAAACTGTCCTGTTGCAACCTGAATAATAAGAAGTTCCTTGTGAAAGCCCACAAACTGTAGAAGTAACCCCATTCCAGCAACAAAGAGTTTCTGCACAAGGAATTGCAGACGACACGTTTTTGACACTTGAAGGAATTAAAGGAGCTATACCATTAGGTGCTTGGGAATTATCGCCTACGTTGTATTTAGTAACACATAAATTCTTGCCTGTTCCCGTGTATTGTGCTGCAACAAACATTGCATTATATGGGTCACAATCTGCTTGATTTCTCGGCGGACCGTAAGGTATGGTGCATTTGCCGTTAGTTAATTGATATCCATTAGCACATGCCGTACAACCATTTATAGTACATGCTGTACAATTTGCCCAAGTAGATGAACAAGCAGTGCATGTTGAAGCTCCTGTATTACTGTAGCTTCCAGCCCAGCAACCTGTGCATGTTGAAGCTCCTGCTCCACTATAACTTCCAGCCCAACAAGAAGTACAACCGGAAGCTCCTGCTCCACTGTATGTACCTGCCCAGCATGCAGAACAACCTGATGAACCTGCTGGAGCATAGTATCCTGCTGAACATTTTGTTGCAGTGCCTGCACCGTTACAAGCATAACCCGCTGGACATGTATAACATGTACTTGCTCCCGCATTAGACCAGGAACCTGCCCAACAATTTGTGCAACTTGATGCAGCTGCCCCACTATATTTTCCAGCTGGACATGTAGTACAAGAACTGGCACCAGTAGCACTATATGTTCCACTAGAACATGCCACCTTGTTTGTTGTTCCGTCACACTTATAACCTGCAGGGCATTTTGTACAAGTATTAGATGAATTTAAATAGTATCCTGCATTACATTTTATACATTGAGTTAAATTAGAACATTCATAACAATTTGCAATTTTAGTAGAACAAGTTGTACAACTTGCTGAACCTATTTCTGAACCTTGAGCAGCGGGACAATTTATACAAGATGATTTACCTTCTTGATTTTGATATTGATCAACAGAACATGCTCTACAATCATAAGTACCATCTGAATAATAACCTTTGGGACACAATCTACATTTGCCGTCACTTGTTAAACCATATCCAAGGTCGCATTTCTTACATTCCTTAGCATCACACCTTATACAACCTACACTTCTATCGACACAATTTTCACAAAGACAAGTACTTACATTTTTATGCTGATTATCATTACAATATCTAGAGCATGCAACACACTTACTTGAATAACAAAGTGAACATTCACTTGTAAATTTATCACACTTTGTACTTATTTCAGACAATGCAACACTAACATTAGAATTTTTCATTTTTTTTGTGATAATTGGAGCAAACGCTGCAGTTATACAAGATATTGTAATCAAACTAATCATTAGTTCAATTAAACTAAAGGCTAAAATCTTTTTCATGTTTTGCTTTCTATATTATTTTCTGCATTTAAGGTTATTTTTATTATAAAAATTTACCTATTATGTTAATAAGTTAACACATGAGGTAAATTAGTGTCAATAATTTACCTAATTAACCATTTAAAGCAAAGCAAATTGTCCGTAAAATTATAAAATTGGAGAATATATGGACAATATAAAAATTCTTTTTGGAAAGAAAATAAAAGAACTTAGAAAAAAATTAAACTATACTCAAGCGCAACTTGCAGAAATAGTAGGAGTAGATAATAAGCACATAAGTTGCATTGAAAGTGGAAAAAACTTTCCTTCCGCAGATCTTATTTCAAGATTAGCAGCAGCTTTTTTGGTTGAAACAAAAGACTTATTTGAATTTAACTATCATAAAAATCCCGAAAATTTAAAAGATGAGATAAATACAATGATTGAAAAGCTTGATAACAATGAACTTATGCTTGCATATAAATACATAAAAACATTTCTAATTAAGTAATATTATTTCATATTTGCCATTTTTTTATTAGCTTTTGTAATAAAATCAATGGCGTAATTAGAAGGTAGTGCAAAACCTATACCGATATTTGAGCGATTGTTATCTGGATTGTATATAGACTGGTTTATTCCTATAATTTCGCCTTTTAAGTTTAATAGAGGACCGCCTGAACAGCCGGGATTTATTGCGGCATCTGTTTGAATTTTATTTCTTTCATAATCAATTCTTGATATTATTCCAGTTGTTAATGTATCTTTAAAACCAAATGGACAACCTATAGTTAAAACTCTTTGACCAACTTTTACTTCGTCCGAATCGCCAAATTTTGCTAAAGGCAAATTTTCATTTGTATCTATTTTTATTAAAGCTAAATCATTTTTATTTTTAAGTATAGCTATAATTTTTGCTGTGTAATTTCTACCGCTGTGAGTCGTAACAGTTATGTTTCTAGCCTTTTCTATTACATGTGAACTTGTTAAAATAATACCGGATTTCGATATAATACATCCGGTTCCGCCTGATGTTCCATGGTCGATATCTGCTTCAATTGAAACAATGGAAGGCAAAGTTTTTTCATATATTTCTATAAAATTTTTTTCTTCATTTGAGCTATATTCATAAGAAAATGCCGGAACAGCAAGGCTAAAAAATATTAATAGCAATAATACAGAAAGTTTTGTTTTTAAATATGTAATCATAATTTTATCCTTAAATACGTAGAAAATGTTAGCATATTAAAATTAAGCTTTCATTGCACATAATATTTAGTTGTGATAAAATTCAAGTGTACTAGAAAAAAGGAAAAAAATGATGGGAATCGAAGTTTTTAGAAAACATTTAAGAGAAAAAAGAGCCGTTAAAATTATTGCAGGAATTGATAACTACAATAAAGACAGTGTTGCAAAAATATGCCGTGCTGCTCAAGCTGGACATGCAAGTGCTGTAGATATCGCTTGTAATAAAGAAATTTATGAAATCGCAAGAAAAAACACTAAATTACCAATTTTTGTTTCTTCTGTTCATCCTTTTGAACTTTTGAATGCTGTTCAATGGGGTGCTGATGCTATAGAAATTGGAAACTTCGATGCATTATATAAAAAAGGACAAAGTTTTACTTCTCAACAAGTTTATGACATTGTTCTTGAAACACTTGGTTTAATAAGTAAATATGACGTATTTACTTGTGTTACAATTCCTGGAAATATTGAAATAGCAGAACAAATTGAATTAGCAAGAAAACTTGAAATCCTTGGAGTTGATTTAATTCAAACAGAAGGAATTAAAGTTGATAAAAATTCAACAAATCCATCTGCACATCTAATTGGATATGCGGAAGCAACAATTGCAAATACGCTTGAATTAACACAACACACAGCATTGCCTATTATGAGTGCTTCGGGAATTACTGCAAAAACTGCTCCTTTAGCATTTGCTTCAGGCGCAAGCGCTGTTGGTGTTGGTTCTGCCGTAAATAAATTAGATTCAGAAATTGCAATGAGTGCTACGGTTATGTCAATTGTTAGCACAATTTCACACAGAAATTCAATCAACAGAGAAATTGTTAGAAGCGAACGTGAATTATTTGTATAATTAAGCTTTAGGTTATATTAAAAGGCTCTCAATATTGAGAGCCTTTTAAATTTTGAACATTTTCTATCTTAAAGAATATTGTATTTTTATAAAGCAATATGATATACTAAACAAAAACCATTATAAGGAGGCATTTTGATTAAACTAGGAGTAGTCGGAGCGAACGGCAAAATGGGGCAAGAAGTTGTAAAAATGGCAATTGCTGCTCAAAATATTGAATTAGTTTGCGCTGTAGATAAATTGAATATCGGACAAAATATATATAATGACGTTTATATTGAAGGCGACTTAAATGCTGCCCTAAAAGTGCATGATGTTGATGTGGTTGTTGACTTTACGCAACCTTCCACAGTGTTTGAAAATATAAAAATATATATGGAAAATAAGGTTAAATCTGTAATTGGAACAACAGGACTTAGTGATGAACAAATTATGCAAATTAAAGAAATGTCAAAAAGTTCAAATACCGGTTGCATAATTGCCCCCAATTTTTCTATTGGTGCAATTTTGATGATGAAATTTGCACAAGAAGCTTCTAAATATTTTTCAAATGCTGAAATAATAGAATTTCACAATAAAAAAAAAAAAGACGCACCATCAGGTACATCAATTAAAACTGCTCAGTTAATGATGGAAAGCAATAATAACTTTAAACTTGGTAATTGTGAAGAAACGGAAACAATTAAGGGTTCAAGGGGTGGAAACTACAATCAGGACGGAAAAGGAAATATTCAAATTCATTCCGTACGTATGCCCGGTTTTGTTGCTTCGCAACAAGTTATTTTTGGCTCAGACGGACAAATATTAAAAATTCACCACGATACAATTAACCGTGAATGTTATATGCCCGGAGTAAAACTTGCTGTTGAGCATATTTTTGAAAATAATGATTTTGTATATGGATTGGAGAATATTTTATGACAAAAAGATTACCTGATATAGCAGTCCTTGGCGCTACAGGTGTAGTTGGAAGAGAAATATTAAACATACTGGAAGAAGAAAAAGTTGAATACAATTCGATAATGTTTTTGGCTTCTTCAAGGTCAGCAGGCTCAACTCTTGAATTTAAAGGCGAAAAGCATACTGTTATTGAAGCAAGTGATGATGTTTTTGACAATATTGACATTTGTTTAGCTTCTGCAGGCGGAGAAACAAGTAAACGCTTTGCGCCGATTGCTGCAAAGAAAAATTGTGTATTTATAGATAATTCAAGTGCATTTAGAATGGAAAAGGATGTACCTCTTGTTATTGCAGGGGTTAATGATGAAGATTTAAAAAATCATAAAGGTATAATTTCTAATCCAAATTGTTCAACATCGCAATTAATGCTTCCTTTAAAAGCGCTTCATGATAAATATAAAGTTAAAAGAATGATAGTTTCAACTTATCAAGCAGTTTCCGGCGCAGGTTTAAAAGCAATAAACGAATTAACCGATAATACAAAAACAAATCTTGTGGGTATGCCTTTTGAGCCTTCTGCATTTAAATATGAAATAGCTTTTAATGTTATACCTCAAATTGATTCGTTTGTCGAAAACGGTTATACAAAAGAAGAAATGAAAGTAACAAATGAAACCAGAAAAATTCTTCATTTGTCGGAAGATGTAAAAATCTCTTGTACAGCAGTTAGAGTTCCTGTATACATTGGTCATTCCGAAGCTGTAAGTGTAGAATTTGAAAATGATATCGATGTAGAATCCGCACGTGAATTGTTAAAAAATACTTGGGGTGTGGAATTAAGAGACGATATCTCAACATATACATATCCGACTCCAAAAGATGCAGCAGGAAAAAATCCTGTATACGTTGGAAGAATAAGAAAATCAATAGCTTTTGACAATGGGCTTGACTTTTTCTGTGTTGCAGATAATCTTCGAATCGGTGCAGCATTAAATACTGTCAGAATTGCTCAAAAAGTAATAGAAATGAATTTATATTAAAGGAGAAACTTTATGGCATTAAGATGTAATCTGGGCGAAGTTATAACAGCTATGGTCACCCCTTTTGACAAGGATAAATCAGTTGACTATGCTTCCGTTGAAAAAGTTTCAAAACATTTATTAAATCAAAAAACAGATGCTGTTGTCGTTGCGGGTACTACAGGCGAAGGACCGACACTTACTCATGATGAAGAACAAGAAATATTATATTGTGTAAAATCAACAGTATCAGGACAATGTAAGGTTATTATGGGAGCAGGTTCAAATTCTACTGATACCGCAATAGCCTCATCCAAAAAAGCACAAGAACTTGGTGCAGATGCAATTCTATCAGTTGTTCCTTATTATAACAAACCTTCTCAACAAGGTATGAAAGAACATTTTGGTGCTATTGCAAAGAGTGTTGATTTACCGATTATTTTATATAATATTCCGGGGAGAACAGGGGTCGATATGGCACCTGAAACAATAGCTTTTCTTGCAAAAGAATATTCAAATATTGTTGCAGTTAAACAATCTAATTCTAATTTGGATCTAATTTCCGAAATAAAAATGCTTGCTCCGGATGATTTTGTTATATATTCGGGAGATGATAGTTTAACATTACCAATGTTATCTCTTGGTGCGCACGGTGTTGTATCGGTTGCATCACACGTTGTAGGCAATGAAATAAAATCAATGATTCATAATTTTAAATCAGGGCAAGTGCTTGCTTCTCAAAATATGCATAAAATTTTATTCCCATTGTTTAAAAAAATATTTATGGCTCCTAATCCAACTCCAGTTAAAGCGCTTTTATCAAAATTAGGAATTTTGGAAAATGTTGTTAGAAGACCGCTTGTGGAATTAGATGAACAAGCAAGATTGGAGTTAGCTGATTGTTTAAATAAAGTCTTATCCAAGACAGAAAATATATAGTAAAAAAGCCCATAACGGGCTTTTTTAATTTAACAAAAATTTACATAAATTTTTCTTTTAAATTCAAATTATAATTGTCATTAAAGCATGTTTTTGATAACATCATTTTAAATTGTGTTATTAGAAATATTAGAAAAATTGGAGGAAATTAATGCAAAAACGTGTATGGCTTTTTAGAGAAGGCAATGCGGATATGAGAAACCTCCTTGGCGGTAAGGGTGCAAATCTTGCTGAAATGACCAATTTGGGTCTGCCTGTTCCTCCGGGGCTAACTATTACAACTGAAGTTTGTATGGATTATATAAACAACGGAAACAAAATGCCTGAGGGCTTAATGGATGAAGTTAAAGCTGCTTTAGCTGATGTTGAAAAACAAACAGGTAAAAAATTTGGTGATACGCAAAATCCACTTTTAGTTTCTGTTCGTTCAGGTGCAAGAGATTCAATGCCCGGTATGATGGAAACTATATTAAATTTAGGCTTAAATGATGAAACCGTCGAAGCAATGGTTAAATTAACAAACAATCCCAGATTTTGCTATGACAGCTACAGAAGATTTTTGACAATGTTCGGTTCTGTTGCTTGGGATATGGATAGACAAAAATATTTTGAATCCGAAGTTGAAAAAGTTAAAGAACGTGAAGGCGTAAAAGAAGATACACAAGTTTCTGCAGAAGGTTGGAAATCTTTAATTCCGGTTTATAAAAATGTAATTAAAGAAGTTGTTGGAAGAGAATTTCCACAAGATCCTTTCGTGCAGCTTCAAGAAGCAATTGAAGCAGTATTTCGTTCTTGGAATATTCCACGTGCCGTTGCTTATAGAACCATGAATAAAATTGACCACAATTTTGGAACTGCAGTTAACGTTCAAACAATGGTATTTGGTAATATGGGCGATGACTGTGCTACAGGTGTTTCGTTTACAAGAAACCCCGCTACCGGTGAAAATAAATTCTATGGCGAATATTTAACAAATGCACAAGGTGAAGATGTTGTTGCAGGTATTAGAACACCAAAACCAATTTGCGAACTTGAAGTTGAAATGCCTGATTTATATAAACAATATGTAGATATCGCAAAAAAACTTGAAAACGGATATAAAGATGTCCAAGATATGGAATTTACAATTGAAAAAGGTAAATTATATATTCTTCAAACAAGAAGCGGTAAAAGAACTGCAACAGCGGCAGTTAGAATTGCTGTTGAAATGGAAAAAGAAGGTATAATTACAAAAGAACGTGCAATTCAACTTGTAGATCCATACGCAGTTAATCAAATATTATTACCTTGCTTCGATGATGCTGCAATGAAACAAGCACATGTAGTTGCACACGGTGTTAATGCTTCTCCGGGTGCTGCTGTTGGTAAAATTGTATTTAATACCGATGAAGCTGCCGAACGTGGAGAAAAAGGCGAAAAAGTTATCTTAGTAAGAATTGAAACATGTCCTGATGATATACATGGTATGGCAGTTGCACAAGGTGTTTTAACTCTTAGAGGTGGTGCAACTTCTCATGCTGCGGTTGTTGCAAAGGGTATGGGTAAACCTTGCGTTGCAGGTTGTGAAGATATGAAAATTGATCTTGAAAAAGAAACCCTCATTGGAGCAGATGGAACAGTTTACCATAAAGACGACATAATTTCGCTTGATGGCGGAAAAGGTTTGGTAATGGATGGAGCTGTTAAATTAGCAGACGCCAAAATTGACGACAACTTTAAAACATTCTTCTCTTGGGTAAATGAAATAAAGACAATGACTATTGAAGCTAATGCAGACACAGTTAAGGACGTGGAAAATGCTTTAATGTTCCATGCAGAAGGTGTTGGATTATGCAGAACTGAACACATGTTTATGGATCCTGATAGACTTCCTTGGGTTCAAAAAATGATTATTGCAGGTACAAAAGAAGCGCGCGCAGAAGCATTAGCGCAGTTATTACCAATGCAATATAAAGATTTTTATGGAATGTTCAAAGCACTTGGAGAAAGACCTTTAACAATAAGATTATTAGATCCTCCATTACACGAATTTTTACCTTCCAAAGAAGAACTTATTGCGCAAGTTGCAGCTAAAAAAGTTTTAAAACAGGATTATACTGAAGAACAAGCTTTGTTGACAATCGTAGAAGGCTTATCTGAATCAAATCCTATGATGGGACTTCGTGGCTGCCGTTTGGGTTTAACATATCCTGAAATCAACGAAATGCAAGTAAGAGCTATTTTTGAAGCCGCATGTGACGTTAAAAAAGAAGGTATTAACGTTATGCCGTATGTTATGATTCCTTTAATCGGACATGTAAACGAATTAAAAACAGCAAAAGAAATTCTTGTAAAAGTTGCAAAAGACGTTATGAAAGAAAAAGGCGTAGAACTTGAATATAAATTTGGAACAATGATTGAAATTCCTCGTGCTGCATTAACCGCAGATGAAATTGCTCCTTATGCCGAATTTTTCTCATTTGGTACAAATGACTTAACACAAATGACATTCGGATATTCAAGAGATGACGCCGAAGGTAAATTCTTGAAACGTTACGTAGAACAAAAAATCCTTCCATATAACCCATTTGATACCCTTGATTTCAAAGGTGTAGGAGAATTAATTAAAATGGCTATGGAAAAAGGTAAATCGATTAATCCGGCTTTAATTGGCGGTATATGCGGTGAACACGGCGGAGACCCGGACAGCGTTAAGTTTGCTTATAAAATTGGCTTAAATTACGTTTCCTGCTCACCTTTCAGAATACCTCAGGCCGCTCTTGCTGCTGCGCAAGCAGTAATTGAAGCAAAAAAATAAAATTTTCTTATTTTTAAATTGCCCCTTTACAAAAGGGGCAATTTTTTATTTTATTGAGTTTTGTATAATTATGAAAATTTCACATATTAATTACGTAATAAATTTTAAGTCCACCGAACGAAAAGTATATGGAGATAACCCTTTATTTAAAAGAAGAAAAAGTGGTTCTCGAAACGAAAGATTTTTATATTCAAATTATACAAATTTTTTTAGACTCGATTTGCAAGATGTATGCTTGGGATGGAAATCTTTTAGAAAAGCAATATCAAGGGCATTTCAAGATTCGCCAAAAGTTAATGTGTATAATTTTGCTTCTTCTGATGGTTCAGAAACATATTCTTTAATTATAAGTTTAATTGAAGAACTTGGAGAAGAAGGTGCGAAAAAATTCTTTCCAATAAAGGCTTATGATATAGATTCAGAGATAATCAAACAAGCAAAAAGCGATAAAATACAGTGCTTAAAAGATGATTATGAAAAAATTTTAAAAAATACCGATGGACGTATAGACAGATATTTTGATATTAACAATATAGATAGAAAAGAAAGAGGAAGCTGCCGATTGAGGCTCAAAAGTGCCATAAAAGATTGTGCTCAATTTGAGGAAGCAAACATTGCAGATAAAATTGATGAAATTAATCCGTCTAATAGTTTAGTTTTGTGCAGAAATTTCTGGTTTAATTTGAACGAAAAAGATGTAAAAAATATATTTGAAAGATTATGCGCAAGGCTTGATACCGGATCTGTAATTGTTTTGGGTGAACTTGATATTTGTGGATGTAATGTAATATCTGAAATACTTGAGCAATATGGTTTTGAAAAGATTTATAAATGTACATATCAAAAAAAATAAAACTCCATAATAAATTAATAAAATTTGCACAAAAGATTAATTTTAGCTTATAATTTTATTTATGGGAAAAGAAATTCAATTAAATAAAGCGCTTGAACTAATAAATTCTGAAGATTTTACAGCTGCAAAAGCGCTACTTGAGGATATTTTAAAAAATTATCCAAATGACATTGAGTCACTCAAAAATCTTGGACTTTGCGAAGTTAATCTGGATAATCCGATTGCCGCAATAGATGCCTTTAAAAAAGCAGTTGATGAGGATAATGACGATGCTTTAAGTCTTTTTTATCTTGCTAGTTGCAAGGCAAAAGTAGGCGAAAAAGAGGAAGCTATTAAATATTTTCAAAAAGTATTAGAACTTCGTCCAAGCTACATTGAAGCATATAAAAGTCTTGCTATGATATATGTAGAATTTAGTCAGGTAGATAATGCAATTCAAGTAATATCAAAAGCACTAAATAATTCGGAGATCGAGCCTGATTATTCTATTTATTATATTTTGTCAACATCATACATGTTAAAAAAAGATTACAAAAATTCGATAACATACCTTGAAAAAGCTTTGGAATTAAATCCAGAACATATAGCAATGGCAAACAGTTTAGCTGTTGCTTATATGAATGTCGGGGAAAATGAGAAAGCAATAAAACTTTTATTGGAAATATTCGAAAAAGATAAAGAAAATTCTTTGACAGCTTATAATTTAGGTATTTGTTATCAATCTATGAATGATTATAAAAATGCGCTTAAATATTTTCAAATATCTTATCAAAATGAACCATCAATTACTATGCTTGCAAGCCTAGCCTCGTGTGCTTCTGCGGCAGGTGAATACAATCTTAGTGCAACATTGTATCAAAATCTTGTTATGGCGTATCCAAATAATTCATCATATAGATTAGCATACATTGAAGCTCTGCAAAATATAGAAAATTACAAGGAAGCATTGAATAATGTTAATCAACTTTTGGCAGTTGACGAAAAAAATATTTCACTTATTAAAAGAAAAGGCGCACTGTTAAGAAAGTTGCGTTTATATGATGAATCTGTTGCAACATTTGAAACACTTTTAAATCGTGGAAAAATTGATGTAGAGGTTTATTATAATCTTGCATTTAACTATGTAGAGTTAGGCGAATTTGATAAAGCGGCAGAAATGTTTAAAAAGTGTATTACGCTTGAGCCAAATAACCCTTATGCACACAAAGATTTAGGTGTTTTATATTTAAAGATGAACTGTTACGATTGGGCAGTTGATGAAATGCAAGAAGCAATAAAACTCGAGGATGATGTTGCTGAGTTTTATTATTCATTGGGTGTTTCATATATGATGTTATCAAGAATTGATGAAGCAAAGGTGGCATTTAATAAAGCGTTAGAACTTGAACCGGATGATGGAGATGTAAATGCATATTTAGGATATGTTTATTTACTTGAAAATAAAAGAGATGAAGCTTTTAAATTGTTGGAAAAAGCAATAAATATTTCTCCGGATAATTTTTTAGCAAAAACTTTTATGGCAAAATATTATTTTACAGATAAAAAATTTGAAATTGCAAAGCAATTTCTTCTTGATGCAATAAATATTATTAAAGATGACGAAACGTTAAATATGCTTGCGATTTGTTATATGGAAACAAATGAATATGAGAATGCAATGGGGCTTTTTAGCAAGCTTGCAATTAAATATCCTAAAAACCATATTTTATTAACAAATTTGGCAAAATGTGAAATAAAATGCAATAAAAAACAGGAAGCTAAAGAGCATTTAAGGCAAGCTTTAATGATTTTTGATGATTTTGAAGATGCTCTAAATTTACTTGAGGAGTTAAATAATGACCAATGAAATAAATAAAAAAAGAATAGTATCAGGTATGCGTCCAACCGGAAAACTTCACTTGGGACACTATTTTGGAGTTTTAAAAAATTGGGTAAATTTGCAAAATGAATTTGAAAGCTTCTTTTTTATAGCGGACTGGCATGCGTTAACAACAAAATATAATCAAACAGAAGATATGAAACAAAACGTAGAAGATGTTCTTTTAGATTGGTTGGCTTCAGGCATTGATCCGAATAAATCAACGATTTATTTGCAATCACTTGTTCCGGAAACTGCTCAACTTCACATTTATCTTTCTATGATTACTCCTCAGAATTGGGTCGAGCGTGATCCTACTTTAAAGGATTTAGCGAAAATTATGAAAGATAAACAAGAAAACATCTCAAATCTTTCGTATGGATTGTTTGGATATCCTGTATTAATGTCAGCGGATATTATGCTTTTTAATTCGAATTATGTACCTGTTGGAATAGATCAAGTTGCACATGTAGAATTGACAAGAGATATAGCAAGAAGATTTAATAATATATATAATGTTGAGTTGTTTAATGAATCTCAACCTAAATTAACCCAAATTCCTCTCCTGAAGGGATTAGACGGGAATAAAATGGGTAAGTCATTTAATAATGATATTAAAATATCAGATACAGCAGAAATTACGGAAAAGAAATTTAAAACCGCAATAACAGATAGAAACAGAATGAGAAGGGATGACAAGGGTAACCCTGATAATTGTGAAGTTGTGTTTGATTATTGGAAAATATTTGGAACAGATGATGAAATAAATGAAATTTGCAAAGGTTGCAAGTCAGCATCAATTGGTTGTGCTGATTGTAAAAAAAGACTTATTGCAAAAATGAACGAATATATGGCTCCGATAAGAGAAAAAAGAAATGAACTGCAAAAACAACCATCTTTATTGAAAGATATTATATATGAAGGTTCAAAAAAGGCTCGAATTGAAGCTCAAAAAACCCTTTCAGAGGTTGAAAAAGCTGTTAAAATGTATAAATAGGAGTGTGTTATGATGGATGTTACGGAATTATTTGTTGAATTGGCGAAAATTCCTTCTCCAAGCTTGGGAGAAATTAATGTTTCAAACAAAATATTAGAAATTACTTATACAAATGGTATTAATGCCTACTACGATGAATATCAAAATTTAATTATTCGAGTTCCGGCAAATAGCGAAGGAAAAGAATCTCTTGCTTTATCAAGTCATATGGATGTTGTAGGCAATAGTTCTGAAGTCAAAGTTTTAACTTCGGAAGATAAAAAATTTTACATGACAGACGGTTCAAGAACCCTTGGCGCAGACGATAAAACCGGAGTTGCAGTTGCATTAAGTTTAGCAATATACCTTGCAAAGAATCCTGAAATTAAACATGGTGGACTTGAAATAGTTTTAACTCGTGATGAAGAAACAAATATGACAGGAATTAATCATGTTAAATTTAATGAGCTCGAAAGTGAAAATGTTTTAGTTTTGGATTCTGATGCACTTGGAAATTTTGAAATAGCTGGAGCAGGTTACACAAAGCTTGATATAGAGGTAACCACAAAACTGGGTGGACACAGCGGAAATGATATTCAGGATAAAAAAAGATACAATGCTGCAAAATTAATTGCGGATTTGGTTTCAAAGCTTCCAAACGGAGTTTATAAAAAAGAAAACGGATTTACCATTACTTCTTGTAATTTAGGTTCAATAGTTGCAGGTGCTACAGATATCGGTATAGAAAGAATTTTGGAAAAAGAAAATATCAACCCCCCGTATTCAAAGACATTAATTTCTCTTTGTGCTGATAACGTTATAAATACAAAAGCCTATGCACATTATTCTTTAAGAAGTTCGGATAAAAAATATGAAGATGAACTCATTAAAAAATTTCAAAAGAAAATCGATAAATTTAATAAAAAATACGGAGAATATGCAAAAGCAGAACTTAGTGTAAAAATTCACATGTTGCCTTTTGAAAAATCTCCAAATCAAAAAATGTCAGAAATTGCCAAAAAGGCAGGTAAAAAAATAGGAATAGATGTAAAAGTTCAACCTTTTCATGCAGGAGCAGAAACTCATATCTACGCTAATAAAACAAACAAAAACAATCTCAAATTTAAACCTGTTCTAGTTGGAGTTGCAAACATATATTCAATGCATTCTCCAAATGAAAAAGTTGAAATAGAAAGCATTAAAAAGGGTTTTGAATTTATTAAAGAAATTTTTATAGAATATAACAAATAAGGATAATTATGGGAATTAAATTTGAAAAATGGCAAGGTTTAGGAAACGACTTTGTAATATTAAAAGATGATATTGCGACCTCTGATTTGGCAATAAAAATGTGCGATAGAAATTTTGGAGTAGGGGCAGACGGACTATTTTGCCCTACCGAATCAAAAGTTGCAGATATAGGGTGGAAATTTTTTAATTCTGATGGAACTATTGCTCAAATGTGCGGTAATGGAATAAGATGTTTTGCAAAATTTGCAAGAGAAAATAATTTTGTAAATTCTGATAAATTTACTGTTGAAACTTTGGCAGGAATAATTACGCCAAAAATTCTTGAAAATGGAAATGTTCTTGTTGATATGGGGGAAGCTATTTTTGATTCTGCAAAAATTCCTGTTTGCACAGATAATCCTTTGAATTTTGAAGTTCAAGGTTTTAGGGCAACTGCTATTTCAATGGGGAATCCTCACTGTGTAATTTATACTGATGAAGATAGTGAAATGTTAGCCAGAACTAAAGGTGCAGATATTGAAAAAGATGCGATTTTCCCTCAAAAAACTAATGTGGAATTTGTAAATGTTATTTCGCAAAATAGAATAAAAATGAACGTTTGGGAACGTGGTTGCGGAATAACTTTAGCCTGTGGAACAGGAGCCTGCGCAAGCGTTGTTGCGGGAGTTAAAAAAGGATTAATAAATAATGTCTGTGATGTTGTTTTACCTGGTGGCGTATTAAATATAGAATATACAGACTCAAACCACGTATTTATGTCCGGACCTGCGAAAAAAGTATTTTTTGGAGAATTTCAAGCATAAATATTTTAATAAAATATTTCTCTTGTCTGTAAAATATGTTTATGATAACATCCACATATAATACAATCACCAAAGGAGAAAGAATGAAAAAATACGATTTATTCACAATAATCAAACCTAATTTAGACAATGACGATGCTGATAAAGTTGTTGCTCGTGTAGAAGAAATTGTTAAGAATTTAGGCGGAAACGTTGAAGAAGTTGATAAAATGGGAAGAAAAAAACTTGCTTATGAAGTTGCAGGTTTTGCAGATGGTTTTATGGTAAATCAAGTTGTGACAGTTCCTGCTGATAAAATTGATGAATTAAAAAGACAATTAAAAATAAATGATTCTATCATTCGTGTTATGTTTACAACAAAGGAATGTGCATAAATGACTCTTGCTAAAGCATTTGTAACAGGGACAGTTGTTAAGGCTCCCGAAAAAAGATTCACACAAAATGACATGGCAATTGCAGGTTTTACTGTAAATATCGATAAAACAAACGAAACTCTGCTTAGAATAATTGCTTTTGGTCAATTGGCTGATACTGTTGCATCTACAATTAATGTTGGCGATGATGTTGCAGTTGAAGGTAAATTACAAGTGAATACATATAAAATGCCTGATGGCAAAGATAAGAAAGTTTATGAAATAAGTGCTAATTTTGTAGAAAAAATGACTGCGGGTCAAAATAGTCAGGCAGTTGTTTCTAATCCAAGTGAAGACAGCCTTGTTTCTTTTAATCAGGACGAAATAGCACAAGATTTAATTGATGAAGACGAAATTCCGTTTTAAAACGCAATTTTGTGGTCGATAAACTAGAAAAGGAAAATAGTATAAAATGGCTAAAGATTTAAAAGACGTAAAAAAGAAGAAAAATTGCGCTTTTTGTAATGATAAAATTGATTGTTTAGATTACAAAGATGTTTCTAAATTAAAAAGATTTTTATCAGAATCCGGCAAAATTCTTCCAAGAAGAATTACCGGAACATGCGCAAAACATCAAAGAATGTTATCAAATGCTGTTAAAAAGGCAAGAGAAGCTTCTTTAATGGGCTATGTTTTTGAAAACTAAATAGTTTAAATTTAAAAAAAGAAACAGGCAATTGCCTGTTTCTTTTTTATTTTTGTTATTTTGAAATTATGAAAAACTAATTTCACCGTCTTCAATATCGTTTTGGATTTGTTCATGTAAATCTAAAAAATCTTTTTGGATAGAACTTAACTCATCTGAAATATCAGAAGGAGAATTTTGTACTTCTGCATCTGAATGATTTACAGATGGAGCTGACGGACATTCCTCAGGCGCAGATGGTTGCGGAGCTGAAGGTGCAGATGGTTGAGAAGGTGCAGCTGGTTGTGGAGCTACATCAGGTGCAGATGCAATATCTGACATTGGCGGACATTCCTCAGGTGCAGCTGGTTGTGGAGCTGAAGGTGCAGACGGTTGTGGAGCTGCATCGGGCGCAGATGATGCTATAGGTTCAGATTTAGGTGCAACAGATGACATTGGTGGACACATTGTAGGTTCAGGCTCATCATAATATTCCTCAATAGCATCATAAAAACCTTCAAGCAGAGCTTGAGATTCTGTATCCATACATGAGGGAGGGTTAATATTAATACCATTTCCGTTACCATCAAATATATTGACTTCAGGAGCTTCTCCACATGGTGCCGATTCGTTTTTAGGCGGCATTTTAATTTCGGGAATTGGTAAATTTCTAACTTCATTAATTTCTGACATGGAATCATCCTTTCTGTAAAATACACACTTCTTTTTATTCGACAATTTGTATTGAAACTTTAGAAAAAAAATAGTTATATTAAGTTTTGTAAACAAATAAATTAAATAAGCAATTTTTATTCTTATATATACTTTATATATATGTAAGACATAAATACCTCCCCCTAACAAGCATAAAAGCTTTAACACACAAAACACACTAACTGACACACTAACCTTTTCTACACGAGAATCAAGCAAAAAGATTTTCAAAGCCCTCTAAATTAAGAGGGCTTTTTTTTAACTTTATGATAATATACTTGTATGCTTTCTATTGGTGTAGATATTGAAGATATATCAAGATTTAAAAATAAAAATTCTAAATTTCTAAAAAGAATTTTTACAATTAATGAACTTGAATATTGTTTATCAAATAAAAAAAGCGAAGAAAATTTATGCGCAAGATTCTGTGCTAAGGAAGCGGTTATTAAGGCTTTATCTTCAATAGCAAATAAAAAGCCTGCTTTATTAGATATTGAAATTTTAAAAAAACCAAATGGGGTTCCATATATAAATATGTTATCTGATGAATTTAAAAAATATGACTATTTGTTGTCTATTTCGCATGAAAAAGATAAAGCAATAGCTTTTGTTGTTGTAAAATGATAAAAAGTAAGGAGAAATAAAATATGTACAATGTTTATGTTAAAAGACAAGGTTCTTATAACGCAGATTTAATGGGTGAATATTCAAATATAAATGACGCTGTTAAATTTGCTAACGATTTAAAGGAAAAAGATGCTACAATCAGCTATACTATTGAAGAAACAACGGGTCACTTTGATAGCTACGGTGAACCTTTGACAAATGTGGTTAAAAGAGGTTAAAAAACTAAAAAAGCTCCCTAAAAAGGGAGCTTTTTTAAAAAATATTTTATTATTTTTGAATATCTTTCATTGATAAACCAATTCTATGTTCTTGAGGAGTGAATTTTTTAATTAATACTTCAATTTCATCACCTAAATTAAACATAGAATTAATATTTACTTGACCATCAGCAATTTCAGATGAAGGTAAAAGAGCTTCAACACCTGGGTAAATATTGATAAAAGCACCAAAAGAAGTGATTTTATTAATAGTACCTTTAATTACGTCACCTTCTTTGAATTTATCAACAATTTCTTCCCAAGGGTTTGCACCCATTCTTTTTAAAGATAAAGAAATACGTTTTAAATCTTCATCAATTTTAATTATCTTAACTTCAATTTTTTGTCCAAGTTGAATAACGTCGCTTGGATGTTTGATTCTTTCCCAAGAAATTTCTGAAATTGGTAATAAACCGTCAATGCCTTCAATATCAACAAATGCGCCAAAATCAGCTATTCTTACCACTTCGCCCTCAACAACTTGATCAACAGCAAGACGAGAAATTATTTCATCAGCAACCATTTCTCTTTGTTGAGTATAAACTTGTCTTTGAGATAAGATAAGTTTATTTTTCTTAGGATCAGCTTCTAAAATTTTAACTTCAATTTCTTGTCCTACTTGCATTTCGGAAGGCGCACCAGTTCTTAATTGGCTAGATGGAATAAAGCCTCTTAGACCTTCAATTTCTGCAATTAAACCGCCTTTAACAGAAGATAGAACTTTTGCCATAACGTTTTCATTAGCAGCTTTAAGTTCTGCAAGTTTTTGCCAAGCTTGTGCACAAGAAACTTTTTTCAATGATAATACTGCAACTTCATCGTCTTCTTCATCTTTAATAATGTAGAATTCTTTTTCATCCCAAAGTTTTACAATATCATCAACATTTTTGTCTGCAAAATTTGAAATTTCACGGTTTGGAAGAAAAGCTTCTGTTTTAGCGCCAATATCAACTAAAAAACCGTCTTTTTCTTTTTTTACAACGACGCCTTTAACAACGTCCGCTACATTGATTTTGTAAGTGTAAGAATTTAAAAGTAATTGCTCAAATTCTTGATTTGACATAGTTTCGTTTGTCATTTTTTATCCTTTCTATATTATTTTTAATTTATCTAATACTTTATTTATTATGCTGTCAGGAGTGCTTGCTCCTGCGGTAACTCCAATATTTTCGGAATCTTGTATAATATTTTTATATTCATCTAGCTCATCTTGATGTTCTATGTGAATAGTTTTTGTAATTTCGCTTAATATTTGAGCCAAATGAGTTGTATTTGCGCTTTTTTTAGAACCCACAACAACCATTAAATCAGATTCTTTTGCAAGTTTTTTAGCCTCACTTTGCCTTAAAGACGTAGAAGGACAAATCGTATTTTCAACTTTTAAAACCTTGCAAATCTTGGACAAATAATCTACAACTTCAAAAAGATATTCTCTTGTCTGAGTGGTTTGTAAGACAACGCCGACTTTTGCTGCACCTTTTATTATTTCTTCAATTTTTCTTAATGCGTCTAGGTTTTCGGCAACATAAACATTTTCTTTGTTTTTTGCGCACATTTGAGCATTGGCACAAATTGCTTTTACTTCAGGGTGTTCTTTTCCGCCAAGAATTATAACGAAATAATCAGATTTTGCAAGCTCCATTGCCTTGTTTTGAACTTTTTTAACATCAAAACAAGTTAAATCAACAAGCTCAAAACCGCATTTCTGAACTTGCTCAAAAACATCAATGCTTTCGCCATGACTTCTTATGATGCATATACCTTCGCCTTTGTCTGGTAGCGAATATATTGTCTTTATTCCTAAATCATTAAGCTCGGAAATCACATGAGAATTATGAATCAATTCTCCTAAAACGGAAATGAGCTTATCAGGATTTTCAAATTTTATTTTTTTTGTAGTATCTACCGCCCTTTTTACGCCGTAACAGAAACCGGCATTTTTGGCTAATTTGATATTTCTTTTTATGGTATTTAACCAACCTTTTCAATAAAGTCAATATTATAAAATATTGCTAAAATTATTTAAACATAAATATTTTTTTAGTACAATAAAAATATAAAATTTTATGGAGAGTTTATGGATTTTTTGCAAAAAGGCACAAAAGAAGAAATTCTATATTGGTCTAAAAGGCTGTATCAGAAAGGAATGTCGCCCTCTACAAGCGGAAATATATCAATAAAAACAAATGAAGGTATATTAATTTCTGCAAGTGGGGTATGTCTTAATGATATGGACGAAAATGATATAGTTTTGATCGATTATAATGGAAACCTAATAAATGGAAATAAAAAGCCTTCAAGCGAAAAAATCATGCACTCGGAAATTTATACAAAAAGAGATGATATTAATGCGGTAATACATTGTCATTGTCCAATTATAACAGCTTTTGCTGCTGCTGGTAAATCTATGGACAGAAGCGTTCTACCTGATTTTGCACTTGTATTTGGAGAGATTCCCATAATCCCATATTACTGTCCTTCAAGTATAGAACTTGCGACAAAAGTTGGTGAGTACTTTGATAAGTATTCGGCAGTTTTATTAAAAAACCATGGAATAGTTCTTGGGGCAGATAGCTTACAAAATGCTTTTTATCAACTTGAGCTCATAAAAAGCCATGTTGAAATAATTTTTGGCGCCGAAGTATTAGGCGGAGCAAAATATTTATCTAAAAAAGATATACTTGAAATTAATAAACTTTATAAAAAATAAAATAGGAGAAAATATGACTACTCAAATAATCGAAGCAAAACAAGGTGCAGTAACTGATGAAATGTATCAAGTTGCAAGAATGGAAAATGTTGATGTTGAATATATTCGTCAAAAGGTTGCTGAAGGCAGAGTTGTAATTTTAAAAAATAACAAAAGAACTGATTCAATGCCTGTTGCAGTTGGTGAAGGTTTAAAGGTTAAAATTAATGCCAACATTGGTACTTCAAATGAAAAATCAACTATAGATCAGGAATTAGATAAGGTTAGAGTTATTGAACAAGCAGGTGCAGATGTTCTAATGGATTTATCTACGGGAAATTATGTTGATGAAACACGCCAAGCAATTTTAAGTTCAACAAAATTACCTGTTGGAACTGTTCCTATGTATCAAGCAGGAAAAGAAGCACTGGATGAGTTTAAAAGTATATCAAAATTAAGCAAAGATAAATTATTTTCCGATATAGAAAAACAATGTTCGGATGGAGTTGATTTTATAACTGTTCATTGCGGAGTAACAAAGTTTGTTATAGATCAGCTTGAAAAACAAAAACGCTTAACGGGGATTGTATCTCGTGGCGGAGCAATGTTGGCTTGTTGGATAAAAGCTACAGGATATGAAAATCCTTTATATGAATATTATGATGAATTATTAGATTTAGTAAAACCATACGATGTTACATTGTCCCTTGGTGATGGACTTAGACCAGGGTGTACGGCAGATGCAGGTGATAGAGCTCAAGTAGCTGAAACAATTGTATTAGGCGAACTTGTAAAGAGAGCAAGAAATGCCGGAGTGCAAGCAATGGTAGAAGGTCCAGGACATGTGGCTTTAAATAAAATTCCTTCAATGATACAAACTATTAAAGAACTGACTGATTATGCGCCATTGTATGTGCTTGGACCATTAGCTTGCGATTGTGCTCCGGGTTATGATCATATTACCTCTGCAATCGGTGGCGCTCTTGCGGCATATCATGGTGCAGACTTTTTGTGTTATGTAACTCCGGCAGAGCATATAGGGCTTCCAAACTCTGCGCAAGTTAAAGAAGGTATAGTGACTGCAAAAATTGCAGCCCATTGTGCTGATTTAGCAAGAGGAAATCAAGACGCAATTAAAAAGAACTATGAAATGTCTAAAGCTAGAGTTGAACTGGATTGGAAAAAACAAATTGAAAATTCGTTGGATAAAACTGCTTTTGATGGTGTAAATCTTGCAAAAGAAGGCAAGCCATGTACAATGTGTGGTTCATATTGTTCAATGAAGCTTTTTAGAAAACATTTTGGTGAATAATAATAAAAAATAAAAATAAAATTGACGTGGTTTAAAAGTTACAATATAATGACTTTATGCAACCACTTATTTCTGTTGAAAATGTTGAAAAAGTAATTGATGAAGTTCTTGTGGATATTTCTGCTTGGCGCAAGGAGATGATTCATTATATCAAAGATGAAAATCCTGAGTTAAATACTGCTATTATCGAATTATCACAAAAAACAAATCTTGATCCAAAAGCATTAGCAACAGGTGCTTACGTAGCTTATAAACTCCTTGAAATTGAAAATCAAAATGAAAATGATTTCGATTTAGGGGAAGATTTATAAAAAAACTATAATAAACAGGTTAAAATTATATCATGAGTCAACTTAGTAAAAGCGAAATAGAACAAGCCAAAAAATTGGCATCAATGCAAATGGTTTCGCAAATTTTAGAAAATATCAGAAGCGTTATAGCGCATGACAGAAAGCAAAAACAGCCTTTAATATTAAGAATTAATGAAGGTTTTATATTTAATATTGCAAGAAAAGCAATAATTGAAAAAGATTCGACTTTTCTCATGGCAATAGCAGGAGAAAGTGCTTCAGGAAAAACAACACTTGTAAAAAATGCTGCAAAGGCATGTGTTAAATCTGATACAAATAGTGTATATACCGTAATTTGTTGTGATGACTATTATAAAGATGCATCTCAAGAGCTAAAAAATGCGGGAAGTTACGAGAAGCTTTTTGAAACAGGATTTAGCTTTGATACGCCAGATGCTATTGATTTAGCACTTATGAAAGAACATCTTATCAAATTGAAAAATGGTGAAGAAATACACTCTCCGTTGTACAATTTTGTTACTTGTGAAAGCAAAAAAGATACTGTTTTAAAAACTCCTGCTAAGTTAATTTTAAATGAAGGATTATACGTTCTTCATGAAAGTTTGAGGGATATAATTGATGTTAAAATTTACGTCTATACTCCTTTTGAAGTTATAAAAGACAGATGGTTTGCAAGGGCAACAAGCAGAGGAAAAACCGGTCTTGCAGCTCAAATGCAATTTCATGATGTAAATCAAACAGCATTTAGACACATTAGACCTACAATGGATATAGCTGATGTTGTTATCAATGGAATGACAACCCAGGAATATATTGAAGATTTTATACAAGAGTTAATTAATGCAATTGTTGATGTCACCAAAAATCATCGTTTTGGATTATAATTCTTGACAAATTTTATTTATATAATATTATAGTAATTGCCTGATGGGGCGTCGCCAAGTGGTAAGGCACCTGGTTTTGGTCCAGGCATTTCGGAGGTTCGAATCCTTCCGCCCCAGATTTTAAAAGCCTTCTTTTGAAGGTTTTTTTATTTTTAAAATTAAAGTAATATTAATTAGTTTTTAAAACAAGCATGTAAAAATTGAAAAATTAAAATATATTATACAAATATTATTTACATATATTTATATTTTTATTATATTAAACATTTATAATAAAAGTGTAAATTATATTTATATACATATTACGTCAAAACAGTAATAATATAAGCTATATTTTAAATACAACGTGCATAAAAAATAAAATAAAATTTATTTTTTTATGATAAAATAAATTTTATAAATAATTTTATGTAAACAAATAAATAAACTTATGAAAAAAAAGCAAGATATTTATTTGTTTGTGATAAAATAAGCTTATATCAATTTTGAAATAATTTTGCATTTCAAAATTAGCCATGGGGAGTATAAAAAGATATATGCAGAATATCAAAAATAAAAAATTTATAATATATAAAACTGTGACTGCATGTTGTTTTAATTATTCCAAATTTATGCGTTTGCAAAATTTGTTAAATATAAAATCAAGAAAGGGGGTTTAAATAATGCCCAATTCTCTTGATGAGCTTGATATATTTATAATTACATATAATCGAGCAAATAAATTAAATAATACTTTAAGTCAAATATTAGATGATGCATCACCAATTAAAGATAATTTAATTCATATTTTTGACAATAATTCAGATGATAATACCAAAGAAATAGTGCAAAAATATCAATCAAATCATCCAAATTTAGTTTATAGCAAAAATAAATACAATATTGGCGGTAATGCAAATATAGTAAAAGCTTTTTATAAAGCAAGTAAAAAATATGTTTGGATACTATGTGATAACGATTATTATTGCTGGGACAATTGGAAGGAAGTTGAAGAAGAAATTAAAAAAGAAACAGATGCTATTATTGTCTCTACGTATGAAAATCCGAAGTATGATATAGCTCAGCTCCTTATACAAACTACATTTGTATCCGGTGTTATATATAAAACCTCAAACATTGATGACACAGTTATGGGCAATATGGAATTTAATATTTCAAACCTATTCCCACATTTAGCGTTGTCAACAAAGCTGATAAACGAAAAAAAGAAATTGCATATTTTAAGCAAGCCAATTGTTACATCCGGAAATAACAAAGATGAAAACGGCAGCTATGTTTATACAAGAGGCTATAATGGCTCTGTACATCCTTTACAAAAAAATATGAACTGGTTAGCAGGCTATGCAAATTCTTTGCATATGATTAAAGATAAAAAAATCAGAAATTATATTATAAGAAATAACAAATCTTGTTCTGAGCTAAATTCTGCAAAAATATTTTTTGCAAAACACAAAGAAGCAGGAAATAATTTATATGATTTACTGTGTGTGTTTGCGATTTTGTCTTTGACTGATAAAATCAAATTTTTAATTAATACGATTTTTTATTTTACTTTATATAGAATAATTTTTTTATACAAGGAAGAATATTTTAATTTGAAGGAAGGAATTTTAATAAAACAGTATTCAATACGATTATTCTATTTTATAAAAGCAAAATTATTTAAAATATCCAAAAAAATAAAAGGAGCTGAGTGATGAAAGTAATTATACTGGCAGGAGGGCTTGGAACTCGATTGTCTGAAGAAACAAGGCTTATACCAAAACCAATGGTTGAAATTGGGGGTAAACCTATTTTGTGGCACATAATGAAGATATATTCTTATTATGGCTTTAATGATTTTATTATTCTTACAGGATATAAATCTCATATAATAAAAGATTATTTCATACACTATTATCAGCAATATTCCGATGTTACAGTTGATTTAATGAATAATTCTGTTGAAATACACAAGATTAAAACTGAGCCTTGGAGAGTTACTATGCTATATACCGGTCAAAATACAATGACCGGAGGCAGAATTAAAAAGGTTCAAGATTACGTAGGCAATCAACCGTTCTTGCTTACATACGGCGATGGAGTATCAGATATAGATATTAATGCGCTTATAGAATGTCATAAAAAAAGCGGTAAATATTTAACTTTAACCTCGGTTAAACCGACAGGTAAGTTTGGAGCACTTGATATTGATTCAAACGGTCTAGTAAGAAATTTTCAAGAAAAACCACAAGGGGACGGAAATTGGATTAATGGCGGCTTTATGGTATGTGAACCTGAGGTTTTCAGTTTTATTCCGGATGGGGATGATGTAATTTTTGAAAGAGCTCCGCTTGAAAATCTTGCTAAGGCAAATCAATTAAATGCGTATAAGCATTATGGCTATTGGAAACCAATGGATACTTTAAACGACAAAAACGAGCTTACAAAAATGTGGGAAAGCGAAAATGCACCATGGGCAATTTGGAGCAAAAAAGAGATATTATGTTAAATGAATTTTACAAAGATAAAAAAGTTTTCATAACCGGACACACTGGTTTTAAGGGCAGCTGGCTTGCGTTATGGCTCAAAAAGCTTGGTGCTAAAGTTTGCGGTTATTCGTTGAAACCAAACACTAATCCATCAATGTTTGATGAACTAAAAATCGAAAAAAGAATTTCAAAATCAATATATGGCGATATATTGGATTATAATAATCTTTATAGTGTTGTTAAAGAATTTCAACCTGATATCGTATTTCATCTTGCTGCACAGCCTCTTGTCAGATTATCGTATACAGAACCTTTAAATACATATATGACTAACGTAATTGGTTCTTTGAATGTTTTAGAAGCATGCAGACAAGCCGGCATGGTTAAAGCTTTTGTAAATATTACAACAGATAAATGTTATGAAAATAAAGAAGTAGAATACGGATACAAGGAAGATGATCCAATGGGCGGATATGATATGTATTCTTCGTCAAAAGGATGTGTTGAAATCATGTCTTCGTCTTTCAGACGTTCTTTTTTGCAAGATGAAAACAGCATGCTATTAGCAACAGCAAGGGCAGGAAATGTTATTGGCGGGGGAGATTGGGCGCAAGACAGATTGATTCCTGATTGTGTTCGTGCAATTAACGAGGGAATTAAAATAGAAATCAGAAATCCAATCGCCGTTCGTCCTTGGCAGCACGTTCTTGAGCCTTTATCCGGTTATCTATTATTGGGTCAAAAATTATGCGAAGAAGGGAAAAAATTTGCCGAAGGATTTAATTTTGGACCAAATGAAGATAGTGTTTTAAAAGTTGCCGATGTTGCCAAATTAGTATGTAAATATTATGAAAAAGGTGAAATAATTGTACATAAAAAAGACAATTTACATGAAGCAAATCTTTTAATGTTAAATATTGAAAAGGCTAAAAACGTTTTAAATTGGGTGCCAACATATAGTGCTAACGAAGCCATAAAAGAAACTGTAGAATGGTACAAGCTTTTTTATAATAAAGAAGTTGAAATGTATGATTTTACTATGAAACAAATTGAAAAATACGAGGAGAATATAAAGTGGAACAAGAACTACGCAACAAAGTAAAAAATGCAGCAAAGGAATATTATCAAAAAGTTTTTGGCGAAAAGAGAAAGTTTGACTACATTCCTCCAAGCGGAAAGCTTCTTGGAGAAGAAGAACTTTTGAATATGATAGATGCATCGCTTGATATGTGGCTTACGGCGGGTAGATTCAATAAAGAATTTGAAACAAAATTCGCAAAGTATCTTGGAGTTAAATATGCGCTTTCAACCAATTCAGGTTCAAGTGCAAACCTTCTGGCGCTTTCAAGCTTGACATCTCATAAATTAAAAGAAAGAAGATTAAAAAAGGGCGATGAAGTAATTTCTGTTGCTGCCGGATTTCCTACAACCATTAATCCTGTAATTCAAAATGGGCTTGTACCTGTTTTTGTGGATTGTGAAATAGGCACATATAATATAGATGCAGATAAGATTGAAGAAGCAATATCCGATAAAACAAAAGCTATATTTTTAGCTCATACTTTAGGTAATAGCTATGATTTAGACAAAATTATGTCGTTAGCTGAAAAATATAACTTATGGGTTATTGAGGATAGCTGCGACGCATTAGGTGGAGAATATAAAGGCAAAAAGATTGGTACAATTGGACATATTGGTACATTTAGCTTTTACCCTGCTCATCACTTAACCATGGGCGAAGGCGGTGCTGTTATTACAAACGATCCTCAATTATATAAAATAATTATGTCTTATAGAGATTGGGGCAGGGATTGCTGTTGTCCACCTGGAAAAGATGGAGTATGCGGAAAAAGATTTACTCAACAATTAGGCAACTTGCCATACGGATATGATCATAAATACACATATTCTCACATCGGATATAATTTAAAAATAACTGATTGGCAAGCAGCTCTTGGATGTTCACAAATTGAAAAATTAGATTCATTTTTAGAAAAAAGAAGAAGTAATGCGAATTTGCTTACGGAATTATTATCCGACTTAAAAGATGAGTTAATATTGCCTGTAGTTAAAGATGGGATTAAACCTTCTTGGTTTGGTTATTTAATATCTGTAAAAGAAGGTGCTTCCTTTACAAAACAAAAACTTGTTGAATACTTGGAAAAAAATGGAGTTGGAACAAGGCAGCTTTTTGCGGGTAATATTTTAAGACAACCTATGATAGTTGATAATGATGTAAATTTCAGAATAGGAAGTAATAGAAAAATTTTAAATTCAAGTGATTTAAATGAAGATATATATAAATTGCTGCCTAATACAGAATTTATTATGAATAATACTTTTTGGGTTGGAACATTCCCTGCGTTGGGCGAAGAAGAAATAAAGAAAATAAGTAAAACAATACATGAATTTATAAAAAACGAGGTTAAAATATGCTGTTAGATTTATTTAAAAACAAAAAATGTTTTAAGTTGGTATGTGGTGCTGGAAACGAAGATGCTAAAGAAGTTGAAAAATTAGTTACATTATATTCAAAAGCTGGCTGTAATTTTTTTGATTTGTGCGCAAAACCGGAAATTGTTGATGCTGCTAAGCGCGGACTTGAAAATGCCGGAATAAAAGAGGATAGATACCTTTGTGTAAGTGTTGGAATAAAAGGCGATCCACACGTAAGCAAGGCAAAAATCAATAAAGATAATTGCATAAATTGTGGAAAATGCGATAAAAATTGTTTACAAAAAGCAGTTCTAAAAGAAGAAAATTCATATAAAATTAATACTCAAAGATGTATTGGTTGCGGAAGATGCGCAAAAGAATGTCCAAAACAATGCATAGAAATGACGAGCGAATTTAAGAATTTAAAAGAAGTCTTGCCTCCGATTATTTCAAAATCTATTGATTGTATAGAATTTCATGCATTAGGAGAAGATGAAAACGAAGTTGATGAAAAATGGAATGACATCAATAATTTATATGACGGGCCACTAAGCATTTGTATTGACCGCTCAAAACTTGGTAACGAAAAAGTATTGGCAAGAATAAACAGAATGCTTGAAAGAAGAAAACCATATACAACTATAATTCAAGCAGATGGCGCACCAATGTCGGGCGGAAAAGACGATTTTAAAACAACGCTTCAAACTGTTGCAATGGCGGAAATATTCCAAAATGCAAAATTGCCGGTATTTCTTTTGTTGTCAGGAGGCACAAATTCGAAATCAACAGAACTTGCAAAACTATGTGATATAAATGCCGGTGGTGTTGCAATAGGCTCTTATGCAAGAAAAATCGTAAGGGAATATATTGATAGAGACGATTTCCTTGAAAATGAAGAAGTTTTCAATAAAGCGCTGGCTATAGCTAAAAATTTGGTAGATATTTCATTGGAGCATATGAACTAATGGTAGATTTATATACTGATAATTGGGAAATAAAGAATATTGATACCGTATTATTTGATAAAGATGGTACGTTTATAGATTCTCATGTATATTGGGGTAGAATAATTTCTCTTAGAATTAATGAAGTTTTGAAATTTTATAAAATTGATAGTAAACATTTTGATGAATTATGTCTTTCATTAGGATATGACACTAAAACAAAAAAACTTATAGAAAAAGGTCCTATAGCTCTTTTAGCAAGAGAGGCTGTAATTAATTCTTTAATGGAAAAATTGAATTCTATTGGAGTTAACTCAAAAGAAGATGATATTAAAATGCTTTTTGAAAAAGTTCATTTAGAATTTTTAAAAGAGATATATGATTATATCAAGCCTATTAAAGAAGCAGAAGTTTTATTTAAAAGACTAAAAGAAAAAGGTGTAAAACTTGCTGTTGTTACGTCGGATATGAAAGCAAATACCGAGGTGATACTTGAGCAATTGAATTTTTCAAAATATTTTGATTTAGTAATAGGAAAAGATAGCTGCAAACAGCCTAAAAAGACAGGTGAACCTGCTTTGGTCGCACTCAGTGAACTTAAAGAAAATGCTTCTAATACAATATCAGTTGGAGATGCTCCAATGGATTTTGAAATGGCAAAAAATGCTCATTTAGCCGGTTCAATACTTGTTGCAACAGGACAAATTACAGAAAACGAACTTAAAAAATATACAAATACAGTTGTAAAATCATTAGATGAGGTGTTTATAAAATGACAAAAATTTTGGATTGCACCATAAGAGATGGCGGTCATTTAAATGGCTGGAATTTTACGGATGCATGCGTAAGAGCGTCATATTTTGCGGCAATCAAGGCAGGGGCAGATTATTTTGAGATTGGATATAGATTTGAAAATCCTAAGCCTGAATGGGGTAAATTTGCAAAATGCGATGATGATTATATTTTCTCATTATTTAAACCGAATAAAAAATGCAAAATTTCTGTAATGATTGATGCAGGCAAGTCAACTTTAAATGATTTTAAAGATTGCAGAGAAAATTTGACTCCAATAAGCCTTGTTAGGGTTGCAACATATCCTCAAAAACTTGATATAGCATTTGAATTATGCGAAGGCTTAAAGCAAAAAGGATATGATGTCTTTTTAAATTTAATGGCAATATCCGAATATACAGATGATGATTTTAACAAAATTAAGAATTGGAAAAATAAAGAAAAAATAGATGCAATCTGTTTTGCTGATAGTTTTGGTTCTTTTGTTCCTGATGATATTATAAAATTTCAAAATATTTTAAAAGGATTAGGATTTAAAAATATTTGTTTTCACTCCCATAATAATTTACAATTGGCATTTGCAAACTCAATAAAAGCAATTGAAAACGGTTTTTATTGTGTTGATGCTTCGATATATGGCATGGGAAGGGGTTCCGGTAATCTTCCTGCTGAAATAATTACAGGATATTTAAGTAAAATCGGATATAAAGAATATAACCCTGTTGCATACATTGACGTTATTGAAAGATTTTATCTTGAGTTGAACCAAAAAACCCCTTGGGGATATAGAATACAATCTTTAATAGGCGGTCTAAAAAATATACATCCTTATTATGTAAATGGTTTATATGATAAAAAATCCTTTACCATAAATGAAATTTGGACAGCTGCAGGATTGTTGAAAAAAAATGCTCCTATTTCTTTTGATATAGAGAGTATGAATAATGTTTTATCGGATAAGTTTGTAAATTATGACGATATACAAATTAAAGATAAATTGCAAATTTTACCTGAGGATGATGCATTTACTCAAGGAGAAGTAGAATTTAAAAATATTCATCAAAATCGAAATATATTAATTCTTGCTAACGGTTCCTCTATTCTTGAAGAAAAAGAAAAAATAGAGAAATTCATAAAAGATAAAAATTGTATTGTAATAGGCACAAATTTCTTAAATCATTTGTACGTACCTGATTATCATTGTTTTATAAACAGAAAAAGATTTTTAAAATATATAGATTCGGTTGATAAAACTTCTAAACTCTTAATTCCAAGTTATTTTGGAAAAAAATTAATTGAAGAAAATACAACAAATGAAGTTATGTATTTTGATGCAATTTTAAACGAAAAAATAAGCAAAATCTTTATTGATGACAAACAACATATATATAAATACTTAAATGTTGCAATTTCGGCTATTTATTGCGCATATCAAATGGGTGCAAAAGAAATATATGCAGCAGGTTTGGATGGTTTTGGCGCAAATGCTGATAAATTGAATTATTTTTACAAGGAAGATGACGTATACCAAAACAAAAATGAACTTATGAAAGCATACGAAGAATTTTCAATCAATTTATCATTGGTTAATGAATTTCTTGAAAATAATTCTATACCTTTCTCAATTATTACAAAAACATCCCATGATAAATACTATAGTGATATATTAGAGGAAAAGATTTATGTCAATTAACTTAAATTCGATATACTTGAAACTTAATAAAAATAAATAAATATTTTTGCAATGTAAATTTTACCAAAAAGGAAGGATGATATAAATGAATGTCTCGGAATATATAATGGAGAGAATAGCAGATGAAGGAGTGGATACGGTTTTTATGGTGTCGGGCGGTGGCGCTATGTTTTTGGATGAAGCATTAGGAAATAATAAAAGGTTAAAATATGTTTGTAATCATCATGAACAAGCTTGTGCACTTGCGGCAGAGGGATATCAAAGAGTAACAAGGAAAATTGGTGTTTGTGTATTAACAACAGGTGGAGCAGGTACGAACGCCTTAACTGGCATCTGTTGTAGTTGGCATGATTCTATTCCAACTTTAACAATTTGCGGACAAGTAAAAACCAAGGACTTAATTGCAAATACTGGCTTGAGACAAAATGGAACTCAAGAAGCTGATATTGTATCTATTGTAAAGTCAGTAACTAAATATTCAGTTACTGTACTCGATAAAAATGAAATTAAGTATCATCTTGAAAAAGCCATCTATCTTGCTAAAAATGGTAGACCAGGACCTGTTTTATTGGATATTCCGCAAGATATTCAAAATGCTGAATATATTGAAAAAAATCAAAAGATCTTCATTCCTCCAGAAATTACTGAGTATGATAACAAAATTAATGAAGTATATGAAATGTTAAAATATGCCAAAAGGCCAGTTATACTTCAAGGTCAAGGTATAAAGCTTTCTAATACAGAAAAAATTCTTTTGGAGCTATGTAGTAAATTTAAAATTCCAGTTGTCACAACGAAAAATGGTTATGACAACATTCCAAATTGCTTTGAACTTTTTGGTGGAAGCATTGGGATTAATGGGCAACGTAGTGGTAATTTAACAATACAAAATGCAGACTTGGTAATTACTCTTGGGTCTAGGCTTGCACTTACGAGCGTGGGATATAATACTGAATTATTTGCACCAAATGCCAAAAAGATTTTAATCGATGTAGACGAGGCGCAATTAAAACATTCGCACATAAAAAATGATTTATTGATTAAATCAGATCTAAGAGTATTTATGCCCAAATTTAAAGAAAAGCTTGAGAAAGAAAACTACAATTATGATTTTAATTTTTGGGTAGAAAAAGTCAAATACTACAGAAAAAAGTATCCAATTATTACAGATGAAGTTGCAAAACAAAAGAAATACGTAGATTCTTACTATTTCTTTGAAAGACTATCTCATTACATGAATCCCGATGATGTTTTGGTGACAGACCAAGGCGCAACTTTTTATTCATTAACAACCGCATTTAAAGTAAAAGAAAATCAACATGCTTTTACCAATGGTGGCTTTTGTCCAATGGGCTATGGATTGGCTGCTTCTATTGGTTGTGCTTTTGCAAAAAATGTGAATAGAGTTGTTTCTGTTAATGGTGATGGCGGTTTACAGATGAATCTACAGGAACTGCAAACAATAATTCATCATAATTTAAATATGAAAGTATTTGTCTTTAATAATGACGGCTACTTGAGTATAAAACATACACAAACAAACTTTTTCAACGGTCATCTTGTAGGTTCTGATCCTAAAAGCGGAATATCTTGTCCTGACAGCATAAAATTAGGAAAAGCTTACGGTTTTAAAACATTTAAAATTAAAAATCATAAAGAAACAGACAAAGTTATAAAAAAAGCATTGGACACAAAAGGGCCGGTCTTAGTCGAGGTCTTAATCGATCCAATGCAACCATATTACCCTAAAGTTTCCTCTAAAAGATTGTCTGATGGTAGTTTTCAATCACAGCCATTAGACAATATGTGGCCATTTTTAAGTGAAGAAGAAATTAAGGAGAACAAGTGTGTTTAATAAAATTAAGATAAATACGCTAAAAAATAGAGAGTATATATATGGCTTAATAGGTATAATTACTATATCTATAATTACAATGCTGTTTTTTTTCAATAAATCAATTGTAAATTATGACGGTTGGTATAATTTATATGCAAATGATATTTTAAACGGAAGACTTCCTTATAAAGATTTTCACTTTCTAATGCCACCAATATTTTTATATGTTTGGACAGTGCTTCAAAAAATATTTGGTGATTATGTTATTGTATCACATGTTGCTTCAATGGCTTGTAAAACAATTTTATTGGCTTCCATTTATCATACATTTACAAGATTTTATAATGTAAAAATAAGTTTTTTGTCAACAGTAGTTGCATTAGCAACAATGATTACACATGTTTTTGATAATTGCACTTTTTCTTATAATGAATTTGTTACATTAATTGTTGTTATTTTAATTAATTTTATACTTAGTTTTGCGGAATATATATATAAAGGTAAAATTAAATATAAATATGTAACTCTAATTTCAGTTTTTTGTACGATTCTATTTTTTACTAAACAAACTCATGGTGTCATAGTTCCTTTTGCGTCCTTAGTAATTTTAACATCCATTTTATATAAAAAAATATCAATAAAAGATTTTTTCAAATTAGTACTTGTATATATTTTAACATCAATATTTACAACATATATTATATTTTTACCCATATCAGCTGTTACCCCTGTAGAATATATAAATAATGTGTTTGCTGCAGCTTCGGCAAAAGGCTCCTTGGGAGATATATTTCGAGTTCCGCTAAATATTGTAGCTAGATATGATTATTTATGGCCATTATTAACCTTTAGTATTGTTGCCTTTTTTATATACATTATAAAAAAGTACGATATTTGCGAGTTTATTCCTGGAAACAACAAAACTAAAAACAGGTTTTTACCTAGCAATTTAGTGTTGATATTTATTTTTTTAATTGCAATAATTTTATCTTATGTTTCAATTTTAAATTTCTCTAAAATTTATATGCTTTCAGGAATAGTAAAAAATGTATATCATATAACAAATCAAATATGCTGCATTTGTGAGTTTATTGTATTGTTTATATCAATTTTTTACTATGTAACCGCATTAATAAAGAAAGATGACCTATTATCGGCAAAAAAATTAATTTTGTTTGGAATATTCTTTGCTAGTGCTTTTGCAGCAACATTATCAAATGCTGAGCCTTATGTAACATATTATATGTTAGGTCTTTGTGTTGCTACATTGTTAAATTATAAATTTAAATATTCTCAATTTGTAAATTTAGTGGTTTTATTTATTACGTTTATTTTTTTGGGACTTTCATTGTTTTCAAAAATTTCTTGTCCTGTAATTTTTCATGGTTGGCAAGGACTTAATATTACCACTGAAAGAAAAATATCTAAATTAAATTTTTTAAAAGGAATGAAGTTATCAAAAAATGAAGTAACTATGTATGAAGATATTTATGATACTTTAAATAAATACCTTTCTAAAGAAGATAGAATATTTGCCTTTATCAATAATCAATTATTTTATCGCTTGCTCGATAGAAAACCTTTTTACAATGATCACTACAGTTTATATTGGGATGTTTGTTCCGAAAGTTGTGCAAGCGATATATATGAAAAATTTAATGTCGATATATTATCGCAATTGCCTCCTGCAATTATTTACTTTCAATATCCAGATGGTTCAATTGTATTTCATGAAATTTTATTTAGAAGTGGAAAAAATGATAATTCGCAAAGAAAAATAGACATAAAAATCAAGAATTATATCAAGAAAAATTTTTACAAAGTTGTAAAAACTTATAATTACAAGCAATACTATAGAAGCAACGATTTATTAAAAAATGATTTTATAAAAATGGATACATATAATGAGTATTATGCAAAAATTCTAAAAAATTACGATTATCAAAAAATTGAAGATATCGATAAGTGGCAAAATTTTATTGAAGCTAGAAAAAAACAAAAGAAACTATCTAAGCAATTTAAAAACAAATTAAACGATTTGAACTCGCGTTTTATTATAGAAAATGGATATGAATTAAAAGTACTTATTCGTAAAGATATATATTTGAGGGAGAAAAAATGAAAACAATATTGATAACAGGCTCTGGCGGGTTTGTTGGTAAAAATTTAAAAGAATTTTTAAGTATAAAATATAATCTTTTAACTCCAAGAAGTTTTGAATTAGATTTATGTAACAAGGATGCTGTAGAAGATTATTTTAAAGCTAATTCAATAGATTTTATAATTCATTGTTCTTCAAAGGGAGGGTATAGAAACTTAAAAGATATTGATTCAACTGAAATTGACAATATTTCTATGGTAAACAATATTTTGAATTTCAAAAAAAGTGATACAAGGGTTATTCTTTTTGGTTCCGGTGCTATGTATTCAAAAGACAGACCATTATGCAAAGTTAAAGAAGCAGAGATTGGAAAATTCATACCTAAAGATTTATATGGAAAGTCAAAATATGAAATTTCAAAAATTGTTCAAAAAAGAAGCGATGTAGTATGTTTAAATATTTTTGGATGTTATGGAAAATATGAAAAAGAAACAAGATTTCCAACATATGCAATTAGGCAAAATTTAAATAAGCAAAAAATCTCTATAAATCAAAATGTTGTTTTTGATTACCTATATATTCAGGATTTGTGTAACATAATACAATTTTTTATAGAAAACATACCGAAAAATAAAATTTTAAATGTCACGCCAACTAAAAGTATATCATTGTATGAAATATCAAAAATTGTTAATAAAATAGGTGGTTTTAATTCTGAAATTGAAATATTGAACCCTATTTTAAATAACGAATATACAGGTTCTAATGAATTATTAAAAGAAGAAATTCCGAATATAAAATTTACTGATTACGAAATTGGTTTAAAAGAATTGTATAATCAAATTAAAAAGGAATGTAAATAATGAAAAAAATTAGCATAGTTACGGGTTGTTATAACGAAGAAGATAATGTCAGATTGTTATATGAAAGAATTTCTGAGCAAATGCAGAAATACAAAAATAAATACGAATGGGAATTAATATATATTGATAACTGTTCTACTGACAACACTGTAAAAATATTGAAAGAATTGGCGAAGTGCGATAAAAAAGTAAAGATTATTGTAAATTCAAGAAATTTTGGACATATTCGTTCACCTCACCATGCTATTTTAAATGCATTTGGTGATGCAGTTATTTTTATGGTTTCTGATTTACAAGACCCTCCTGAACTTCTTCCGGAATTTATTTCAAAATGGGAAAATGGCTTTAAAATTGTTCTTGGACAAAAAAATGTTTCAGAAGAGTCCAAACTTATGTACACAATAAGAAAATTATTTTATGGATTATTACGAAATATTGTCGATGATAATACCGAACAAATTAAGCAATTTACGGGATTTGGCCTTTATGATAAACAGGTTATTGATGTTTTTAGAGCAATTGATGATCCCTATCCATATTTCAGGGGATTAATAAGCGAAGTCGGTTTTGAAAAAGCAATAGTAAGATTTACGCAACCGACGAGAAAAAGAGGTATAACTAAAAATAATTTCTATACTTTATATGACATGGCAATGTTAGGTATTGTAAAACATTCAAAAATGCCTTTAAGATTTGCAACGTTCATTGGTTTTATTTTGTCTGCAATTAGTGTTTTTGTTGCAATATTTTATTTGATATATAAGTTAGTTTTTTGGTCATCTTTTGATGTAGGTATTGCACCACTAATTATTGGGATGTTTGCTTTTGCTTCTTTTCAATTATTTGTATTGGGAATTGTAGGCGAATATATTGGTGCAATATATACAAGAGTAGATAAAAAACCTCTAGTAGTTGAAAAAGAGAGAATTAATTTTGATTAAGCATTTCAAGTTATTAATAGAAAAATATAATATAAGCTGGCGTTTCACAAAATTTCTTTTTGTAGGCGCTCTTAACACAATATTTGGTTATAGTGTGTTTGCATTATTTAATTTCCTTAATTTTCATTATACTTTATCTACGCTTTTAGCAACAATTATTGGTGTTTTATTTAATTTTAAAACAACGGGGGTTATAGTTTTTAAAAACGGCAATAATCGATTACTATTACGCTTTGTTAGTATATATACTTTGATGTATCTTATAACAATATTAGAATTAAAGATGTTTGTTTTATTAAATTTAACGAATATGTATGTAAATTATGCTATTGTTTTATTACCAAATGCAATGATATCATATTTTTTGATGAAGCGTACAGTTTTTATTAAATGAGCTTAATTTATTTATTACATTCGTCTATAACTTGCCCAAATATTAATCGAAGCATACCACATTTTTTTCTCAAAGTTTTTCTAACTCCACATGTTATAGCGTTGATATTTTCTGTTATATTGTTAACATTTTCTGTTGTAGCGTTGATTGTAGGCATAACGGAATTACTTGTATCATCCAGAATATTGTTAATACTTTCTGTCGTAGTTTCAATATTTGAAATTGTTTCATTTAGCTTATTCTGATTAATGGAATTATCAAATTTTCCAGTCATATTTTCAATATTTTGAGTCGTATTGATAATATTTTCTTTACTCGAGTTTAATGTTGAATTAAGATTATCTAGCAATTCAGCAAGACTTTCTGTTGCATTTGCTAGGTTTTCCGTGGTCTTAATGAGATTTTTCTTAAATGCTTCAAGGCTTTCAGGGTTTTGATTGGATAAAAACATGTCCATATCACTTGAAACATAACCATTCAAAACAGAATAATTAGAAATCATAATATTAGATGGGTTTTTTGGATAAATAAATTCTAAAAAATCTTGTTCTTTATTATCCCTTTTTTCTTTTTTTAAATATACAACTGTATTTTCAGGTAACAATAATTTATTTGGGTATAATAATAATTTAATTAATGTATGCTCACCGTCAAAACTATGTTTAATCCCCATTGTTTTACCTATAACAATTCCTTTATAGTATATGGGAATTCGACCATGAAGTGGCCTTAGCTCTTTGAATTTAGCAGTTAAATGCATACAGGCAAATTCTTGATAAATAAAATATGCGATAATAAAAAACAAAATAGTAATAAAAAATAAGATAATTTTTTTCATAAATTAATAGTATTTAAAAAGTAAATTTAATATATTGGATAAAAGTATATAATCCCAAATTGAAAAAAAGTAAGAAAAATGCTATAATAATAGTGCTATTGGAGAAAAGTTATGTTAGGTAATTTGGATGTTGGCTTAAATTTGAAAAGAAACTTGTTTAAAAAGCAAGAAGATAAAATAAGAAGACATGAAGAAGCTCATAAAGCCGCTGCAGGCTCTCTTGCCGGCCCAATAGTTATTGAAAGAGATTCAGACGGATTTCCAATTGGTGGACATGTTAATATCAAAATGCCGTCCCTTGATCCAAACAACCCTAATAAAGCTATAAATGATGCTAAAAAAGTCATAAAATCGGCTCTAGCACCTTCCGATCCTTCCTCTCAGGATTTGAAAGTTGCTTCTGAAGCACGAAAAATTTTGCTTGAAGCAAAAAAGCAAAGATTAAATAAATTGGACTATATGGCATAATGAATAAAAAAATCTTATGTTTTGGAGATAGCAATGTTTATGGTTTCAATCCCTTAAATTACGGGAGATATTCAGAAAATATTCGATGGAGCGGGTTATTAAAAGAATATTTTAAAAATGAAATTGAAATAGTTGAGCAAGGCTGTAACAATAGAACAATTTTTAAAAATTGCCTTGGCAAAAATTTAAGCGGTATTGAAATTTTACCTAAATATTTAGATGAAAGTTTTTTTGGAATTATATTTTTAATCGGAATAAATGATACTCAAAAAATATACGATTTTAATTCAAGTAAGCTTGAATACGGAATGATTAAACTTATAGAAATATCAAAAAATATTTCTCCTGATATAAAAATATTGATTTTGTCCCCCGTTCAAATCACTGATAATATATTACAAAGCAATTTTGCAGAACTATTTGATAATGAGTCAATTAAAAAATCTAAGCAAATTTCAAAAATATATAATAAAATATCCAAAGAAAATAATTGCGATTTTATTGATTTGAATAGTTTTGCAACAACATCGAAAATTGATGGCCTGCACTTTGATTTAGAAAACCATAAAAAAATATTTTTAAAGGTCAAAGAAAAGCTTGAAAATTGGATATAAATTAAAGCCCCCTTGCTTGGGGGCTTATCTTTATAACATAGTTTTTCTGATTTCTTCGTCAGTTTTTGCAATTAAATATTTAGGCGCAATATCAAATACTGTTTTGCAACCTGAAACGCCTTCCATATTTAATTTATGAGCCGCTCTTGCGTATGCAACAAGCACGCTTGAAGTAAATTCGGGATTAGAATCCAATTTTAGAGAATATTCGATAATGTGCGAATTTTCTTCGCTTGTTTTACCGCTTCTTAAAACAAAGCCGCCATGAGGTATTTTTGAATGATTTTTTTCAAGTTCTTCCTGTGTGATAAAATGAACCGTTGTATCATAATCTGCAAAATAATTTGGCATAGTTTTGATTTCATGTTCAATTTGTTCTTTATTGGCACCTTCTTCAACTACAACAAAACATTCTCTCGTGTGTTTTTGTCTTGTTGATAGAACAGGATTTTTACCTTCTCGGACTGCTTTTAGCGCCTCATCAACAGGAATTGTATATTGTTTAGCGTCTTTCACCCCTTTAATTCTTCTTATTGCATCGCTATGACCTTGGCTAACGCCTTTTCCCCAGAATGTGTAGTCCATGCCGTCAGGTAAAATTGCATTTGCATACAATCTGTTCAAAGAGAAAAGTCCTGGGTCCCAACCAACTGAAATAATTCCTATTTTTCCTGATTTTTTTGCAGCACAGTCAACATTTTCAAAATGCTCCGGAATTTTTGCATGAGTGTCAAAGCTATCGATTACGTTGAACATTTCAACATATTTTGGGGTTTGTATTGGTAAATCTGTTGCACTGCCTCCACATATAATTAATACATCAATTTTATCTTTGTAATTTTCAATGTCATTTGTAGAAACAACATTTACATTTTTTGTTGCAGGAGTAATAGAGTTTGGATTTCTGCGAGTAAAAATCGCAACAAGCTCCATATCGCTATTTTTTAAAATAGCTTTTTCTACACCTTTTCCTAAGTTCCCATAACCTAAAATACCAATTTTTGTCATGCTATCAGCTCCTTTTTTTGTTAAATATTAGCATATTTTTTATATTCTTGCAAAGCAGGATTTGAAATTTACGGTTTGCAGTGATATAATCATCTTGTAAAATGTTGGAGTTTTGGATATGGAAGCTAAAAATAAAATACTATTTGTAATAATATTAACAATTCTTACAATGATTGCAGAAATTTCTTTTGGTTTTATTACAAATTCAATGGCGCTTTTAGCTGATGGCTTTCATATGGGAACTCACGCTTTTGCACTTGGCTTAACGTATATTGCATATTATTTTTGTCAAAAATATTTTAATTCTGCAAAATTTTCAAATGGAACCGATAAAATAAAAGACCTTGCAGGGTACACAAGCTCTCTTTTTCTTGGAATAAGCGGAATTATGGTTATATATGAATCCTTTGAAAGGTTGATACACCCGTTAAAAATTAGTTTCACTCAAGCTATGATTGTTGTTGTAATAGGATTAATAATAAATTTAATAAGCATTATAATTATGGATTTTGATCATTTTCATAATCACATGCACAATCATCCGCACGAACACAAAAAAACAGATAATAACTTTAAATCGGCATATTTACATATTCTTGCAGACTTATTAACTTCTATATGTGCATTTTTTGCACTTTTATTTGCAAAATTTTTCGGATGGGTATTATTGGATCCGATTATTGGAATTTTAGGCGGTATAATTATTGTTAAATGGGCGGTTGATTTAATAAAATCCACAACCGTCGTGTTGTTAGATATTGATTTAAATAAAGATTAGAAATTAATTTTTTAAAATTTCAAAATTTACTTGCAAAGTTTTTGAATAAAATTTTCTGCAATTTTTAATGCAGTATTGAAAATTTCTTTATTTTCCAAAAAATCATCACGCATAACATATTCTTTAACTATTTTTCTTGCAAAACTGCCAACTGCAATACCATCTATATTTACTTTGCATAATTCTGCAAGCTCATTGGTTTTTGTATTTGTGCCACCTGATACGATTATAGGAACATCAATTTCTGCTTTTAAAAGTATATCTGCAGTAGCTATAGCCTGTAAGGTTGTATTGAAATCATCCTTTCCGCCTGACATTGGGGCGCCATCAGCTTGAATTATTGTTTTATCAGGATTTTTTGAAATCATTTTTTTAATTTGTAATACAAGACTTTTATTTGTAAAAACATCTCTATTTGTGCAAATACTTAAAATTCCATCAAAATTTTGACATAAATAATCCCATTTTTTGTCAATATCGTCAATATCATCAGAAACTATGTGAAATTCTATACAATCGCACTCATGTTTTAACTCTGATATTATATTTTCAAATTCAACTTTCTTTTGATAAGTTTGAATTGCATTATATTTGCAAATATTTAAGCACTTTAAACATCCTATACATTTTTTTTCATTAATAATCACTTTATTGCAATCTAAACTTATTGCATCTTGAGGGCATTCACAAATGCATTTCTTGCAACTTTTGCAATTATCTTCATTTATTTTGCATTTTTTAAAATGAGGATCGTTATTTCCTCCTACGCTAATACAGATAAAGCAATCTTCTTTTTTTGAATATTCTAACCCTTTTTTTGCAGCAAAAAGCGCTTCTTTGCTTGCGTTAATATCAAAAAATTTACACCCTGCAAGGCTGTAGAGCGCAATATATTTGGTTATCGTTTCATAATTCTCGTTGTTAGCACCAAGAATTAATTTAAAGCTATTTTTATTTTTTATATATTTTTTTAACTTATTTTCTGTCATAAAACCACCATTATAATAATTTTAATATAAAATCTCTGAAGCTGCACTTTTAATATCATATTTAGGCGTAAATCCTATTATTTTTTTTAACTTTGTATTATTCCCAACTATTATTGGAGCAACTTTTATTTCTTCATTTTTAAAAATTAAATACTTTTCTTTATTTAATTTTTTTGCAAATTCAATACAAAAGTCTTTGATACTTGCCCCATTTCCTTGGGAAATATTTACTATACCAACCTCATTGCTGTTCAAAAAAGCAAGAAAAGCAAGTGCAATATCTTTTGAATAAATATAATCTCTAATTAAACCAGAGTTTCTTATTTCAAAATACAAATTATTTTTTAAACTGTAAATTAAATTTGATGTAAAACGATTTTTGTGCTCGTTTTTACCAAAAGCATAAAAAATCCTTCCCCAACCAAATTCTATGCCATAATTTTTAGCTATTTCAAATCCTTTTTCCATTAATTTAACTTTAGCCCTTGCATATAATGATATTGGATTTATTTCATCACTTTCAAGCAAAGGTTCATTTTTAAATTTATATTCAAAACAAGTACCGGCGTATATAGCTCGTTTTCCGCCAAATTCACCAAAATATTTTAATAGGTGAATGCCCGCTTGTGCGTATTTCAAATTTAATTCCGAATCAAGATATCCATCTTTAGTATTCCAAGCGAAATTTATAAGGTATTGCGGTTTATGAAAATTAAAAAAATTTTTAATAGAATTTTCATTGAATAAATCACAGTTATTACGATTTAAAATTATGACATCATACCCACATTCAATAAGAGGTAAAATGATTTCCCTGCCAATTAAACCGCTAGCACCTGTTAAAACAACCTTTTTTTGTTTATACACAAAAACCCTCTTTTAAAATAAGATTATTATATTAAATTTTTATATTTAATGCATCTTTGTAAATTTTATGCATTATGCAGCTTGAACTTTTCCTAATGTTTTTAAGTAATTCATTTGCGAATTTATTGTATCTTCGCTTGCAAGAATAGAAATAGTCGGATTATAAGAGAAAATAAATCTTGCAGCTTCCTGAATATCTTCTTTTGTAACATTATCAATAGCTTCAATATATTTGTCAATTCTTCTTATTCCATATGGTTCTTCAACATTTATTGCAAGCATATCGTTTTCATATAAGGGATTTTGGGTTCTTGCTATAACATTTTGTTTTAATTTCATTTTTGCAGCTTCCAATTCATCATCGCTTACAAGTTCATTGCATAATAATTTAGTATGTTTTTCAAAACCTTCCAGCGATTTTTTAACATTATCGTAGCTTTGCACACCTTGATCCTTATGATCGGTTGTAGTTTGTATGCCAAGAGTTAATACGCCTGTATTTTCAAATGATTGTATTGATGAAAAAACGCTATAAGCAAGATTTTGTTTTTCTCTTAAATCGGAAAACAGTCTTGAATTTGGACTTCCGCCTAAAATAGTGTTTACCATTTCAAACTTTACTTCGTCGTCAATATTTCCGGACAATGGGAAATTGTATGATTTATATATTTGAGCCTGATTTAATACATCCACATCATAAACTACATTAGTCTGAGGATTTGGAGTAAAAATCGGTGTTAATTTAGGGGTGGAAGATTTAAATTTTAATTGATTAGCACTTTGACTTTGCACAATAAGAGTTTTCAAATCAATATTTTTGCTAAAAGGAGCAGTTGCAACGAAATTCGATGAAGCACTTGCCAGTACTTCTCGATAAAATTCTTTAACATCATCCAGTTGCAAACTGTCTATAGTTTTTAATTTTTGCGCTTTTGTCGGGAAGTGACCGGGGAAAATTTTATCCAATAAATTAGACTCAGCATCTTTTTGAGATGAAATCAAAGAATCTTTCACATATTTTTTTGCTTTTTCAAAATCGTTTTGAGTCAAAGTTGGATGAAACATTAATTCAGACATTAAAGAAAGAGTTTTATCCGCATTTTCCGGCATACAGTCAGCACTAATTAATATTCTTTTACCGTTTACGACTACATCTGCAGAAATTCCGTTTAATTCCTTAAACCTTTCGAGGTTGCTTTGGTTTCTGTAATCTGTTCCTTTTTGGAACATATATCTTAAAACAGCAGGAATATTGGGGTTTTTTGGTTTAATCGGCGGAGTATTTACACTCCAGCTAAAAGCGCATAGATTTGAATTTGTATCATTAAGTACGATATGTGTATTGTTCGGTAATATATATTCTTCTACTCCATCGGTTGAAATTTTAAGTTTATTACCAAAACTTATTTGATTATTTATTTTACTTTTATTTTGAGCGCTAATTGAATATTTTGATTTTTGGTAACTTTTTTCAATTTCATCTTTAGAGACGCTATTTGGATGTATAACTACCATTGAAACTTTATTAAGATTATAATATTTTCTTGCAAAATTCATTATATCTTCTTTGGTTATGCTATTTATTATTTCTCTATAATTTGAAAAAAGCTCCAATGAACCATTCAATAGACAGCTTCCCAAAAGATTACATAAATTTTCGCTACTGCATGATGCTAATTCTGTTGACTTATACATATGATTTTTAATAGCAGTCATATCATCGTCGCTCAATAATTGAGATTGTAATTTTTGTATCGCATCAAAGAATATATCTATTCCTTTTTGTTCGTCGCCTGCATTAACTCCTATAGCACATACGAGCGCATACGGATCATTTTTATTTAGTCCGACTTTTTGCATGTCAGATGAAAAATCAGCACTAATATCTTCTAATTCGTTTTTTAAATGCGAAGTTGAACAATCGGATAAATAATAATCAAGCATTGAAGCTATTATGAAATCTTTGCTATCTTGAGGTTTTGGACCGGCAAACCCCATCATAACTGTTGTATAATTTGTCTTTGGTGTTCTAATATCTTCTCTTATGCTTTTTGTTATTGGAGTTAATATTTCTTTCTTTTGTTGAGGTGCATTTAATGATTTTTGAGGAATTGTAAAATTCTTAGAAATTAAATCAATTGTTTCGTTAACGTCAACATCCCCCATAACAACCGTGTATAAATTATCGGGAGTATAATATGTTGAATGGTGATTTACAAGATTATTTTTTGTTAAAGCTGATACTGTGTCAATTGAACCTGCTACAAGATTATGTGAGTCAGATTTTATTTGGAACAGATTTCTAATAACCCTATCAAATGCAACAGTTATCGGGTCATCATTAATCATGGAAATCTCAGAACAAATAGGACCTTTTTCAGACTCAAGCGCACCAGCTTCAAAAGTTGGGTTTGAAACCATATCCCCTTGTATTTCAATAGTTTTTGAAAGATTTTGTTTACTCATATAGGGTGCAGTTATATAATAATCTGTTTGTGCATAATCGGTTGATGCGTTTGTACTTGCACCCATTAAGCTCGTACGCTTAAAAACATCACCGTCTTTTAATTTAGACGATCCTTTAAAAAGACAATGTTCAATGCAATGACTGATTCCGCGTAATTCATCATCTTCATTCATTGAACCGCCATCTAAAAAAGTTTTAACAATAGTGGCTTTATCTTTTGTTGGCATAATTGCAACTTTTTGGCCATTAGAAAGTTGAAATAAATTAACCGTATCTCCTGATGGAGAATTAAATTGCCCCAATAAACAATAGCTTTTATCTACATTGGGCATATATAAAGGATTAAAAGGATAAACAACAGCTTGATTATAAAAACTTACCGTATAAGGATTTTGCACATAGTTGTATTGACTTTGTGCAAGTGTATTCGGCATTTGTTGTGTATATTGTATATTGCCTCTTTTTGTGTATATTGGATTTATATATTGGTAAGACATGCTGTTTTTTATCCCTATAATATTTTAAAACATTGTTGTTAAAAATATTGTTAAATTTTAAGTAAAAAAGTAACAAAAATTTAATTATAAAATTAAATTCTTATAAATTCAATCTTTTTTGATGTATCATGGTGGTAATATTAAGATTTAGTAAGGTTTTATATGAAAAAAGAAAAAATCATCGGAATTCCTCGTGCAATGTCATATTACAATTATTTTCCTTTTTGGTTTGGTTTTTTTAATTATTTAGGTTTTGATATAGTTCTATCAAACCCGACAACCAAAAAAACAGTGTCTGACGGGGCTTCTTTGGTTGTAACGGAAACGTGTTTGCCAATTAAAGTATATGTGGGACATGTTATAAATTTAATAGAAAAGGGAGTAAAAAATATTTTTGTACCCTCAATTCAATCTATTGCACCAAAAGTTTATAATTGTTCAAAAATAAGAGGTTTGCCTGATTTAATAAGAAACGTGGTTAAGGGTGAGTTTAATATAATAGAAGCAACTTTAGATAAATCAGAAAAAAATAATAATTTAATTGATTTTTTAGTTGAAATTGCTAATCAATTTGATATAAAAGATTTAATTCTTATTAAAAAAGCTCAAAGAGCAGGTTTTGTCGTGCAAAACAACTTTAATGTTATGGTTCAAAATGGGCTTGATTTTGATGAAGCGCTTAAAAACGCAAAAGAGGGAAAAGTAATTATTCCTCCTAAAAAAACTCCAAAACCGATTAGTGTTGCGCTTATTGGACATGGATACAATATCTATGACAAAAGAGTGTGCATGGATATATTTAAAAAACTTGAAAACATGGATGTGCAAGTATATAATGCATACCAATTAACAGTTGAACAACTTAAAGGCGGTATGAATTTATTACATAGTTCTTTGTATTGGGCAAACCAATATGAAATGACAGGATGCGCAGGACACTATTTTACTGACAAAAAAATTGACGGCATAATTACGATAACTGCTTTTGGTTGCGGACCCGATAGTTTAATGCTTGAAGATATTAAAAGAAAAGCAAAGAGCTATTCAAAGCCTCTTTTAAATTTAACAATTGATGAACATACCGGAGAAGCCGGTTTTATAACAAGAATAGAAGCTTTTTGTGATATGTTGTCAAGAAGTAAGCGCGCAAGAGAAATGAAAATGAGAGAAAATTTTCAAGCTTTAAATGTTTAAAAAGCCCTTTAAAGGGCTTTTTTAGTCTTCTTCCTCAAGATCATCGCTATCCGTTATGGCTTGCGCAACAAAATTAAATTCGTCATCATCTTCAATTACTTCAAAAGTGCATTCGTCTTCCGTTTTATTCATTTTCATAATAATCAACTCATCTTCGTCGTTATCCGATGTTGGCAGTGTATCATCTTCTACGACGGATAAAAGTGCATAGTCTTTTCCGCCCACATTAACAACTTCTTGTAATTTCATATAAATTTCTTCACCATGTTCACCAATAGTTTTGATGATTTGAGAGTTTATTTCTTCTTGCATATTTTCTCCTTTTTATCTGTTATTATCTAAATATTCCTGCAATATCACACAGGCTGCGGCAACATCTACCATACCTTTATTTTTTGTGTATTTTTTACCTTTTTGGCGCAAAATGCTCTCTGCTTTTTCAGAAGAAAGCCTTTCATCTTGTTTTAAAATTGTACATGCGCTTTCAAGTGGTTTAATAAAATCTAAGCAATTTTTAGCTTGAAATCCTAAAGAGCCATCCATATTATAAGGCACACCTATTAAAATAACATCCGTCTTGTATTCATCTAAAATGGATTTAATTTCAAGTATTGCTTTTTTATCATTATTTCTTTGTATTACTTTAAGAGGAACTGCACCTAAAAAAAGCCCGTCAGAAACAGCAACACCTATTCTTTTGGTTCCTATGTCAAGAGCAACAATTCTTTTTTTTATTTCCATTTTTCCTCTATATTAGACATTAATGCCCTTAGTTCATCAAAAGTAAAATTAGTTTTTTCGTTATGTTGAAATATGTTTGAATTGTTTTTTTTGTATAGATTTTGTTTAAAGTAGTAATACAAACTTTTTTCAACAAAAGAAGTAATCAGAAGCTTTAAGTAAGGATTTTTAAAACACAAACTATAAGAAGCAGCAGAAGTAATTTTTAGTCCTGCAAGCTTAGCAACATAAGCTTGTATTAGAAGCCTGCTTTGCAATTCTAGTAAGAATTTCTTATCCTCCAAAAAGCATTTGTCAACCAAATTTGAAATTTCGCTATCAATTTTCTCTTGAGAAGTTATGTGTTCTTTTTCGATTATATTGATTAATTTATCAATATAATCATTTTGGTTTTTTACATAAAACCAATTTTCAAGAATTTTCGCCATAGCAAACTTTTTCACCTTAGCTTGGTTTAAGTTAATTGTTTCAAGCTTCGAATTAATAAATTCTGAAACATCATAGTTAATCTTTTCAACATCATTTAAAAGATTTTTCCATACTATAAATTCATAAGGGACTACAGTATTATTTTTTAAATTTTTCTCATAATAGTATGAAAGTATGCTTTTAAGTGCAATAGGGTTGATTTCAACCGGAATAGAATCAGCAAAAAGCCTTTTTATAATTGAGTTAAAATTATCCTTTTTTAATGCTCCAAAACCCATACAGGCAATTACGCCTTCTAAAAGATTTATAGTTACAAAAGAACAATCAATTTCTTCTGAATTGTTTATTCTCGAAAAAGCCAAAGAAAAATTAGAATTACCATCTACAAAACTTATGTAAAATTTGTAAATCTTTGAATTTTCTATTATTAACTTATTTCTGTAAGACAAATATTTAAAATTTAACTCTTTTAATGATTTTTCCGCTAATTCTCTATTTTTTATATCAATATTTTTGTTTAAAAGGATATATTCTAAACCTTCTTTTGCAAGCGGCGATTTAGAATTTATTAACGAGGAAAGAACAATTTCAAGTTCGTCAGGTTCTATATCTAAATGCGAAATTAAAGAAAAAGCATTTGCGAGATTATCTCCTTCAAATTCGCATACTAAATTATTTAAAAGCGAAAGTTTTTCATCCTTTGGAATATTTTGATAAAAATCCAACAAATCAATTTGCACCTCAGGATTATATAGCGCATCTTTTAAAAAGTTTTCAACCCCTTCTTGTGCAAGCTTTTCCGGATGTTTAACATAGCGATTTAATTTATCATAATCAAAGTCTATTCCCTTTTGCTTTAATAGAGATATTATAAAGAATTTTTTATCATCTGATATTTCTTTGTTTTTTAAAAACTCTATTGCATGTTTTTCTAATACATCACCATCCAACAATTCCGTAATAAAAATTGCGCAAATATTTGCATAATTTGTTTTGCTATCTTTAATTTCTTTTAATAAAACTTTTGCAACTAAATCCTTATCTGAAATAGATTTTAATTGTTCTATATCAGAATTTATCTTTGTGTCAGGTGAATCTGGATTAATGGAATATTTATTTAAAACAGACATTATTAATGCCCTGTTTTGCATTTTATCAGACGTATTTGACATTATTTCTTCGGTGCACCCCATAATAAATCAAGAATTTTTTGAGCTTCAGAACTCATTAAACCGTCTTGTAAAATTAAATATTGAACAGCAATTAATGTACATTCCGAACATATATTCACGCCCGGACCTTTTACCATTTTAGGTACTTGAGTGTTAGGACGCTTACAAAAACTGCAATATTCGATTTCTTGTTGTTTTTCATTGGTTTTTGAATGTTTCTTTTCAAAAGAAACCACTTTTTTCTCTTTCAAAATAACTCCTTAACTTCTTTAATTAGTTATATTTTAAAATAATTTGCCCCATAGTACAATACATATTTTTGTTTAATTGTTAATTTTTGTAAACAAATATTTTATCAAAATATCAATTTTTATTAGAAAAAATACTTTATTAATATACGAGTGATATTATTTTAGGAGCTTACTATATGGCAATCGGTGCTCAAGATAAATTAGACAAAGCATTAGTTAAAAAATATCAAAGTTTAAAAGTTGATAACGCAATAGTCCAATCATCAATGATTGACCCAAATAAAATGCTTGAAACAATGAATGATTATGCAAATGCTCACATGGAAGCATATAGAATTCATCAAGCCTTAAGAGATATTTGTACAAAAGCGATTTCAATGAATATTCACTATACAAAAATGAAATCGGTTAAATCCAAGAAAGAAAGAATAGCGGAAGCAGCCAAAAAAGTGGTCGCAGCTCAAATGGCAAAGAAAAATGAGCTTGCAAGAAAACTTGCAAAAGATCCGAGACCAACTACGGCTTAAAGGAGAATGAATAGGTTTTGTGTGTGTTATAGCCTCTTGAAATAAAGAGGTTTCTTTTTATGTTTGGTATTTACTTATTAATAAATGTGTAGTTTAATATAATTGTTACCCCGATTTATGTGGTGAAATTTATGATAGAAATATTAAAAACCACTGATAATAAACTGATTGAATTAGGAATTAACGAAGCTCAAAGTGGGTCTTGGTTTAACCTTATCGATCCTACTTATGATGAAATTCAGAAAGTTTCACTCATATTAAATTTAGATGAAAGCTTTTTAAGAAATTCATTGGACGTTGACGAACGTTCTCGTATAGAAATTGAAGATGATTGTTTGCTTATAATTACAAATATACCCTTAATGGAAGATGAAGGCGCTTATGATACTTTGCCCTTGGGTATCATATTTACGGAGCGTGGTTTTATAACAGTTTCTTCCAAGAAAAATAATGTCATAAGTTCTTTTAATAAAGATACTGCACATTCTTTTGACACTAGAAATAAAACGAAGTTTTTATTGGATATACTTTTCCGTTCAACAAAATATTATTTAAGATACTTAAATTATATTTATAAACAATCTGAAGAAATTGAAGAAGAATTAAGAAAAACAATGAAAAATAAAGCGCTTTTTCAACTTTTTGAAGTTCAAAAATCGCTTGTATATTTTACTACGGCCCTGAGAGATAATTATATGGTGCTTCAGAAAATAATGCGCCTTACTCAAACAGGAAAACAAAATTCTCTGCTTAAATTTACAGAAGATGACATAGACCTTTTGGAAGACGTTATAATTGAAAACAAACAGGCTCTTGAAATGGTTGAAATGCACAGAAACATTTTAGAAAACATGATGGATGCATTCGCTTCAATTATATCAAACAATTTAAACATTGTTATGAAATTTTTAACTTCAATCGCAATTATATTTGCTATTCCAACCATGTTTTCCAGTTTCTGGGGAATGAATGTTGCAGTGCCTTTTGCAAATAATCACTTTGGATTTTTAATTGTAAGTGTTATATCTTTAATTGCAGCAATAATGGCAGCAATATTCTTTGCAAGAAAAGGTATGTTTTAATCTATAATTTCAATAAAATCTCTACCGTCAAATAATCTATATTTTTTAAGTACCGATATAATTATTGCTTTTACTTTATCTTTTGTATTTCTATACAAATATGATTATTGTCTTTTTTAATACGATTATTTATTCCAATAAAATCTTCTTATTGTTTTTGTTTTATTGTTTGCGTCTTTTTCAACAGCAACAACTAAATTTCCGCTAAATTCAATTCTTCGTATTGAAGAATCCTCTTGAATTTCTTCAAATAATTTTAATTTACCCGATTTGTCAAATTCGTACAAGCATTCTTTTTCTTCACCGTTTCTTGTTACTTTGCTTGTTATTATTTGAAAAATACTACCATTTGGCAGTGACTTAATGTAGGCTTTTTTGCTACCTTCCCTATTTGAGAATATTTTAATTTCGGGTAAAGTTTCATCTTTTGATTTAACTGTTCTGCAATACAACATATTATACAAGACATTATCCTTAATTGCTCTTGGTATTTGAGCAGGATTTAATGTGTAATTTATGGAAGCAATATCTAAATATTCGCCATTTATTCCAGCTTTAATAATGCTTATAGCTCTTTTAAATCTTTCATTTCTTATTAATTTATTTTTAAATTCCGTTGATAAATCCTTAATAGTTTCGTAATCTGATAAAACATTTGATAAATCAATATCAAAAAACTCAGGTATATTGTGATAATCACCAAGTTCATTTTCTCTTGATTTTGAAGCTAATTCCAGAGTTTCAATAATAGAATTTAGTAAATCATCACCATAGGTAAAATCTTTAGATGTGAAAGTTATCTGATTTTTATTTGAAGTAGAAATATTATAGCAACTTGTAATTTTTGAAATATTCATAAAATATATCCTGTAATTTGGATATATTTATAAAACTAAAAAATTAAAAAATTTGCACTTACTGTTCAAAAACTTTTGACACTTCTTCTCTATCATCAAAATGTATTGTTTTATCTGCCAAGATTTGGTAATTTTCGTGCCCTTTGCCAGCTAAAACCAAAACATCGTTTTCACTTGAAATGTCTTTTAAAAGTTTAATTGCAAGATGTCTGTCTGATTCAACAAAAACAGTTTTAGGATTAATTAAAGAAAGTCCGCTTAAAATATCTGTTATAATTTGTTGAGGATCCTCTTGTCTCGGATTATCGGATGTAATAACAATTTTATCACATAATTGTTGTGCGATTTTGCCCATTTTTGGTCTTTTTGTGCAGTCCCTGTTTCCGCCACATCCAAACATACAAATTAAATTACCGTTTTTGGGAGTTAATTCTCTTGCTGCTCTTAGTATATTTTCTAATCCATCCGGAGTGTGAGCGTAATCAACTATTACCATAGGATTTGTTTGAACTATTTCAAAACGTCCTGCAACACTTCTTGTATCTTCGAGTGCATTTTTTATAGTATCCAAATCAATGCCGTTTAAAAGTGCCGCCCCTATTGCTGCAAGACAATTATAAACGCTAAACATGCCGTTAAGATGTAATTTGAAGTGCTTAATTTCATCTTTATAAGCACAATCAAATGCCACGCCATCAGACATAAATTCCACATTTTTTGCCATTAAGTCTGATTTATTTTTAACACCATAAGTAAGAACAATAACATCTTTATCAATTAATTCTATTAACCTTTTTGCATACTTGTCATCATTATTGATTACTGCAAAATTACCTTTTTTTAAGCCCTTAAACAATTTTGCTTTTGCATTAAAATAATTTTCCATTGTAATATGATAATCAAGATGGTCTTGAGTTAGGTTTGTAAAAATCGCACCGGAAAAATTGCAATTTTTAACTCTAAATTGTTCAAGTGCATGGCTTGAAACTTCTGTAATAACATTTAAAACATCCGATTTTAAAATCTTTTGCAATGTTTCTTGCATTTGAGGAGCTTGGGGAGTTGTATGCTTGGCTTCAAGATAATCGTCTTTAGATGATAGTTTATAACCCAAGGTTCCTATTAAGGCACATTTTTTCCTTGCTTCTTCGAATATTTTTTGAACAAGATGACAAACAGTTGTTTTTCCGTTTGTACCTGTTACTCCCATTAAATTTAATTCAAAGCTTGGATTATGAAAAAAAACTGCAGCTAAATCTGCAATGCTTTCTTGTGTGGATTTTACTATTAATTGTGGAATTTCGATATTTAAAGGTCTTTCACACATAAGAGCAATTGCACCTTTTTCAAATGCACTTTGTGCAAAATCATGCCCGTCTACATGTTCACCTTTTAAACACACAAAAATCTCATGGGAATTTATAGTATTCGAATTGTATGAAATCCCTTTAATATCTATATCTTTAAAATTTAAAACTTCTTTTACTTCAATATTTTTAATAATTGTACTTAAATCCATAACATTTTCCTTAGCTAATTTTAATTTTATTTTAACAAAAAAGTTCTACTTTTTAACAGTTTTATCAGGGTTCAGATTTAAAATTCTAACGAGTTCGGTAGATATTTCCTTAAAAATTGGAGCAGCTATTGTTGAACCCCATATACCTTCCCCTGAAGGAGAATCAACAACCACATATAATACTGCCTTTGGATCAGTTGCAGGGAAATAACCTATCATGGATGTATATAGTTTATTAGAATAACCTGTTCCGCTGGCATTTGGTTTTCTTGAAGTTCCTGTTTTGGCAGCAATATAAAAATCATCCATTTTTGCCGGATTTCTTCCGTTTTCAACAGATTTTACAAGTAGCTCAGTTATATCTTTTGCATCTTGTTCTTCTAAAATTCTTCTTTTTACAATTTTTGTTTCTTCTTCTTCGGGAGAATATTTGATAACATGTGGAGTTATCCAAACACCGTTATTCGCAATTGCACTAACTGCAGAAATCATCTGTATAGCTGTAACAGAAGCTCCATAACCATATCCCATAGCGCCATGTGTTGCAACATCCCAGAATTTAGGTTGAGGTAATAATCCAACAGATTCACCCGGTAAATCAATTCCTGTTTTTTCGCCAAAATTAAATAATTTTAAACTATCATAAAATTCTTTATCGCTCATCATTTGAGAAATTTTAATAGAACCGATATTAGATGAATGTTCAAATAAATATACTAAATCTATAAGTCCGGGGGCACCTTTTGATTTATAGTCATAGTTTACGACATCCCACCAGCCTATTTTTATTTTTCCTGTGTCATTTATTTTTGTGTGTTTATTAATTTTTTTATTCATAAAACCACAAGCAACAGTTATAATTTTAAATGTTGATCCCGGAGGATAAACATCTGTTATAGCCCAATTTTTCATTTCCTGCATTGTGTATTTACCAAATTCATTTGGATCATAATTAGGGGCTACAGCTAATGCAAGAATTTCACCTGTTTTTGGATCCATAACAATAGCAGCTGCTCTTGGAGCATGGAATTTTTGAATAGCTTTTAATAGATATTTTTCACAAACATGCTGCACTGCGCTATCTATTGTAAGCGTTAAAGTTTTACCTTTAACAGGAGCTGAAACATCAGCTGGATTTACACTTATATTGTATATAATATCCCCATTTGGCGATTTTTCATAAGTGATAGTTTTATCAACATATTCAAGATAGTCCTTTGCTTTATATTCTATACCCCCTGCAGTGTCTGCATTTGGATTGTAAAAGCCCAAAATATGTGAAGCAAGAGTACCTTGAGGATAAACACGCTTATTTTTAACTTCGTATGATAATTCTCTTAATCCTTTTTTCTTTATCTCACGAACCGTTTTTCTATCTAAATCTTTTTTAATGGTTATAATTTTTTTATTAGTTTGTGCCAATTTCTTTGTTAACTCTTTTACAGGTATATTAACGTAAGGAGAAAGTATTTCTGCAAGTTCTGCAGGAGTATGATCATAATAATCAGGATGAGCATATAAAATAAAAGTCGTTTTATCTGCTGCTAATTTAAAACCGTATCTATCTACAATCTCGCCTCTTAAAACATACATTTTTGATGTTCTTTGAGATTTTGCTTTATTTTTGCAATGCCTTATATCGCAAACTTGTAGCAAAAATAAATAAACCACAAGTAAAAAACAGGTTATATAAAAAACAGACTGCAAACATCCGATGCGTCTATCAAAATTTTTATTAACTTTCTCTTTCAACTTTCCCTCTGATATGAAATTAATAGCTTACAATGAGTGCGTGTTTTTTATTTTTCTTATTTAAGTTTAAATTTGGTAAACTAGCAGCATCTACTTCAACAACTTGTTTTGCGCGTTCAAGAATATTTGTTTTTGAAACAGCTTTATCAATATTATAGTATGATTGAAGCGAATCAACCTTATTTTGCAATTCTTCATTTTCGTAATTCAATTCTAAAGTAGCTCTTGAAATTTGATTTAATTGCACTTCTTTGCAAGAAACAAAGTAATAACTAACTAAACAAAACAATACGAGAAAACCTAAAAGTCCGTATAAAAAATTGTTAACTCTTGAAATAATCATCTCTTTATAAGGTTTTTCATTTAAGAAATAACCGCTTATTATCTGATTATTTTCCATATTTCCATTTATAGGATCAGAAACATTTGTATCGTTTATATTGTTTTTTCTATTTGTGTTTTTATAATTTTTCTTATCTTTATATTTATTGAATGAAGGTTTCAATTTTGCCTCACTAGACTCTTTTTGCTATCCTAAGTTTTGCACTCCTTGAAGGAGGGTTGATTTTTAATTCTTCTTCGCTTGCAATTATTGGTTTTTTATTGACTATTTCCAATAATTTTCCGCCACATGCACATGTCGGTTGATATTTATCACATCTGCAATTAGAATATTTTTTTAAAAAGTGCTTTGCTATCCTGTCTTCAAGTGAATGAAAAGATAACAGACTTATTATAGCACCAACATCAACTAAATTTATAACTTTTAATAATGTATTTTCAAAATTTAACAATTCCTGATTTACTTCTATTCTAAGAGCCTGAAAAACTCTTGTTGCAGGATGTATTTTGGATTTTATTTTAGGTGTTGAATTTAAAATTAGATCGCTTAATTCTTTGGTTGTGTTAATTGGTCTATTATTGATTATTGCCCGAGCAATTCTTTTTGAAAATCTTTCTTCACCATATTTTGAAAAAATATCAATTAAATCATGCTCAGAATATTTATTAACAACATCCCATGCACTAAATTCTTGCTGCTGATTAAATCGCATATCCAAAGGGGCATCTTTTAAAAAGCTAAAACCTCTTTGAGCTTTGGTTAATTGATGATAAGATGCACCTAAATCAAAAATTATTCCTCCTGTAATTTTTTCTATACCAAGATTTTGTAAATGCTTGTCTATATCGATATAACTTCCTTTTATAATAGTTATATTTTTGTATTTCTCTAATCTTTTCGAAGCAAAATTTATAGCATCGTCATCAACATCAAAGGAAATTAAACGTCCATTTGGAGATATTCTTTTTAATATTTCTTCACTATGCCCACCACCACCAAGGGTGCAATCAACATAAATTTTATCCGAATTTTCACAATTTAGAGAATCTACAACTTCATTTTTCATTACTGTGTAGTGTACAAATTCAGTATTTATATTTTCTTTCTGCTTTTCCATATTAAAAATTAATCATTCTTTTTATTTGTTTTAATATATCCTTAAAGGTTTTTCCGCTATCAGCTATTAAATTATCATTATGATATTTTAAATACTGCTCAATTATATTTTTCGGAAGTTTTTGATTTTCTTTTAAAATTGATGCAATTTCCATTAAAAATTCATCTTGGGTTTCTTTGTAATCAAGAATTTTTGCTCTCAAATCCTCGTCAGCTTCTCTGTGCATTAAAGCATCAAAAGCACACTTTATATTTATATCGTTATTATCATGCGGAAAAAGGGATAATGCTTCTTGAACAGTTTTTCTTCCGACAATAACATCATTTATTAGATTGGAAACAAAAATTCTATTTTCAAATATTTTTAAACCCTTGCTTTCCATTATACACCAACTAAACAAGGCTCATTTATTGAATTTAATATTTGAGCTAATTTTTTGATATCTCCTTCGCAATATCTTACGGCAATTTCATTCAATGAATTAATTATTGCGTCCCTATTTGAAAAAGAAGTTCTATAGAAAAATTTTCTGCCTTGTTTTACTCTCATTAATATATTTTTTTCATAGAGCCTGTCCATTACTGTTTTAATAGTTGTGTAGGCTTTTTTGTCATTAGATAAATCATTTATGGTGTCGTATACGTCTTTTACTGAATGTGTAAAAGATCCTTCCTTTTCCAATTTCCAGAGGACACTTAAAATCGCACTTTCCAATGTTCCGTGCTTCGATAGCATGCTGTATATTCCTTTCTTTTACTTAATTTTTAAATCGAAATTTAAATCTTTTGGGCCAAAGTTAATGCTTTGATTTGTTGAATTTTTGGCTGAGTTGTCTCTGTATATTATTATCCCTGATGATTTTTGAATTGAATCTTTTTTTGGATTGTTATCCTGAAAACCATGCATCAATTCCTGCACCTTGCTTTCTCTGTAAAATTTTATTTTATCGTTTTTGCATCCAAAAAGCACACAACTTATTAAAACACAAAAAATAACAAAAGAAAATTTTAATATATTGTTTTTCATATCCACCTTTAACTAGGATTGTTAATAACAATTTGATTGAAAGGAATTTCTATATTTTCTTTTTCAAATTCTTCCTTGATTATTTTATTAAATGCTCGCTTAATAATCCATTGTCCTTTTGGTTGAGTTTTTATTCTGCATTTAACACAAAGTGAACTTTCTTTAAATTCATCAAGCCCGAATATTTCTATATCTTCTTTTACTAATTTTTTGTATTCAGGGTTTTCGATTAATTTATCATAGCATTTTTTAATTACTTCTATAACATGTTCCACATCTTCTTTATATGCAACATCGAATGCAAAAGAAGTATAAGAATAATTCATTGTGTAATTTATTATTGTATCTATATACCCACATCTTATAAAACAAATTGCACCGGTTTTATCTGATCTGACTGTTATAAGCGGTAAAGTAATTTTTTCAACAACACCGGACATTCCATGTACTTCAACATAATCGCCAACTCTTACTTGTCCTTCGATTAAAATAATGAAACCCGAGATAATATCTTCAACAAATCTTTTTGAACCAAAACCTATTGCAACCCCTAAAACTCCGGCAGTAGCCAGTATAGGTCTTACATCTATTCCAAATAAAAACAACATGCTCATAATATAAATTGCAAAAATTATAAATTCACTTGCATGACATATAATTGTTTTAAGCGTTAATAGTTGTTGTTTTCTTTCTTGAGATTGAATTCTACATGCAAACTTGCAGTAAAATTTGTCTAAAATCCACTTTATAAGTTTGATACTTATAAATAATAAGGCAGTACACTTAATTATTTGCCAAAAAAATACAATCACTTTGATATATTCTGGTTTCAAAGTAAAAAAATCTAGATTAAGAAATTCTTCCATTTCAAACTCCTCTTTAAATTTTAATTATAAAAAAAATAAACCTAAAGGTCAAAATTAAAATTCACCTTTCGATTAATCTTTATTTTTTCATTTCTGGCTAAACTAATATATGTTTAGGAGGTAATTTGAGCTTCAGGTATTCTAACGAGAATCAAAATAATGGGTTTATAACTAAACCCTTAAAGAAAGACAAAAGTTTTTTTTGTTCACTTGGTGATTCTTTTATGCTTAAAAACGAATATAGAAAAGCAGTAAAAGAATATTTGGTTTCTTTAATGATAGATAAAGCAAATATTAGAGCATACAAAGGCGCTTCTAAAGCTTATAAGAACTTAAAAGAGTACGATAAAGCGATTAAACATTTAAAAAATGCAAGAAATGTATATAGTTTTGATTCCGAAATATATTATGAACTAGGTTTAAACTACCTTTTAAATTCAGATAATATTAATGCGCAAAAAAATTTTATAAGAACAATAAAACTGGAGCCCGATAATAAAAATGCTCAAATAAAACTTGCATTGACACATGAGCTTTCCGGTGAGCAAGAGATGGCAATTTTAGTATATAATACCATAATTGAAAAATATCCGAATTATATTCCTGCGCTCTATAGTTTAGCAGGTTTATATATCGAACAAGAAAAATACAAGTCAGCAATTGTTTTGTTTAAAAAGATTCTTAAGATTAACGATGAATATTATAGAGCATATCTTGGTCTAGGTTTGTGTTTTGATAGACTGCAAAAATACACTATTGCAGTTAGATTTTATAAAAAATATATTTCATATAAGCCACATTCTGATACCACAAAATCTTTGGTTGGCAGAATTTATGAAATATATAAAAATAAGACTCCCGCAAGCAATGAAAAATTAAAGATTGTTACAAAATAAATCAAAAATACTAAAAGCAATTAAATTTAATTGACAAGCATAATTGCAAACCATATAATAAAATTGATAGAAGTGTTAATTACAGATTTATAAAGGAAGTATACTATGAGAGTTAAAAAAGGGTTTACATTGGCCGAAATTCTTATCGTTTTAATGGTAATCGGTGCAATTGCAACAATGACTATACCATCATTAATGAGAGGTGTTACCGAATCTCAATGGAAAACTGCTTATAAAAAAGCATATAATACTGTTGTAAATTTAACTGCAATGGAAAGAATATCGGGACAATTACCATCTACAGCTGATAATGTTGGTATTATAAAAATGTTTCAATCGTTAAATTCAAACCTATCCATTAAAGACTATGCTTCTGGTGCAGCTGGTTTGCAAGATGGTACAACTTTAACTACAGCTTCCTTCTTCCCTGCTGTAAAATTTACAGATGCTGCAGGCAATTTGCTTGATCCTGGCGGAGATGATGTATTAGATGCCTCTGCTATTGAAGATTTTTCACCTTGGGTTATAACCGAAGACAACCTTGCATATCTGGTAACAAGAAAAGAAGGTGCTACGTGTGGCACAAAACAAGATATTAATTCCGCAACAACAGAAGCGGATGCCGAAACAGCATCTTGTGTAATTGTAGTGGTAGACGTTAATGGTTTAACTAATGGACCAAATAGAGTTGAACCACAAATTACTGCTGATGATGGATTAACTGCAACAAAGGCAATGGATCCATTGACTGGTGATAGATATTATATTTATATTGGCTTGGACGGTGCTACAGCAGGTTCTAAGAAAACTACTGTTACAGGTCGTATAGCTGCTGATATTAAGTAATTATATAAGTAATAGATGTAAAAAATGCCCGTGATACGGGCATTTTTTATGCAAAATAAATATATTGTCAATTGGCAATTTTGACAATTGTTTTGTTTTATATAAATTGTTTAGTATTTTATTTTAATATTATGAAGATAACTCCTTTTTTACAAAAAAATTATCCGATAAATCATACCAGGCTAGCTAAAATTAATTTTTGCAGCAGAGATTCCTTTGAAAAAAAAGAAAACAAAAAAATTAAACCGTCTCAGTTATATCAACAACTTCAAAAATATGGCCTGAGTGGTTTAGAGCTCGTTAAGTTACGAATATTATTTCATAAATTAGATATTAACTCGATATCTGGAAAAACTGCTAAGACATTATGCTCTATTTATTCAAAAAATTCAGACTTTCAAGCTTTACTAGAATTTTTACAAACTGCGTATGATTCAAAAATCGTAGCACCAAAAGATATTGAGCAATATTTAGATTATTCTAATAAATTGTATAGTAAAATAACTCCAAATGGGTCGATTAGCGCTAATCTTGCTTCCAGGATTGCTTTAGCTCATTTAGATCGGGATGTTAGTGATGATGATATTAATGTGGCAACTTTTTTGAATAATTTTAGGGCAAATGAACATCCTAATCGAAAAATTGATGAAGGTAGCGCTATTTATATAGCAAAAAAAATGAATTCTACAAAAGAAAGTGACGGCAGTATTTCGTATGGGACTAACATAGAAAAGCTGGAAGCTTTGTGCGAATATTACTTTTTCTCTAAAACTAAAATTTGTCCTAAAACAGCTTTATTGCTTGCGAATATGTCAATGTCAGAAAAAAATCCTCAAAAAATCGATAAATCTAAATTTGAAATCATTATGAATCTTCTTACTGACAAAATTAACTCTAAAAGACTTGATGAAAATGAATTAATGCGTTTTATAAATTTTTCTTTCAAACAACCTGAATATTTAAGAAAAAGATTTTTAAATATACTGGAAGAGCATTATAATACTGAAGCATTTCAAGGTAAATTTGATATTGAAGCAGTTATTGAAATTTGTAAACTTGAAACAGATGGGTTGAGTTCGGTTTATAAACTCTTATATTTGGATTATTATAATGATATAACCAGAATGGCTGCCAGAAAAAATATGTCCAAAAGAGAAATTGCAGTTGCAGCCTCTGAATTTACACGAAACACTCCAAAAAGTTTGATTCGAAATTCATATTATAAAATTGATCTAGAAAAACTCTATTATATATATGGTGATAATGAACAAGGCTTATCAATTTCATTACTTGCAGAGATTTTAGCTAAACACTATTCTCAACCAAATGCATACAAATTAGCTGAAAAAGAAATACGAAGATTACTTGGATATTGTTATTGATATTAAATATGCTTATTGTTAGATGGTTAAAACAAGTGATTATAGTCTTGTTTTTATTATAGAAAAACTAAGCAGAAATAAAATTCATTAATATATCAATACCGTATTCTGTTAAAATGGCTTCTGGATGAAATTGTACACCATATATAGGCAAATTTTTATGTTCAACACCCATAACAATATTTTTATCGCAAGTGAGAGCAGTTATCTTTAATGGTGATTTTATGGTATTATTGTCGGCAATAAGCGAGTGATATCTTGTTGCATAAAATTTATTGGGGATATTTCTGAATAATATTGATTTATTTGTAAGTTTTATTTTAGACACTTTTCCATGCATTGGTTCTGAATCTTTTATTATTTTTGCACCATAGTATTGACATATACATTGAAATCCTAAACAAACACCTAATATTTTTTTTGATATTTTAAATTTATCAATAACCTTCATACAAATTCCTGCTTTATTTGGATTTCCGGGCCCTGGCGATATTATTATTGAATTGAAATTAAATTTTTCAAGATTAGCAACTGACATTTCGTCATTTTTAATTACACGAGGAAATACACCGAGCTTATTAAGATATTGGACAATATTATACGTGAATGAATCATAGTTATCTATTAAAATCATAAAAAAACCTCTTTCATACCGCGTACCGAATTAACACAATATATTTTATCGGCAGATTTTAAGTCTTCAAGATATAGAATTTTTTCAATGCAACCCATTGATTTGATAAATTGTTGTCTAAAAATTCCGTTTAAAAGCCCGCTTGATAAATGCGGAGTATAGTATTTATTTTCCTTTTTTATTATAATATCCCAAATTAATTGCTGAGTTTTTCATTCGAAAGATGTGTTCATTCCAAAATTTCGGTTTTAAGTTTTTAATCAAGATTGTTTCAAAAAGTTTCCAATTTTTTCTATTGTTTGTTAAAAATGAAGTTTTCAAAATGACTTCTCTCCATTCATCATCATAACGAGAATCCCATACTATTGCCCCGCCAGCTCTGTATCTATATACATTTTTTGAATGATTTTTTTGCATAATTCTAATTGGCACCGAAAATTCAGAAAAATCTTTATAGATATAGCCAATTGCACCGCAATAAACATCTCTTTTCCCTTTTTCTAATTTATCAATAATTTTCATAGTGCTTATTTTGGGCGCACCTGTAATAGAACCACATGGAAATAAAGAATTAAATATATCCCAATATTTTATATTTTTGGGAAGCTGCGCAACAATTTCAGAGCTCATTTGATGTAGGGTTTCATAGGTTTCTATATCAAAAAGTTTTGTAGCCTCTACTGAACCAACTTTGGCAATCTTGGCAAGATCATTTCTTAATAAATCTACAATCATTACTTTTTCTGCTCTGTTCTTCTTATCTGTTTGTAAAAAAAGTTTTAGCTTTTTATCTTGTTTTGCATCAAGACCTCTTTTTATTGTTCCTTTCATTGGTTTAGTGAGTATATTGTTTCCATTTTTCTTAAAAAATAATTCAGGAGAAAATGAAACAATATCTTCGTATTTATTTTTTATTAATGCGCAATATGGAGTATTTTGAGAATGTATTAAATTGTAGAATATTTCTTCGGGTGCAGAGCTTGTATTGATATTAAAGCCACATGTGTAATTAACCTCATAAGTATTACCCAATGAAATTTCTTTTTTTATTTTTTTTATTGCATTCTTATATTCCTTGTATGTTATTTGAGGATGAACTTCCAAATAAACTGGTGGTTTTTCTGTATTAGCGTCAAATTTTTCATAAGAATCATGCACCTCAAAATATAAAAGTGGCTTTTTTGATTTTAATTTGCCTCCAAGAAAAATATCTTTTGCTTCGTATCTTATATATCCAACTAAATAGCTTGTCTTTTTCAGTTTTTCTATTTCATAAAATGCTTTTTAAATTCTTTGTCGTCAAATGCTACAATTACTTTTTTGGGTTCTTTGAAATATTTATCAGAGTAAATTATCATTATAAGATTATTGCATAAATAATGTTGTATTTTCAATTATTTTAGCAATTTTATAAATTAGTATGCAGAGTCTTACAAAACGACTGTGAGCTTTTGAAAAAAGCGAACAATTCGATTTGTTGACGAGCTAACCGTAGGTTCAACATGGAATCCTGATTTTTTAACAAAAAATCGGGATGACAGGATTTGAACCTGCGACCCCCTCGTCCCAAGCGAGGTGCGCTACCAAGCTGCGCTACATCCCGAAAATATATTCAATTGTCAAATTTGGTTTTGTATTTTATCTCTCGGGATTTGTACGGTCTACGGGCTGTTCGCTGAAGCTCAACGCTTCATCGTCACGCCCTTCGCACACATCTGCCCTCAACTTCGTTCGTTAAGTTCGCCCTGCGAACTATAACTTACTCGTTTCGGGTTCCCCACCGCTTCGCTCTGGGGTCCCTGCTACATCCCGAAAATATATTCAGTTGTCAAATTTGGTTTTGTTTTTTATCTCTCGGGATTTGCGCACCCCCACCGCTTCGCTCTGGGGTCCCTGCTACATCCCATGTTTACTTTTTATATGTAAAACCAGCTTTCTTACATTAGCAACAAAATAACTCAAAGTCAATAGATTGACAATAAAAAAATTAAATAGATAATTTAAATATGGAATACAAGAATATATTATTTATAAATTACGGTGGAATTGGAGATGAGATTTTATTTCTTCCAACCATAACGTCAATAAAAAAAGATTATCCAAATGCAAAAATAACGCTTGCGCTTGAAGATAGATCAAAAAGCATAAAAAGCCTTACCAAAATGATAGACAAAACTATTTCGGTTGACATTAAAGCCAAAGGTATTCATAAATATATAAATATTCTGAAATTTATTTTGTATGCAATGCTACAAAATTTTGATTGTGTAATATCTAGTGGGAAAAGCCCTTTTGTTGCAATTATTTTATTTCTAACCGGCATAAAGGAAAGAGTAGGGTACAAATCTAAAACAGATTTTCTTCTGACCAAAAAGGTTCCGCTAAACGAAAATCAATACGCTGCTAAAATGTACCATGATCTTGTAAAACCAATTACAAAATCAAAATATGAAAACCCAACAATTGAAATACCGGAAAACATAAAACTAAGTCACGATATACCAGACTCAGGATACATAGCAATTCACCCCGGAGTATCCAAGATGTCTATTGAAAAAAACATTAAAAAATGCCCAAAGGCCAATTTCTGGAAAGGGCTCATAATAGGATTATTGGAAAAAAACAAAAAAGTCATATTACTTGGAACAAAAGATGACCAAGAACTAATAGAAAAAATACTTGAAAGCAGTGTAATAAGAGAAAATCCCGATTTTATTAACTATTACAATAAAACCAAAAACATCATGGAAATGGCATTAATTATGAAAAATGCCGAATCGGTAATTTGTGTTGATAGCGCCCCACTACATGTAGCAGTATGCGTAAAAGCTAAAATATTTGCAATTTTTGGACCAACAAATGAACTAAAATTAACACCACTTGATTCGAATATAACCATAATAAGGAACAATAACATAAATTGCAGACCTTGTTTGTGGCATGAAAGAAAAACAAACTGCGAAAAATCAGACTGCCTTAATATAGATTATAATTTAATTTTAGATAAAATTAATTGATTTTAAGTTGCCATTATTGTAGAATATTTAAGGTAAAATACTATTAAACTGATTAGTTGTTTGAAAAAGAGGTACAAATGAAAAATTTCTGCAAATTATTAGCCGTTACCATTGCCCTGATTTCAATAACAGCAGCAAATGCATTGGAAATTATTGACGTAAGAAAAGATTACTGGGCAGGTCAGGAGATTGTTAGAGCCATACAAAACGGATACATAGGGATTGTTGACGGCAACAAATTTAATCCCGAAGGAACAATGACAAGAAGCGAATTTGTATGTTCATTATTAAAAGTAATCCGAAGACAAAATGAAGCTGTAACCAAAAACACAACATTTAAAGATGTTAACAGCTTAACACCAAATAAAAAATGCGTAGTTTTATCAGAACAAATCAGAATGGCATTTGGATATCCGGATAAAACATTTAAGCCAACAGAAGCAATCGATCACAATGAAACAATGAGTATGATTGCAAATATTACTAACGGGTATTATAATGCAACAGATATTACAGGCTTTACAGACTATAACCAAATTCCACTTTGGGCTAAGAGGCCTTATATCAAAAATGTTGCAAATGGACTATATGTAAACCACCCTGATGAACTAAAATTTACACCTAAAAATAAACTAACAAGAGCTGAAGCTGCAGTGCTTTTTGACAAAGTAGCTGCAAACTTAGACAAGGTTAAAGAAGAATATAAAGACTTATATGACACAATTTCGGATGATGAATACGATGACAACGGCTTTAAAAAATCAGAATTTATTGCTGAAAACACTCTAAATATTGCACCTTTTGCAACAAACAACAAAGTACAAATATATGATAACAAAAAAATTATAGAAGCAGGAAATATATTAATAGGTACAGCATTAAATCCTGTCAAAGCAAGAAAAGATCTTGTAGGCCATGAATATGTATTTACTGCTCCAAATGATGTTTATACGGAACAAGGGACCTTCCTTTACCCAAAAGGAACAGAATTTTATGCAAGAGTTGAAAAGCTTGGTTATTCCGCTTGGAGATCAAAACCTGAACGCTCAAGAGTAATTTTCCATAAATACTCTTTACCAAACGGTGAAACTTATGATATGGCAGCAGTTCCCTTTACAAAAAATGATAAAGTAATTTATGTAAACGATGTAAAAAATCCCAAAAAAGTTAAAAACTTAACAAGTTATAAATTATCTCAAAAAGAATACATGATTGCTTGTGCTCACCAAATGGCACCATTAATTGATTACGATATTAAAGACAATAAAACCATTTATATATTAATCACCGGTGATATGGTAATTCCACAGTCGGAAGAATATATGAATTTGAGAACTAAAAAAAGTGTTCTTGAAAAAGATAATATATAAACAAGCTCTATAAAAAATCAAATATCCCATCAGTTAAAGCTGATGGGATATTCTTATCTTACTGATTTAGGCTAATTGTTTTCTTTACTATTTTTGCAATTTTCATAAATTGTTTTTGCTACCAAAATACCACCTACTACAACTGCACCGCCAAGAATGAATGGTAGAGCGCCTGCTGCAGCCGTAGCTCCAACTCCAGCACCGGTATTAACAAATAAGCTCATTAACCCTGTACCAACCGTTTTAAACAAAGTGCCAATTCCTGCAACAGCTTGTAAACCTATTGGAGAAGAAGCGCCTGCAGTTGCTGCAGCTTTAGCAACCGCACAACCACCAACACCAAGTAATCCACCTATTGTAGCACCCGCTACACCAGTGCCGGCAGCTTCTGCAATAGCATCATCAAAAGGAACAGATTCGCTTCTTATTTTAGCTTGTATTTCTTTATTGGTATATATATCGTCAGTGAATGGATTAAAGCCTTGTTTTAAACCTGTCATAAAAGCTCCAGAACCTGCATCAGAAAAAGCATCACTAACAGATATCCCACCAGATAAATTTTTAAAAGCCTGATCAGCAACCGTCCTTTTATTTGCTTCATTCAATGTGTAACCATACTGTTCTGCAGATTCAGAAGCACACTCTAAAAAGTCATTATATTTTTCATAAGCACGAGCAACATCACCATCTTCAAGATAATCCAAAATATAATCAACATAACTTGAGCTATTAGCGGTCAAATCTCGAACAATTCTATTAGTATTTATACTTGAAGCGACTTTGGTATAGCTTCCAACAGAGCCGCTGCTGCCATTAGTATACCCGTATGCACTACCCAAATTCACATTCATAGAATAATCTGCACTACTTAATAAACCCATTTAACTAACCTCCGAAATAAATTTCATTTAAACTAACCTACATAATAATAAAAAAAATTCTGTTGTTTAAATTGCCTAAAAATAATTTAATTCTTAATATTTCTTAATATATTTAAAAAATTTATAAAACAAAAAACTTGAAAAAATTTTATTTCATTGATACAATAGATTTGTTGTTTAAGTCAACCAAGGAAAAGCAAGAATATTCCATAAAAAACGGTTGAAAGAACAAACGTTTAGATATTTGAAAGTTGAATAAAAATTAATAAGGGCCTGTGGCACTCTGCCGACGAGAAAGATTAATTATCTTTCGAGGAGAGGTTGGTAGCGCCGCTACCGCAAGCCAAAGGTACTTGATATTGTTGAAAGTTGAATAAAAATTAATAAGGGCCTGTGGCGCAGCGGTAGCGCAGAGGACTCATAATCCTTTGGTCGTGGGTTCGAATCCCTCCGGGCCCAATTTTTATTCAAATAAAGCTTTAGCATTAGCCCCGTCGGGATTCTTACAGAAGAGCAATTTAACGAGACGTTTTATCTGAACGCATAACAAAATTAATCTTGTGTTTAAGTTTTAGTGTTCAAAATAATTATTTTAAATGTTCTTTTACAGACCATCATTATCCGATTATTATCCAAAAATTATTCTATACTCAGTTTCATTATCAATATTACTATTTATTTCACTCTTAAAACTAAAATCGTATGAAAAAATATAATTAGTCTAAATTTTAAATCTACTATAATTATTTTTACATGTATTAATTTTTATAATAAACCTGCACAAATTTTTCATTTATCTTGCAAAATTAAACGTCCATTTTAAACTTATTATTTCTTTATCTATTTTACTTTTTTACATTATAAAACATTCTTTATTATCGTAAAATTGCTATTCTTACAGTCTTTATATTGATTTTTACTAAAAATTTTTATTTTTGATGCATTAAAATCCATACTATTTAGTTCATTAATGTTATGTCATTTGGGAAATTTCAAAATTAGTCACTACATAATGAATGCATATAAACCAATCTGAAGATTTTAAAAACATTATCTTCAACCTCAGCTATAAAAATTCTTCTTAAAATAATAAGCAAGATTCACTAACACAATCAAAACAGGCACTTCAATTAAAGGACCTATTACGCAAGCAAATGCTTCGCCAGAATTTATACCAAATACAGCTATCGCAACAGCAATTGCCAACTCAAAATTGTTTCCTGCAGCCGTAAAAGATAATGTAGCTGATTTTTCATAATCCGCCCCAATTCTTTTAGAGAAAAAGAATGATAGTAAAAACACAATAACAAAATAAAATCCAAGTGGAATTGCTATTTTTACTACATCCAATGGAATTTGAACAATCAAATTGCCCTTCAAGCTAAACATAACAACAATTGTAAACAATAAAGCAATTAAAGTAATTGGACTTATTTTAGGAATAAATACGTTATGAAACCAATCGTATCCCCTTGTTTTAATTAATACTTTCTGAGAAACAAATCCTACAATAAAAGGTATTCCTAAATACAAGAAAACACTTTCAGCTATTGTTTTCATTGATACATCAACAACAGCACCCTCTAATCCTATTAATGGAGGCAGTAAAGTTATAAATAACCACGCATAAGCACCAAAGAATAGTACTTGAAAAATACTGTTAAATGCAACAAGTCCTGCACCATATTCAGAGCTGCCACCTGCCAGCTTATTCCAGACAAGAACCATTGCAATACATCTTGCAAGTCCTATCATAATAAGACCAATCATGTACTGCGGATAGCTGTGTAAAAATATTACTGCAAGTGCAAACATTAAAACAGGTCCAATTATCCAATTTAACAATAATGATAATGAAAGAATCTTCTTATCAACAAAAACTTCTTTTAATTTTTCGTACTTAACTCTAGCTAACGGTGGATACATCATCAAGATTAATCCGATTGCGATTGGAATATTTGTTGCGCCAACTTGAAATTGATTAATAAAATCTTTTGTTTGAGGGATAAAATAGCCCATTGCAACACCAAAAAACATTGCAACAAATATCCACAGAGTTAAATATCTGTCTAAAAAGCTTAATTTCTGCGAAATAGACTCTTTCATATAAACCTCACTATTATTTCCACGCTTTAATATGTGCCCCAGCAAAAGCACCATTCATTTCCTCTAATTCATTTTCCGTTATTAAATTCTTATCAAAAGATAA
>CALUZA010000003.1 GCA_944325185.1 Candidatus Gastranaerophilales bacterium | reverse complement strand
TTAAACATGGCTTCATACTCAAGATTTCCATCAGCATTAGCATCTTCTGTCAAATGCCTTAATACATCATTTTCATAATACTCATTATACAAACTTGTTAAATTATAATCTTTATCATGATATCCTATGGAAACTCTTTTTTTGTAACCATCAGTTTCTGTTTCTATAAATTTTGAAGTTCCATCCAAAAACCCGAGCGTAACAGTAGTAATTGTTGAATCACCATTTTCTTGAGAAAGATTCTCTAGCCAACCGCCATTATCAAACTCGGTTCTTGTTTTTGTATAATGACTTCCTTTTACTTGTACTATATTCATATCTATCCTCTCTATAACTATCCTATGTAATAATAAAGTTTTTTGAGGATAAAAAATTGCCTAATTTTTAATTTTTTTTCTAAATTCAATTAATTTTTTCTTTTGAATTTCATTTAACCTATAAGACTCAAGCGCTTTGGTAACCCCTTTTCTTGCAACCCAAGGCATAATATTATTTTTCTGAATATCCAAAATACAAGTATCAAATTTTTTAATTAAACAATACGACAAACACCAAGCTGCAGCCATTTTAGCATAATAAGCATTATTATTAAAATTTTTCAAACAATCAAAAACATAAACGTAATCATCTTCAATAAAATACATTAATAAAACCACAAAGCAAAATCGACTTTCAAATTCATTTTTAGAATTTAAATATTTTTCTAACAACTTCATTGTTTTAGTTTTATTTTTTGAAAAGAATTTAAATGAAGCGCAAAAAGTATCGCAAATTGACCAGTTAGTAATCTTGGAAATAAAATTTTCGGCTAACTCAAATGCTTCATTTTCATCCTTAATTAAACCGATAACCATTGCTTCTATTAAAGTCAGTTCAGCAAAAGAATTGTCATTTTGAATTAAAAAATCTTTGTAATTCGATTTTGCAATTTTTTTAGCAATTTTCCTTAAAGTCGGTAATCTAACACCTAAAATATTATCTACATTCGGAAGCAAACTTGATGAAAATTTTTTATATTTTTCATCACTCAGCAATATAAGTTCTTTTTTTAATTCATCTATCATAATAAATCAACAATAACAACTCCGTCTTTTCCTTCGGTTTCATCTCCGTATCGAAATTTTGCTACATAAGGAGAATTTTTTAAATAATCATTTACAGCAGATTTTAGGGCACCTGTTCCATACCCATGAATAACCGTAATTTGATTTAAACCCCTGAGACTTGCTTTATCTAATTTTTCATCTAAATATTCAATTGCCTCTAAAACTCTCATACCTCTTAAATCTAATCTTGAAAGAAGCCCGTCGTGATTGTCAAAAGATACTTGAATCTTTTTTAAATGAGGTGTAACCTTTTTATCTGTTTTAGCAAGATCTGATAATTTCACTTTTGATTTTATATTTCCGATTTTTACCGTAACAAAACCTTTTTTATCAGGTAATGAATCCAATATCACAACTTGATTTAGCTTCTTGACCAAAACATTTTGACCAATTTTTAACTCTAGAGGATTTAACTCCGTAAACTTTTCTAAAAGTTCATCATCACTTTTTGAAAACTCTTCTCTAATAGCACTTTCCAACTTATTTAATCGATTGTAAGAACGCATTGCAACTTTTAGAGATTTTTCTTTTCTTATTTCTTCAACTATATCTTTAATTTCACTTCTTGCATCATCTAATTGGTTTTGGAATTTCTTTTTAAAGTTATCCAAAGATTTCTTTTTATTTTTCTTTAACTCGGTTAATTTTTCATCAAGTTCATCTTTGGTTTTCTTTGAAATTTCAAGATGAATATCTGCTTCTTTTTCTTTTTTCATAAGCTCTAAGTTAGTTTTTTCAATCTCCATAAACATCTTAGATGAATTTGAGTTATTATCTAACAAATATTTTCTTGCATTATCAATAACTTCTGGCTTCATGCCAAGCTGAGAAGTTATATCAATAGCGTTTGACATACCAGAAACACCAAAAACAAGTCGATACAAAGGTTTTAGAGTCTCTATATCAAACATTACCGTTGCATTTTCAAAATACGGATTTATAAATTTTAAAGATTTAAGCTCACCAAGGTGAGTTGTTACTATCAAATTTGCGCCAATATTTGCAAAATATTCTAATATAGAACGAGACAATGCAGCGCCTTCAGTAGGATCAGTGCCTGAACCTAATTCATCCAATAAAATCAAAGATGAATCAACAGCGCAATCTACAATATTTGCAATATTTTTAATATGCGCACTAAAAGTGGAAAAACCTTGCTCTAAATTCTGCTCAGTTGAAATATCACAAAAAATTTCTTTATAAGGAAAAATTTTAGCGCCTAATGCAGGAATATGCATTCCTGCTTTTGTCATTAATACTGACAAACCCACACATTTTAGCGCAACAGTTTTTCCTCCTGTATTTGAACCTGTAATTAACACCGCCCCGCAGTGATTTTTGGAATTTACACCTAAAACAAAATCATTTTCAACAACGTCATCTTTAACTTCTGCCAAAAGCGGATGTCGCATTGCTTGAATATCAATCATTTTTTCATCACAAAGCTCAGCTCTATTTGCATGTAAATGTATTGAATATTTTGCCTTTGCAAAAATTACATCTAAATTAACCAGTATATTTTGATTTTGTAAAAGCTCATTATAGATATTTTTAAATTTTTCACTTAATGAATTTAAAATTCGCTCAATTTCTGCTTTTATTTCAATATCAATGGAACGCAATTTATTAGAATAAGGAACGAGGCTTGATGGCTCAATAAAATAAGTTAAATTAGTGGATGAAACATCATGGACAATTCCTAAAACCTTGTTTTTACAGCTTGCTTTTACTTGAAAAACCGGTCTATCTTCTCTTATAGACACAACTGTATCTTGTAAATTTTCAACAAAAGAATTATTTTGCAAAAGATTATTTATGGCATTTCTTAGATTTTCTTTATTATCTCTGTATGCTGACCTCAAAGATTTTAACTTCTCGCTTGCGCAATCTTTGACGTTTAAATCTTTATCGAATATAGTAAATATTTCATCTTCGAATGGCTTATCTATATAAAAATTTTGTATAATCTTTAAAAAATTTTCATATTCAAATTTTGATAAAAAATTCTTAACAAGCCTTGAAGTTTTTAGATTTTTTGCAAGTTCAATTATCTCATTAGCAGATAATGTACGATTTTTAAATATCTGTTCAATATCAACAAATTCAACAACAGGAATTGAACTTTGAGAATTTTCAATAATTTTTTTTGCATTACTTGTTAAATCTAAACTATATTCAATTTGAGGCTTTAAATCATATACTTCAAGATCTAAACAAGCTTTCTTTCCAAGCGAAGAAACCGCAAATTTAGACAAGCTAACAAGCACTTTATCAAACTCAAGTGCAAGATAGTGATTATTTTTTAAGGCAATTTCATTCATAAAAAAATTTTAACAAAAATATAAAAAGAGCGGTAAATAATATTACCGCTCTTTAGTTAAAAACTATTTAGTCATTGCATTTTGAACTGCAACTGCAACAGCAACTGTTGCGCCAACCATTGGGTTATTACCCATACCGATAACACCCATCATTTCAACGTGAGCAGGAACAGAAGATGAACCCGCAAATT
>CALUZA010000002.1 GCA_944325185.1 Candidatus Gastranaerophilales bacterium | reverse complement strand
AATTAATAATATTTTAGGACAAAACATTGATGTAGAGCCACTATTGCTTGCAGTAGGATGCTTGTTAATAAATTTGACGACTTCATAAATTTCCTTTTCTAAGTCAATCCAAGTATCTCCAAGTTTTTCTTGCCTGTTAATAAAGTGCTTCAACCAAAGGTTAGTTGCTAAGCAATGTTTATAATCAAAATAAGTTACTGGGGTATGTGTCCTTGACTGTTCTTTGCAAAAGTCTAAAAAGTCTTTGTATGAAGTTTTTAAGCCATGTGCAAGGTCAAAACCATTCCCTATAATCAGAATATTCATTCATATATACCTAGATAATTTCAACAATACTATTATACTACAAAGGTAATTTCAACTCTTATGAGCACTTAAATCCTAAAAGATTTCTCATATTGTAATACTCCTGAGTTGACTGTTTCATGATTGATATTAATTCGCCATATAATGTTTTTGTACTGTAGCTAAAAGGTTCCATATTCGGGAGCTTATCGACATTATAGAAAGCGGATATTATACTTTTCTATTAATTTTGCGATATACCCTGCAATTGGTTTTCTGGATTAATAGATTTCTAAGATATTGAGATGGAGAAAATTTAATAAAAAATCAAACAGAAAGCATGATTGAGGCTGTTTTTTAGTATTGAGATGTAGGGGACTTTTTTGCACTCAACTACTCTTTTCTTGTACTCTTTTGCACTCCATTTGCAAATTTTTAAAACTACATTAGGCTAAAATAGGCTTGGTGTTTAAAGTAAAGCCCAGTGTAAGTGTAAGAGCAGCTTGTCGGCAGGGGGCTGAAGCGAAGCGTGCTCGTTTGATGCCGACAAACAAGAGAAGCTTAAAATGTGTATTTTTATTTTTGCTTGCAAATTGAGATGACTTAAATTATCAATGAGATTTATTTTAATAATAAATATGCTTCTATTTCAAAATAATTGGCTAGCATTTCAATTTTATCTAAAGTAATATTTATTTTACCTTTTTCAAGTTTTGAGACATAAGAATTATCAACTCCTAAAACTAAAGATAATTCTTCCCTGCTTAACTTTTTCTGTGTTCTAAGATTTTTAATATTATTTGCTAATATTTGTCTAATATCTTGATTCATTCTAAAAATTTAAAAATTCAGCTAATGTTAAATTAAAAGCTTTGGCAATATTTAATAATGTAAGATATTTAGGTTCAACTAATCCTTTTTCTATTCTGCTTATTGTGGATGGTTCAAGACCATTCTTATAACATAAAGCACTAATGGTAAGTTTTTGTTCTTTTCTTAGTTTTTTTATGCGGTTACCTAATTTTTTTAATTCAATATCTTGCATACATGCAATTTTAATGCTATTGTGAGTTTAAATTTTGCATGCATGCAAAAAATAAAAAATAAAATAGAAAGGTTTATCTTAAATGTTCACTAAAAAGATACTTATAGATTTAGACGGCGTACTAAATGAATATGGAAAAGAGAAATTCAATGAAAATTACATTCCTAAAATCAAAATCGGGGCTTATGAATTTTTAGAAATATTATCTAAAAAAGCTGAATTGCATCTTTTTACATCAAGAAATCTAATACTTGCAACTAAATGGCTAATTAATAACAACTTAGATAAATTTTTTAAAGATGTGACTAATATAAAATTGCCGTCTTATCTTTACATTGATGATAGAACAATTTGTTTTAAGGGAGATTATAATAAAACTCTTGAAGAAATTGAAAATTTTAAAGTTTATTGGAAATAAAATTTTATTTTTCAAATTACACTTTAAAAATAGCCTGCTTTTATCAAGACAAATTTTCTCATTCAATTTATTTTGAAAAATATTTAAAATGAGGGAGAAAATTATGGATATGTTTTGTTTTCAATGTGAGCAAACAGCTCAACAAAAAGGATGTATTAAGTCAGGTGTGTGTGGTAAAAATCCGGAAACAGCAAATTTGCAAGATGAGCTATTAAATAATTTGATTAAATTAGCAAGTTTTGGAACAAAAAACGATTTTAATACAAAGTTACTTACAGACGGGCTTTTTATGACTATAACAAATGTCAATTTCGATAATCAATCAATTAGGGAATTTATTGAAAAAGTTCAAGAAAAAAATAAAGATTGCAATTTTGATTTTGATATTAAGGAATTATGGAATACAGATGAAGATATAAGAAGCTTAAAATCTTTGATATTATTTGGTCTAAAAGGAATTGCAGCATATTATCATCATGCAAAAGTTTTAGGTTATAAAAATATTGAAATTGATGATTTTTTCTATGAAGCATTGAATGCTTTAGCTAAAAACCTCTCAATTGATGAATTATTTGGTTTGGTTTTAAAAACCGGAGAAATAAATTTAAAATGTATGGAGCTTTTAGATAAAGCAAATACTAAAACGTACGGAAACCCGAGTCCTAAAAAGGTAACAACAAATATTGAAAAAGGCCCGTTTATAATTGTTAGCGGACATGATTTGAAAGATTTAGAACTCTTATTGAAGCAAACTGAAAATAAAGGCATTAATATATACACACATGGAGAAATGCTGCCTTGCCATGGTTATCCGGAATTAAACAAATATAAACATTTAAAAGGTAATTTTGGCACTGCTTGGCAAAATCAACAAAAAGAGTTTGACAATGTTCCTGCTGCGATATTATTTACTACTAATTGTATAATGCCTGTTAAAGAAAGCTATAAAGATAGAGTTTTTACAACTTCAATTGTAGGATATCCAAATTTGGTTCATATTGATGAAAATAAAGATTTTTCTCCTGTTATTCAAAAGGCGCTTGAACTTGGCGGATATAAAGAAAACAAGAAAATGACCGGTATAAATGGCGGAGATATTTTAACTGTAGGGTTTTCTCATAATGCCGTTATGTCTCATTTTGATAAAATTGTTGAATTAATAAAATCAAAAGATATAGAACATATTTTTCTTGTTGGTGGTTGTGATGGTGCTAAAACGGGCAGAAATTACTATACAGAATTTGCTAAGTTAACTCCTAAAAATTCTATAGTTTTAACTTTGGCATGCGGTAAATATAGATTTAATGACTTGGATTTGGGCGAAATTAAAGGTATTCCAAGATTATTAGATTTAGGTCAGTGTAATGACGCTTATTCTGCAATTAAAATTGCAATAGAGCTTTCAAAGGCTTTTAATTGTAGCGTTAATGAATTACCTTTATCTATGATTTTGTCTTGGTATGAACAAAAAGCGGTATGCATATTGTTGACACTTTTGTATTTGGGTATCGAAAATATCAAATTAGGACCTACTTTGCCTGCTTTTGTTTCAAGTAATGTCTTGAATATATTAGTTGAAAAATATAAAATAAAACCTATAACTACACCGAAAGAAGATTTAGAGGAAATTTTAAAAAAATGACAGAAAAAATAAATTTGTTTGATATTGAATATTTAGACACAATAAATAAAAAATTAGTCTTTGATAATGAGCAGAGTTCTTTAACTCTGCTTTCATTTAAGGCCGGAAGCGAAAGAAGTCTTCATTGCGATGAAAAAGATGAAGTTGCAATAATAATTGAAGGATTAGCTGATATTACAATAGGTAAAGATACTCAAAGGTTGAATGCAGGTGAAATGATTGTTATGCCCGCTAAAATTCCTCATGGCTTAAAGGCAATAGCGAACACAAAGATGTTGCTTTTGCGTCCAAAGCATACACATAAATGATTTATTTTGTTTTTTTGTGTTCTTTGTTATATTGAATTGAGCGCATATATGCTTTATTTTTTTCAAATCTTTCTTTATAAAGTTTTTCAAAGTTATCTTGTGAATATTTATAATTTTCAAAAGTCACCATAATTGCTTTGTTAACACCAACTAATGCAATAGGAGTCATAACGCATATCGTTATTGCGGCTAGAATAAGGTGAAGAATTAATTTTTTCTTTTTGTTTATTTCTTTATTTGCGTATTCTAAATCTATTTTTGTTTGTATGGCATCATTAATGTATGCGCTTCTTTCGTCTGTTGTAAGATTATCAAATATAGGTATAAAATCTTTTGCGATATACACTATATATTTTTTTACTACTGCATTATTTTTATCTAATTCTTCCCATTTTGAAAGTTCTGTTTCATCTTCATCTTCGATAGTTTCATTTTTATTTTCAGTAGTTTTATCTTCTTTTTCTGTTAGGATTTCTTCTTTGTTATCTTCTTGTGATTGTTCTTGAGTTTCTTTTTCAAGATTATCCATTGCTTGAATATCTCTTTTTATGTCAGAGATTTGATTTTCTTCATCATCAAAATCGGAAAAATTTTCCTCTTTTTCTTCATTTTCTTCATTAAGATTATTTTTTTCTTGATTTTCTTCCAATTTACAAAACTCCTTGGATAATAATTTTAGATTATATCATATTTTTAAATAAAAGTATGAAATAAAATTATGATATAATGCATTTATGAGAATTTTAATTTTAGGCAACAGCTATTCTGCTAAAAGTTTTTTCGAATTATTCAAACAGAACTCTGAAAATATTGTGTTTTCTAATTCGCCAAATTTTGAAAATTTTGTTGAATTTAGCGGATTTAATGATATTAAAGATTTTTGTTTGGCTAATGAAATAAATTTGGTTTTAATTTTAGATGAAGAAATGATTAATTTTGGCTTACAAGAAGAATTGAGCGCTTTGAATATCAGTGTTTTTGCGCCTTCGATTGAATCTGTTGCAATTATTGTTTCTAAGTCTGCTGCTAAAAAATTTATGCATAAAAATAAAATTTTAACTCCTAAATTTTTAATAGTAGACAAGCCTCAAATGGCTTTTGATTATTTAAAAAATATGAAAACGCCTCAAGCAATAAGGCCTGACAGTCATAGTTTTCAAGAATGCAGTCAATTTGCCGAAACCTATAAACAAGGATTAGAAATTGTAAATAAATTTTTTGAAAGCGGAAATAAAAAAATCGTAATCGAAGATTATGTAGAAGGAAAAAATATCAGTGTTTGGGCTATTTCTGACGGTTACAGCGCAAAAATAATTGGAACAAGCGCTAAGTATCAGAATAATGTTGCAATTTTTGAACCCGAGTTTATCAGTTGCGAATTAAAAGAAATTATGTTAAAAACAGCAATATTACCTACTATTTCGGCTCTTGCTTCTCAAGGTGAAGAATATGTCGGTATTTTGGGTTTTGATTTTATTTTAACCAGAAATAACGAACTTTATCTTTTGGGGTATAACGGCTTTTTTGATGATATAAACGTTGATTTTTTTGTTAATGCTTTTGATTTGGATTGGGCAAAAGTTTTTGACAGTTGCATTATTGGGGATGTTTTATTGAAGTATGATTTTATACCCAAAGAACTATATATGCTGACTTTAAGACAAGATGGAGAAATAAAATTTTTATCTGCAATAACAAAGTCAAATATAAAAAAATATTTAAAAGAATTGGAGTTGGATTGTTCTGAGTATAAAGAGGCAGAAAAAATATGGAAATATTAAGTATTATTCCCGCAAGAGGCGGTTCAAAAGGAATAAAAAGAAAAAATATTAAACCGATATTAAATAAGCCTTTGGTAGCTTATACGATTGAGGCTTCATTGAAATCAAAGTATATTACAAAAACAGTTGTTTCATCTGAAGATGAGGAAATTTTAGCGGTTAGTCAAAAATACGGTGCGGAAGTATTAACTCGTCCTTTTGAATTGGCTTTGGATGAAACCAAAACAGCTCCGGTTATGTTGGATGTTGTTGAAAAACTTGAAAAATCGGGATATAATCCGGAATTTGTTGTTCTTTTGCAGCCTACCTGCCCATTGAGAGATGAAAATTATATTGATAAAGCTTTTGAGTTTTATTTTGAAGCATTAAAACAGGGATATGACAGTTGTTTTGGTGCTTATGATATAGGTTGGACTCATGCTAAATGGAGAGTTTTACATGATAATAAATTGGAAGCACTTTATGATTTTAGAGTTCGTCCAAGAAGGCAGGATACAGAAGAACACTATAGGATGATAGCTGAAAATGGTGCATTTTACGCATTGAGAACAAGTGATTTAAAAAAAGCGAAAGACTTTATTGGTTTTAATCCTATAGCTTATGTGACTCCAAGAATAATTGATATTGATACGGAAGATGATTTTCAAAAAGTTGAAAATATTTTGAAAGCAAAAAATAATGCTTAAAAAAATTTGTTTAAAATTAATTCTAGCGTATAAATTTTTTTCGAAGTTTACTCCGTCGGTGTGTAGGTTTGAGCCTACTTGTTCAACTTATACTTATGAAGCTATAGAAAAGTTTGGAATTATGAGAGGGGTATATTTGGGAGCAAAAAGAATTTTAAGATGTCATCCTTATTACAAGGGAAACAGTTATGATCCTGTTCCTGATGAGTTTCATTGGTAGTGCTTTACAAAATCTTAATTTGCAACAAAAAAATTTGCGTATTAAAATGACAAAATAGAATGAATTTGGAGTAAATATGTGCGGAATAATCGGATATATCGGTAATAGAAAAGCAAGCGACGTTTTAATTTCGGGACTTTCTCATCTTGAATATCGCGGGTATGATTCATCAGGTATCGCTTTAATGCATGGAAATGATGTTGAAATTTATAAAGCACAAGGTAAATTGGTTAATCTTATTGAAGTTTTAAAAACCAAACAAGATATATGTGAAATTTCGCATATCGGTATAGGACATATCAGATGGGCAACACATGGACTCCCTACAACAGTTAATGCTCATCCGCACACTTGTAATTGCAAGAATTTAACTCTTGTTCATAATGGTATTATTGAAAATTATCAAGAATTAAAAGAAGAATTAAAGAAAGAAGGCTGCATATTTCAATCTCAAACAGATACTGAAGTTGCAGCTCATTTAATTGCAAGAGAATATGGAAAAGTTAATGATTTATTAAAGGCAATGCAGTCTGCGGTGAAAAAAATTAAAGGTGCTTTTGCTTTCTGTGCAATTCATAAACATGAACCGGATAAAATTGTGGTTGCGAAAAGAAATGCACCTTTAGTTATAGGTTTAGGGGAAGGTGAAAATTTTGTCGCATCTGATATACCGGCAATAATTGAATATACTAAAAAAGCTATATATTTGTCAGATAATGAAGTTGGTGTTGTTGAAAAAAATAGCATACAAATTTATGATGAAAATGATAAATTAATTGTAAATAAAGTTGAATATTTGCCATTTGAAGCTGTGGCTATTTCTAAAATGGGTTATAAGCATTTCATGCTAAAAGAAATCCATGAACAAAGTGATGTCGTAAGAAATGTATTGTCCGGTAAGCTTTTTGGTGCAAATAATGAGATAAAGTTAGAAGAGTTTAAGTTATCTCCATCTGAAATAAAAAAGATAACACGTGTGCAAATTATAGCTTGCGGAACAAGCTTACACGCGGGCATGGTTGGAAAGTATATAATTGAAAAATTTGCAAAAATTCCTGTAGATGTTGAACCTTCGAGTGAATATATCTATAGAGATACAATAGCTGATGAAAATACTCTTGTGATAGGCATTTCTCAATCAGGTGAAACCGCAGATACAATAACGGCAATTAAACAGGTTAAAGAAAAACACTCTCATATTGCAATAATTACAAATAGAGCTGACTCTACAATGGCAAGACTTGCAGACAGTTTACTTCCCGTTAATGCCGGAATTGAGGTTTCTGTTGCTGCAACAAAATCTTACATGGCTCAATTAATAAGTCTTTATTTGCTTTCTATATATCTAATGGAGCAAAAATTTGGTGTCGAATCTGTTAATGATGAAGCTAAAGTCTTAAAACAAGAATTAATTGAATTGCCAAGTAAAATAGAAGCTTTATTGGAAAATGCTTCTAAGGTACAAAAAGTTGCTAAAAAATATGCAAATTATAAGGATTTTATTTTTATTGCACGAGGAATTAATTTTCCTTCCGCACTTGAAGGTGCGCTAAAACTTAAAGAAATCAGCTATATTAACGCAACGGGATATGGCGCAGGAGAATTAAAGCATGGACCTATTGCAATGTTGGATGAAAATATGCCGGTTCTTGCGATATTAAATACAGGTGTTGTGTATGACAAGGTTTTGTCAAATTGTGAAGAAGCTAGAGCAAGACAAGCAAAATTAATCGGAGTCACAAATTATATCGCAGATAAAGACATTGATTTATTTGATGATTTAATTATGGTTCCTTCGGGAAGTGACCTGATAAGTCCTGCTGTTAATATAGTAGTATTGCAGCTTTTGGCTTATTATATTGCCGAATATTTGGGAAAAGATGTTGACCAACCAAGAAATTTGGCAAAATCAGTGACAGTGGAATAGTTTTATTTTAAAACCCCTTCTTTAATAAGCATTTCTTTGACTTCGGATAATATTTCGTTTTTAAAGTTTTGCTGTAGTTCTTGTTTTGTTTCGAAGGGCTCGCCTGTGTTTGCAATTAGCCAATTTAGATTAACATTGAATTTAATTACAAGATTTTCCAAAAATTCAAAAGAAGGTTTTCTATCTCCTCTTTCATAGCTCGTATATGCACGATATGAGGTATTTGTTTGTGCAGCAATTTCTTCTTGCGATAAATTGAGCTTTTTTCTTATTTCGTGTAGTTTTCCACCGTACATATAGTATACCCTAAATGTATGAATTTTTGTAAATATTTACCAAACTGTGTTGATATATTTACCAAAATGTGTATAATTAAGTTATTGAGTTAAATTATGCTGTTAATTTAACTATAGCATATAAGCACGAAAAATGACAAAATTTGTCTTTTTTTGGTGTGTCTTTTTTTGGATTAATTTATGAAACATAATAGGTTTTTATTGCGTTTTTATGCTTTCTCCCTAATCGAGTTAATGATTAGCTTAATTACAATATCTTGTATAACTGCAGCATTTGCTCCAATTATCACAAAAAAAATGAAAAATTCTAATGTGACTATTACAGGTGGTGGTTCAAGCGAAGAAGTAATGGAGATGATGTGCGCCAATATGTTTGGTGATAATTGTATACGTTGTACAAAAGAATGTACAAAATGTACAACAACTCATTATCTGACTCCCGAAAAAACTTGTTCTTCTTGTCAGGCAGGATATTTTTGTGACGGTACTTCTTCCACTATGCCTTGTAGTACTAAATTTGGAAGCGGATGTACTACATGTAATTCTACAAAATGTTTAGTTGTAAGCTCAGGTTACTATATTAATAATGATGGTTATTCTATATCCTGTGCTTCACAATATGATCCTTATTGTGCAAGCTGTAATTCAACTCAATGTAATTCTTGTAAAACAGGCTATGCATTTAACAGTAACAGACAATGTATAGCAACTTGCGCTGCAGGTAGCAGAGAATTTACTTCAGCAGGCACATTTACCTTTGATATACCAAATGGTTGTACTTCAATAACCGCAACACTTGTTGCAGGCGGCGGTGGAGGCGGTGCCGGAAGTATTAAACAAGTTAACGCAGATTTTTCTGCTGTGGGTACAACTAATTGGTCAATTCCATCTTATGCTAGAAGTAAAGCATTTAAACTTTATGCTTGCGGTGGTGGCGGTGCAAGTTCTAGTACTGATTGCGGTTATAAAAAGACAAATAGCGGTGGATACGGTGGTTTTGTAAATGGAGTTGTAAGAACTATGCCAAATCAGACAGCATTAAGTATAAATATAGGCGCTGGTGGTATAGCGCAAACTTCTCACCATTATGCAGGTGGCGGTGGCGGTGCTACATATATAAGTAATTTTGCTTCTGATTCAGAAGCTGTTGCAGGCGGTGGTAGCGGTGGAGGTTGTACATGTGCTACTTCAGGCAGGTGCAATAATTCAGGTGCAGGAGGTGGAGCAAATACAGCAAATGGAGGTGCTAGCGTTGTAGGGTGTTGCTTTAATCAAGGAAATCCAGGAAAGCCTATAAATATAGCTGTAATGACAAGTTATTTTGGGACTTATTATTGTGCTCCCGGTTCAAGAAGTTCATTGTGTTGCGATTGTGGTGGAGTTAATGGTAACCCCGGATATTTACGAATATATTATCCAGAGAAAAATAAAGGCGCTTCGGGCGGATCTGCGGGGGCAATTGTTGCAAAACAGACAATTAGTGTTACCGGAAAGTTGACTATAATTGTTGGTGCAGGTGGTGCAGGTGGAACTATAGGAGGCTATAATTCATCCGGTGAATTTATACAATCGACTAATGGTTCAAAAGGTGGTCAATCTATGATTAAAAATAGCTCGGGGGCAATTGTTTTGCAGACGGCAACTGGTAATAATACGGGTGGTGATGGAGGAAATTCCAGCGGTACGGGAACAAGCGGCGGAATTGTTACAAATGGGAAAAATACTTCACCAGTGTCGGTGGCGGGTTTTTATGCTTCAGGAGCAAGTGCTGCTACAGGAACAACAGGAACTTCGGGCGGAACCACAACAATAGAAGGGGCTAATTATTGTTCAGGGGGTGGCGGAAGCAGCGCTACAGGTGGTAATGCTCCTAATTACGGCGGTTGCGGCGGCGGTGGCGGCGGTGCTGGCTATAATGGGGGTAAGGGCGCCCCAGGATATGTAAAACTTGAGTGGGGAAATGGATAATTTTCATATTATTTTTTGTGTTTTGGTTA
>CALUZA010000001.1 GCA_944325185.1 Candidatus Gastranaerophilales bacterium | reverse complement strand
ATACAATATGATTTAGTACATAGTTTACAATTTGATGAAAATTTATCAGAACATTCTGTTGTTATATCAGATACATTATTTCCACTTATTGTAACATTAGAACTTGATAATTTTTTTGATATTACAGGCACAAATGCTGCAACTATACAAGATATTGTAATTAAGCTAATCATTAATTCGATTAGGGAGAAAGCTAAGAATTTTTTCATATTATTCCTTATGTTTTTCTTTAAAAAAATAGTACAACATGCTATTGATTATAGTCAATACCTTTTAGTCAATATATTTATAAAATTATTTAATGGACGAAAATGAAATTAATATACAAAATCATAAAAAAGAACTGTTATTAAAAACTATTGGAAAAATTGTCAATAAAAAAAGAAATGAATTAAAAAAAGGAATTAACAAGTTTTCTTTTGAATATGATATAGGAAACGGGCTATTATCAAGACTTGAAAATGGCACCACTGATTCTAAAATTACAACTCTTTGGAAAATTTCAAACGCTTTTGATATTAAACCATCTGACCTTATCAAACTAATAGAACAAGAGCTTCCAAGTGATTTTAATTTTTACGAATAAATATTAATTTTTGTAACAAAAATTCAAGTTTTAATATAAAATTGCCGAATAACATTATGGAAATAATGTGGTGTAGGTATGTTTAATCTAGGCATAATTCAAGGTTTTAAGCAGTTTTTAAAAGAAAAAAGCGAAGCTGATTCAAGCTTTAATTGTGACATAAATTCAGTAAGTATATTTTCGCAATATCAAGATCAATTTAAAGAATACATTCATGAAACCTTTGGAAGCAAATATGATTCCATATTTGGTGAGGGTTTTAAAGTTTCTGATTTAAAAAACATTAGATATACTAATGGCAAATTTGAAAATTCAAATAGGAACTCTGATAATTCAGATAGTGAATTATTTGCCGAAATCTTAAATGAGCTCTCTCAAAATGAAGGTTTTTTAGACACAATTGACTCAAACTACAACGGTAAAATTACAAACAGAGAATACTCCAGCTATATAGATTCTATTACCGAAGGGGATGAAACGCTGGATGGAGATAAACTATTGAATTTTATGTCAGATTCAATGAGTGAAGCTCAGACAATTAATGACTTTTTCTCTGATAAAAATAATATAGAAATGTTTGATTTAGATGGTGATAATGTACTATCAGACGAAGAAAAAGCCAACACAAAAGAATTTTTAAGCGCACTTAGCGGGGATGGCGATAATCTTAGCAGTGAAGATATAAAAATATTCACACAAATGTTAGACAACAATGGTGATGGAAATATATCAAACGATGAAAGAAGCGTACTGAAACAATGTATGGAAATTCTTGGCAACAGCAAAAATTCCAAAGGCAATCCCCTCAAAGTACTTAAAGACTATATAGACAAATTATATGAAAATCCAAACTATAATAAAGACAATTTGATTGATTTTATAAAAAGTTTAGATGGCGATTCAGATAATTTAACGGTAGATGATTTATTAAAACTTGCAGAATATGCAGCAGAAGGGATTATGCCAAATGAAATTCTGGAAGCAGCTGACGCTCAAAGCGCAAGCAGTTCTCCTGCAGGCTCAGGTGCAAATGCACCATTTAGCCCTGCAGTAAAAGAAAAAAATATAGATAATATGTCAATTGAAGAACTTGAAGAAGAATTGAGCAATGCTCAAAGTACTGCAGACACTGCATTAAATGAACTAGAGGAAACTCTTAAAGAAGAAAACGCCGAATTAGCAGAAAAGCTCTCTACAGCTAAAGAAAATATTACCGAAACTCAAAATCAAATAACGGAAAAAAATACGCTATTAACTGAAAAACAAACAAGTCTAACAGAGGCACAAAATAGCGTAAGTCAACTTGGAAGCGAAATATCTTCACTTGAAGGACAATTATCTTCTTGTGAAAATGAAAGCGAAAAAAGCGCATTAAGACAACAAATAGAACAGCTGAAAGACCAAAAACAAGAACTTGAAACTAATACTATACCTAAATTAAACGAAGAAATTCAACAAATAAATGAAGAATTGACAACTCTAAATTCTACATTGGAAGAATATAATGCAGAATTTGCAGAAATTCAAAACGAAATAAGCACACTTGCACAAACAAATGAAGCAATCGCAGCAAAACAAGAAGAATATCAACAAGCAACAGAATACGTTAACAATATTCAATCAAAATTAGCCCTCAGAAAAGCTGATGAAGAAAAGGCAAAAAACGTTGATATGCCCGAAATAGATGAACGTTCAAAAGACTACAGCCAAAACGAAGAATATGATTTTACCAACTTGCCTCTAACTTACACTCTTGACGGACAAACATATAACTGTGTAGGTTTTGCAAGCTACAATATAAACGGTGTAGAATTTAAACCGGACAGCTGGGAAGAAGCTCAAAGATATCTTGCAAACGGTGGCATAGCAAACATTGGTCAAAGCGGTGATATGCAATGTCACAATTATTCAAATGTCGCAGCAGACTTATCAATTGGTACAGTTAATAGCGAACTTTTAGAAGCAATGTATCAGGAAACAAACGATCCAAACTACGGAGATACCGATACTGCAGGTAAAATGGGAACTCAAAAAGAATACAACGGAAGAGATTTTGCTCAATGTAAAGCAAAAGATAGAGATGCAGAAAGAGCAATAATTGAAAATGAACTTCAAAACGGCAGACCCGTTCTTGTCAGTGTACCAAGCGCAAGTGGCGGAACTCACTGGGTAACTGCAATAGGTATATCTGAAACAGGTGATATATTAATTTGGGATTCTTACGACGGCGGCATTGAAAAACTCGGAAAATCTTCAAATGACAGCGATGAAAATTTAGGCAGAAATATGGCAACTGCAAACGGAATAATGGTATTCTGTAACGGATACAGATATGACTACAATACAGCAAGATACATAGACTACTGGCAAATGATAAATGACCCTAATTACGATCCATTGGTTGAAGGTGTTAAATAATATTTTACTTTTTAACCACTCGTAATTTAGTTATTTTCATATTTTCAACTTCGACTACTTTATAAATAAAGTTATCATCCTCAACTTCATCGAATAAATTAGCCATTTTTCCAAATAACTTAACAAAATAGCCACTAATTGTATTAACGCTTTCATCTTCTTTTAATTCAACTTCAAAATAATCCTCAAATTCATCTGTTCTTGTTTTACCAAGGACTTCGTATTCAACATCATTTATTTTTTTAATCAAATCATTGTTTTCATCATCAAATTCATCTTGTACATCCCCGAAAATTTCCTCTAAAACATCCTCATGAGTAATTAACCCGCTGGTTCCGCCAAATTCGTCAACAACAATTGCCATTTGAGAATGTTTCTTTTGAAATTCCATATTCAATTTTTCAACAGACATTGTTTCTGGAATATATAAAGGTTTTCTTAAAATTTCGGAAATTTTAACTTCTTGATTATTGATTATTGGCAAGTATAAGTCTTTCATATGAAGAAAACCGACAATATGATCCAAATCATCTTTATATACCGGATATCTTGTAAACTGATTTTCCGCTATAACCTTACTTAAATCCTCTAACGCTATATCTTCAGATATACAAACCATCTCCATTCTGGGCTTCATAATCTGAGCGACATTGAGCTCTGAAAATTTAAAAACATTTTGGAGCATTTCAGCTTCTTGTTCTTTTAAAACCCCTCCCTTACAGCTCGCATCTATAAGCATATTCAATTCTTCAGTACTGCAAGCCCTGCTTTTTTCATTTGCAGGTTCAATTTTTAAAAGCCTTAAAAGTGTATTTCCTAAACCATTTAAAAGAATTATCATCGGATGAAAAATTCTTGTTACAACATACATAGGTTTTGCAACAAATAAAGTTGTACTTTCAGGATATTGCAAAGCTATTGATTTTGGCATAAGTTCGCCTATTACAACATGCAAAACAGTAATTATAGTAAAAGCAACAGCAACCGCAACCGTGTGTGCTGCAACTGTATCATAATTAACAGGTAAAAACTTAAATAAAGGCAATAAAACCTTTGCCAAAGTAGATTCACCAACCCAACCTATACCCAAACTTGCTATTGTAATTCCAAGTTGAATTGCGGCAATATATCTATCTATATTTTTAACAGCATCAAGTGCCAATTTTGCATCAAAATTTCCTTCATTTGCAAGCTGACACACTCTTGTTTTTCTAACCCCAACAAGCGCAAACTCAGCAGCTACAAAAAAGCCGTTTACAAAAAGTAAAAAAACTATAAAAACAAGATTAAAAGTAATTTTTAAATCCATTTATTTCCCACTTTTATACGGTATTTTGATAATAATATAAATTTCGATTATTTGCAAATTTCAAAAGAACTATATAGCAAAAAACTCTGCCAAATCTAATTTTCTGGGATTATTTTTTAATCTTTCCGGATCAATATAGTCTATTTCAAAATCAATTTTTTCAATTCCGATTTTTTCAAATATATCGGAAAAATATTCAACCGCATTTTTAATACCGATTAAAGAATAAATTTCATCCATTCTTGCTTTTACAAAATCAACTCCTCGATTATCATTAAGCGTATCTTTATCAACTTTTTTATTGTATTCCATTAATCTGCCAATATTAAGGGCAACTGCATGCCCGTGCGGTAAACCATATTTTGTTGTAATCGAATAAGACATAGCATGGCAAGCAGTTGTTCTCGAAATGTTAATTGCTCGTCCCGAAAGATTAGATGCCAACATCATATTCTTTGAAAATTTTTCATCATTTGAATTAACATATTCAACAATATTATCTCTGCACAATTCAATTGCTTCTTTAGCATATTTTCTGCTTTCATCTGTAGATTTTACGGCAAAATATGATTCAATTGCCTGCGAATAAGCATCAAGCGCCGTTGCAGCCTTTAAATATCTTGGGTTATCTTCAACAAATTGACTATCCGCTATTGCGATATCAGGTAAAATTGAAATATCATCCAAAGATTTTTTAATTCCATTTTCATAATAAACAGCAAATTGAGTAACTTCCGAGCCGGTTCCTGCAGTTGTCGGCAATGCAATAAATTTTAAATTTAATTTATTTTCAAATTTAAAAATTTTTGCAAAGTCAATAACGCTTCCGCCACCAATTGCAATAATTAAATCAAATGAAAAGTTATCTTTAAAAAAACAATTTGCCTTTTTTATATCTTCAATCTTTGGATTAGTAGAAAAATCATTATAATACACAGGATTTTTTACATATTTTTCAAAAATGGGTTTATTTTTTTCAAAAGATTTTTTTCCGCAAAAAACAAGCGGTTTCTTATAATCCAACTTTAAAAGCTCTTTTATTGCACCTTTATAAACATAATTAGTACTCATTTAATTTCTCCATAAAAGCAATTTTATTTTCGGAAGGAGTGTTTACAGGTCTTGGTAAATCAACTCCATCTTCAGGTTTTATCTTAATTTCAAGAAAAGAAAGTTCATCATTTTGAATAAAATCCGACAAAACCTCTCTTAATTTAATTAAAGTATCAACGCTATATATTTTTTTATATCCTGCGCCTTCAAATATCTTAGGAAAATTCATAACTTTTGAACTTGTAGGCTGCGCTCCAACCGAATCATGCACAAAATTATTCAACAAAATATGTTTCAAATTATTTGGAGACTTTTGAGCTATTGTTCCTATTGCCCCCAAATGCATTAATAATGCACCATCACCATCCAAACAAAAAATAGTTTTATCTTTCTTCTCCAATGCAACAGAAAGCGCAATAGAACTTGCATGCCCCATAGAACCTACCGTCAAAAAATTTCTTGCACTATCTTTTGAACTTCTATACAATTCTCTTGAAATATATCCTGTAGTTGAAACAAAAAAAGAATCTTCGGGTGCAAACTTTAATATTTCTTCTATAGCTTCCTTTCTTGTTAGTTTAATATCTTGAAATTTTTCTCTAAATTGAGTATTTTCATTTTCAAAAGTACCTTTTTTAACAACAAAAGCATAAGATTTACCCGTTTTTTCAACATATTCTTTTGCAAGTTTTATCTGACTTTCTGCTGTTTTTATATCAAAAGATAAAATTTCATTTTCTACACCTATACAATTAAGGATTTCTCTTGTTAATTTTCCTTGTTTATAGTGTTGCGGTTCATCCTTCACAAATGGCTCACCTCGCCAGCCCACTATAAAAAGCAAAGGTATCTCATAAATATCTGCAAGAGATAAAATAGGGTTAATACAATTTCCAAGTCCCGAATTTTGCATATAAATTACAGGAATTTTCCCTTTAGCAAGATAATACCCGCACCCAAGCGCAACAGCATTTCCTTCGTTTGCTGCAATTATATTTTTTTCATTCTCAATATTTTTACAAAAAGATTTCAAAAGGCTGTCCGGAACGCCATAAAACGAATCAAAATCAAACTTTTTCAATAATGCTATAAAATCTGCGGCTTTCAATACTAACAACCTCCCGGAATCAAAGTTAAAATTTCATTTATTTTCATACAATATTCGTCAGAAGCTTCTTTGCACCTATGATTTTCAAGTATGCTTTTAGCACTGTTTAACATAGCAGGGTATGCTGCTCTTAGCAATTGATTAGCATATATTACAATATTTACTCCACATTCTTTTAATTCATTCTCATAAACCTCACTATAAGACGAAGGCACCACAACAAGAGGTTTTTTATTTTCGAGAGTGTTATATATTTTTGCAAATTCCTTTACTTCATCAAAAGTTTTTTGTCTTGAATGTATCATAATTCCATCTGCACCTGCTTCAAGATAAATTTTTGCTCTATTAATAGCATCTTGTATGCCTTTTTCTAAAATTAAACTTTCAATTCTTGCTATTATCATAAAGTCCTCAGTAAGTTGAGCTTGCTTTCCTGCTTTTATTTTTAGCGCAAAATCTTTAGGATTATCTTGAATTTGCTCAACCTCAACTCCAAACAAAGAATTTTTCTTTGAGCCGATTTTATCTTCAATTATTATTGCAGACACTCCAAGCCTTTCAAGGGTTTTTACCGTAAATATAAAATGTTCGCTTGGTCCGCCATTATCTCCATCATATATTATTGGTTTAGTTGTAATATCTAAAATATCATTTAAAGTTGACATTCTTGAAGTTGTATCAAGATATCCGATATCAGGTTTTCCTTGAGCCGCAGATTGTGTCAAGGAAGATATCCAAATGCCGTCAAATTCAATTTTTCTGCCATCTTTTTCTATAAAAGCATTCTCAACTATAAGACCGCTTAATCCATTGTGAGCTTCTAAAATAGTGACTAAATCTTTTGAATTTAAAAGGCGTTTCAACCTTTTTCCTCTGATTTCCGGAGTAGTTCCGACTTCTTTTAAGATTTTATTCAATTTAGTTGATGAAATTCCTTGAGTATAAGGAATATCAATAACTTCACCGCCCCACTCTTTCATAACATCAATTATTCTTTGTCTTGTTTGAGCCTGCACGCCCGTTTTCCAATCATCACCATGAAGTACAAAATCAGGTTTAATTTTTAAAAGATTTGGAACATAATCAAGAGTTTCTTGTGCTACTACTCTATCTACACCTTTAACATTTTCAACAACAACTTTTCTTTGCTCAAATGTCATATAAGGAAGTCTTTTATAACTTGCAATCGCTCTATCTGTTAAAAGTCCTACAATAATCTCACCGCCGCCACAATCTTGCAGGATTTTTCTTGCCTCGTTAATTATATTAAGATGTCCCGGATGCAATAAATCAGCACTCATTCCTATATAAATTTTTTTCATTTTAACTCCGATTATTAAAACCTATCATATCTTTTCTAAATCATACCTTATTTATGTTGCAATAACAATAAATATATAGTATCTTTAGAATGTTAGCGGGGTTTAGAAGATGTCTGAAGATTTTAAAACACATTTAAACAATATTCAATTTGAAAAATATTTAAATAAATTAAAAAATAAATTAAAAAACAAAACTTCAATAATATACGGAACAGGAAGTTTTTTTAAATATATTAACGAAAATTATAATCTTTCAGACTTAAACATAATCGGAATTTCAGATATGAAATTCGATGAAAATGATGAAGGGAAGGATTTTTTGGGCTATAAAATGATTCCAAAAAATAAAATTAAAGAATATAACCCCGATTATGTTTTTGTTGCAACCCTAAAATACATCGGAATAATTGAAGATTTTGAATTAAATATTTTAAACAAAACAAAAATTAAGGTTCTACCCCTTGCAAGATTACCTTTTATTGAGTTAATCAGAGAGATTTGGAATAGATAAAATCACTCAAATTATCTTCAATATACTTTATTTCATTTTGACGCTTATAATTTTTATACAAGCCTACATTTTTAATCGAAACCTCAGGAATAAAAAAATTACCTTTTTTGTTCCAATTTAATCGATTTAGTCCAAGAAAATCCATAATTTCTTTTGTGGTTTTATCGTGACTTAATATAAAATCCTCAAACCTTACACACATCATATTAGGATGTCTGGTTTCAATATATTTTTTTACACCTCTTCTTAAATACCATTTAACAAAATCTTTTGGATTTTTAGGCATCCAATCTTCATTGTTTAAAATACCAGTAACATAAGTATCTCTAGGATCTCTGTATACACAAATTAATTTAAAATCACCAAAATACTCAAGTTTTTTATCTATATCAGGCTCAAAAGTTGTTAAAACTTGGTCTAAAACCAAAAATTCCTTTGACTTAAAAGTTTTCAAAAATGATGTTATATAATTTTTTGCTATCTTTCTATATTCTTGTTTTGACATCTTTTTTAAGTAATATATATACCTATCACCTTTATTATTAGATAACAATGGCGATTGAACGTTTTTATAAACTTCATGGTTACTTTTAAGCAAACCTAAATAATAAAGTCCTTCAAAACTGTTTTGTGCAGGAATTTTAAAATCCACAATATCATCTACAAATTTGTTTGTAAGTTCCCAAAATTTATCACTATATATCCCGCCTTTAAGATAATAATATTGCGCCGCATGCAAAAATAATTTAATAATAAAATTCTGATTAAAATACCCGGATGTATCTATAGCCTCTTCTATGTCAAACAATCCTCCGGCGCACCTAAAAATATTCACTTCCCCTGTTGGTAAATCTTTTTTAAAACCGGAAAATTTCTTATCGTAAAAACCAAAAACAGATGTATTATCAAACTCGGTTAAAAAATCCAGCACTGCACCGCTTCCACTGTGCCCAAACCCGGTTATGCAAATCAACTTATCATAAGTACTGTCGGGTTTTAAAAAAGGTGTATGAAATTCTTTTTTTAATGCCTGATTCTTTTTAATTTTTCTAATTTTGTCAAATATCTGCCAAGTTTTTTCTAAATACAAATTACCCACCCGTAAAAACTAATTAAAACACATATTACAACAAAAAAACTTTATTGCAAAATATGTATCTAATATGATATCATTCAACATAGCGGAGGATAAATGGTTGATTTTAAACTGTATTTAAAGGATATTCATTTTGAAAAATACTTAAAAAAATTAAATAAAAAACTTAAAAATAAAAAAATAATTATATACGGAGCAGGCGCTTTCTTTAAATACATAAAAGAAAACTATAATTTAAATTCGCTCAATATAATAGGAATTAGTGATTTAAAATTTAATGAAAACGAAGAAGGTGAAAAATATTTAGATTACAATATTATCCCCTTAGATAAAATCTTAGACTATAAACCCGACTATTTAGTAATTGCAACAATGCATTATGAAAAAATTATTGATAATTTTGAAGTAAACATTTTAAATGAAACAAAAATTAAAGCGATTCCGCTAGCAAGAAAAAAACTGTGGGATTTAATTAAAGAAATTTGGAAAGATTAATGTACGTACCTTACGACAAAATATTTGACACTCTTGCGCTTTTTACCCCTATAGAACTTGGGGCAAAATTAAAAAATTTTGGAATGAAATTAAAAACCAAAAACAACCTTAAATACATTTCAAAAAACAAAAAACAAGTTATAAAAAAATTAAAAGAAAAAATAAAAAATAACGAAAAAATAAATGTTGTTTTTTATATTTACGACGAAACAAAATGGAAATCGCAAAGTATATACAATCTTTTAGAAGAAGATGAAAGATTCACACCTTATATTTTTGTGTCTAAAAATTGTTCTACTGAAGACAACATGAATTTTCAAACAAAAAACGACATTACAAAAGTCTATGATTTTTTCAAAAACAAAAATATGAGAGTTTTGTATGCTTATGATTTTGAAAATGATAACTACATTCCGCTGGATGAAATGAAAGTAAAACCCGATATAGTTTTTTATTCACACCCTTGGTATATATACAAAACACAAGGACCTGTTATGGTCTCTAAATATGCAATAACTTGCTATATTCCTTATTTTATTGCAACATCAATTTCTCCCATTGAATATTATACAAGATTTCACCAATATGTTGAAAATCATTATGTTTTAAATGATTTAATAAAAAATTATTACGCTGAAAACATGGATAACAAAGGGGAAAATCTTAAATCAACAGGGCATCCTATGTTGGACTACTTTTACCTAAACAAAAACAAAACTTTTGAAAACAAAAACTACACAATCTATGCTCCTCACTGGTCAGTTGATAAAAACAACAATCTGCATTGGGGAACTTTTTTGGATTTAGGATATAAAATACTAAATTATGCCAAAACTCATCCGAATTTAAACTGGATATATAAACCCCATCCCTGTCTTGAAAGCTATTTAATTAAAAACAGTTACTATACAAAAGAAGAAATAAACTCTTACAGAAAAGAATGGCAAAACATAGGACAAATAATGGAAACAGGCGACTACCTTGATTTATTTATGCAATCAAAAACGCTAATTACGGATTGCGGTTCTTTTGAAACAGAATATTTTTTAACTCAAAAACCTTTGATACACTTAAAATCAAATATAGAACCAACGCCATTTAATCCTTCCGTTAAAAAAATTATAAACTCTTGCTATGAGGCGCACGATTTTGAAAGTTTAAAAGAAATTTTAGACGAAGTAATAATAAAAAATAATGATTACAAAATTCAAGAAAGAAAAAAAGTCTATAAAGAACTAGGATACGAAAATAATTATGCCGCAGAAAACATTTTGGAGGATATTCTAAATTGCCTGAAATAAGCATAATAACACCTTTTTATAACAGTGAAAAATATCTTGAACAATGTATAAAAAGTGTTCTTGAACAAAACTTTGAAAACTTTGAACTAATTTTAATAAATGACGGTTCAAACGATAATTCATTTAAAATTGCACAAAAATTCGAACAAGATAAAAGAATTAAAATTTTTTCAAAAGAAAACGAAGGTCAAGGAACTGCAAGAAACTACGCTCTAAAAAAAGCTCAAGGCGAAATAATTCTATACCTTGATTCCGACGATTGGCTTGAAGAAAATGCGCTTTTTAAAATATATCAAAAATACAGACAAGATAATCCCGATATTATTTTTTTCAATGCTTATAAATTTTTTGAAGAAACAAAAATAAAAAATGAATACAGATATATTGATTCATATTTTTTAAGATACAAAGAAAACATTTTTTCTATTAAAAATGCTTTCGACATAATTTTTAACACCGGCGGATTACCTTTTAGGGCGTATAAAAAAGATTTTTTAATTAAAAATAACATAAAATATTCAAACACAAGATTTATTGAAGATTCGGAATTTTACATAAAAGCACTTTTATACGCTGATAAAATAACTTGTCTAAATGAATATATAGTAAACTACAGGGTTCACAAAAACTCAACAACCTTCACCCAAAATAACAGAATTAAAACCATAAAAGACACTTTTTTTGTTTGTGAAAATATACTAAAAAATTCCAAATACTATACAAACAAAGAAATTACAAACTCATTTTTAAACAACAGATTAAGACAATTATTCTATTATTTTTCAATTTGCGATAAAAAAAACAGAAAAAAATACTTTTACATGTTTAAAAGTATTGCAAAATATATAAAAACAACCTACACATTTGATTTCATACAAAAAAATACTCAATTTTTAAAACTCAATGATATAATTAATTGCACCTACGAAAGTTACGAATTAAGAAAAAGACTTTCGTTAATTAAATTATTCTTAAAACATTATTTTTAGAGGAAATACAGATGAAATTATCAACTTTAGTCAAATTCATTAACGCTATAAAAACAGTAAGCAACAAAGTTTTACCGTATTCTTTTCAAGATTTCTTATCACGCAAATTAGGAAACGGAACATATTTATCACAGGTTGAATTTCATCTTGTTGATCACTGCAACCTTAATTGCGCCCACTGCAATCATTTTACTCCGTTAGCACCTGAAAATTTTTGTAAAATTGAAGAAATACTTGAAGATTTCAAAAAATTAAAAAAGATATTCGACAACATTGGTAAAATCTTTGTTGTAGGTGGAGAGCCACTATTGCACCCCGAACTTTTAAGTTTGTTTAAACCGCTAAGAGAAATTTACCCTAAAAGTGAGATTATAATTATTACAAACGGAATTTTATTAAATAAACAAAATGATGATTTCTTTAATACTTTAAAAAAATATAATATCGCAATATCTATGACACATTATCCTATAAAAGTAGACTATGAAGGCTGGATAAATAAATTTAATGGAATAGGTATAAAAGCTTATTATTTCAGCTTAGACAGAAATAAAATGCGAAAACAAAACCTTAATCCAAAAGGCACAAATGATAAAAATATTGCATTTTCAAAATGCCATGAAAAAAACTGTCATTTTGTGAGAGACGGAAAATTATACGTCTGCACGCCTACTCCAAACATTATTTTTCTAAATAATTATTTTAATTTTAATTTTGAAGTTAAAAAAACCGACTATATTGATTTAAACAAAATTAAAAGTGCTTCTTACATTAATGCAAAATTTAAAAAACCGATTGATTTCTGTAAATATTGCAATGATAAAGAAATTGAATTTGATACATACAAAACATCCAAAAAAGAATTGTCGGAATGGGTTAAATTGTAGTTATAATTGCATTATATAATTCTAAAAAATCATCAAAAATATATTTTGCGCCGTTTTCCACAAGAAAATCCTTGCTTTTATAGCCCCATGAAACACTAAAACAAGCTATATCAGCGTTTTTTGCAGTTTGTATATCAACTTCACTATCTCCAATAAAAATAATTTCTTCTTTATTCACTTCAAATATTTTCATAATATTCAAAAGACTTTTGGGGTCAGGTTTTTTGGGAAAATCATCTGTTTCACCCATAGAAATATCAAAAATATCTCCAAAAAATAATTTTGATAATTTTTTAACTTCCAAATCAGTTTTATTGGATAAAACAGCCATTCTAAAACCCTTATCCTTTAATTTTTTTAAAGTTTGAACTGCATTTTGATACGGTTTTGTTTTATTTGTAGAATTTGTTGAATAATGTTTCTTAAAAATCTCAAAACAGACCTCTTTTTTTTCTTGAAAATCCCCTATTGATCTTTCAATTAACTTATATATACCATTTCCGACAAATTCTTGGATTTCTTCTATAGTTCTTGTTTTTAAATTACATTTTTTAAGTGCAAAATTTACGCTATCACATAAATCCTCAAGCGTATATAACAAAGTGCCATCTAAATCAAAAACAAGTGCTTTAATTTTCATTCAAAGTGTCCTTTTTGCGTATGAAAAACTCTACAAGTCATTACAATTATTTACAAAGATGATATAATAATATTGTAGCGTGGAACACAAAATATTATAGTATAACTATAAGGATATAGTAAAATAAAAGGATTTATTGACTATGACAACGACAATCACAGGAGTTGGTTCCGGTTTTGATATTAACAGTTGGGTATCCCAGCTTGTTTCTGCTAAAGAAACATCTCTTCTAACCCCATTACAGAACAAATTAACAACTCTTCAGAATAAAAGCACCGCATTAGATGAGCTAAAGGGTAAATATTCGACCCTGCAATCAGCTTTGCAAACTTTTACAAAAACAATATATGATTCAACATCAGATATGTGGTGCAACACTACAATAAATTCCTCAAATTCAGCTTATGCAACAGCAACATCGTCAGGTAATGTTGCAAGCGCAAATATCGAATTACAAATTGAACAAATAGCAACGGCAACAAGCGCAAAAAGTATACACAGCCTTGGAGCAATATCCAAAACAAACATAGAAAATGCAAAATTCACAAATCTTGCAAACGGACAAGCTACAGCCGGCAACTTTACAATGTTCTTGAACGGTAAAGAATACGAAATCGATATTGATTCAAAAGACACCGTCAAAAATGTAATGGATAAAATATACGACGCTACGGGCGGAAAAGTCCAAGCCAGTGTTGATGATAATGGAAACTTTTCAATTAAAGCCTATAAGGAAGAAATCGGGCCGGACGGACAAAAAAGTTTTACAGTAGATGAAAGCGCTGTTTTGTCCTTGGGTTCAAGCTCAGATGAATCAAACTTAGCTTCAGCACTAAAATTACATGATAAAGAAGGAAATTACAGCTACACAAGCTCGTATCCGGTTTCAACCGTAAACACCAAAGCAGCAATGGCAAGTGCTGATTCAGGGCTTGGAGAAATTAAATTTTTCGACGAAAACGGCAACCCCGCAAAATCAGGCACAATAACAATCAACGGGGTTGATTTTGAAATTGATGAAACTACATCTCTAAATACATTAATTTCAAGAATTAACGGTAATTCCGAAGCAAATGTTAAAGCAAGTTATGACTCACTTACAAATAAAATAATCTTAACTTCAACCGAAACAGGACAAAATAATATCAGCCTTACAGAAAAAGGCACTAATCTTTTAAATGTTCTGGGGTTAACAACAGGTGAAGGTGAAGATGAGGTCCTTGCAGAAGGTTCACAAACGCTGGGTCAAAATGCAATTGTGTATATAAACGGAAATAAGGTTATTTCAACCTCAAACACAATCACAGGTGAATCATCGGGTATTGCAAACCTTTCAATTACGGTTAAAAAACCTACAAGCGATTATTCAAACAACAAAGATGATGAAAAAAATATAACCCTTGATATACAACCGGACTACACCAAAGTTAAAGAAGCACTGACAAAATTTGTAGATGCATACAACGATGTAGTAACCACAACAAAATCAATGGCAAGCTCAAGCGGCGCAATAGGTCATGATTCTACGCTTAATTCTATTTTATCCTCAATGAGAAGCTTAACTTCTGATGTTAGCGATAACGATGGAATGTACACTATGCTTGCTCAAATAGGAATTTCAGCATCATCTGCAGACACAACAAAACTCACTATAGACGAAAAAAAACTTGATGAAGCTTTAACCAAAAACTTTGATTCTGTTAAATTACTTTTATCTGATGGCTATACAAGCAAAGAAGATAACGGACTATTTGATAAACTTTTAAAGGATGTTTCATCAGTTCTGGATGTTGAAAACGGATATTTTAGCCAAAAATCATCCAGTTTAGAGTCTCAAATTAACTCAATGAACGATAGAATTGAACGAGCTAATACAAAAATTGCAAACTATGAAGCAAGAATTACAAAGCAATTCAATGCAATGGATTCTACAATTTCAGCTCTAAATTCTCAATTATCTTCATTTATGTCATATTTTGGATAAATAATATTTATTATTTATCCCTTTGATTTGTGTCGCTATAATTAGCAACACATATTTGAGTACTTTTAATTAATAACTTATTTAATTCTATATATTTTCACAAAAAAATATTAATAATATATTAACTGCTTAAATTTTTACCTGCAAGTTGTCCGCAAGCAGCATCAATATCAGACCCTCTTTCAAGTCTAATTGTAACTTTTTTGCCGCTCTGCTCAAGCAAATATTTAAATTTAAGCATATCATTTTTATTAGGTTTTTTAAATTTGTCACCCTTAACAGGGTTGTATGGAATTAAATTTATATTACACTTTAAATCTTTTAAATAATTAATTAACTCCTTAGCACACTCAACAGAATCATTAAAACCGCCTATGAGTATATATTCAATAGTAACTCTGTCTTTTGTTGCCAGATTATATTGTTTCAAAGCATCGTGCAATAATTCAATATTATATCTGTTTTCAATTGGCATAACCTCTTTTCTTAAAATATGATTTGGCGCATGCAAAGAAATTGCTAAAGTTGGAAGTAAATCGTTTTTTGATAATTCAATGATTTTAGGAACAATTCCACATGTTGAAAGAGTTATTCTTCTTATTGAAATTTGTAAATTTTTATTTATTAATTTGAGTGCTTCTTTAACATTTTCAAGATTATCTAAAGGCTCGCCTTGACCCATAAAAACTACATTTGTAATTTTTAATCCGGTATCAATTTGCGCATGAAGAATTTGGGAAACAATTTCATAAGCTAAAAGATTTCTTTTAAACCCGTTTTTTCCTGTTGCACAAAACTTACAGCCCATTTTACAACCCACTTGACTTGAAACACACATAGAAAGATTTGAACGGTTATCAAAACGCATTAATACAGTTTCTGCACAGTTACCGTCTGCAAATTCAATCAAATATTTTATTGTGCCGTCTTTTGAGATTTGTCTTGTTTTAATTTTGGAATCCAAAATTAAACAATTTTCATTGAGAAAAGTTCTAAATTCCTTTTTTACGTCTGTCATATCGCCAAAAGACGAAGCACCTTTCGCCCAAATCCAAGAAAAAATCTGTTCCGCTCTAAATTTTTTCTCACCTTTCGAAACTATAAAATCAATCAATTCGTCTTTTGAGAGTTTTGTCAACACTGTTTTTTGCATATCAAAATACTAACATAAATTAATAATTATTAAAAATAATATAATCATGCTTGCAAATAAAACATATTTTAAATAAAATGTACTTACCCGAAGTGGCTTTGGTATGCCACAAGGAAATTAAAAAAGGAGAAAATAAAATGCCTAAAATGAAAACACACAGATCAGCGGCAAAACGCTACAAAATCACAGGAAACGGCAAAATTCTACGTCAAAAAGCCGGAAAAGGACACTTATTAGCTCACAAAAGTTCAGCTAGAAAAAACAGACTTTCAGGAACAACTGAAGTATTTGAAGGAAATTTGAAAATGATTTCCAAAGAGTTACCGTACAAAAAGAAATTTACAAGATAGGAGATCTGAACTATGAGAGTCAAACGTGGAAATGTATTAAGAAAAAGACATAAAAAAATATTAAAATTAGCTAAAGGCTTTATTGGCGCAAGAAGCAGAATATTCAAAGTTGCAAATATCGCTGTAATGAAAAAATTAAAATATCAATACAGAGACAGACGCAACCTTAAAAGAAATATGCGTGCTCTTTGGATAATAAGAATTAACGCAGCAGTTCGTGAACTCGGTTTAAGCTATTCAAAATTTATGAATATGCTTAAAAAAGCAGATATTCAAGTAAATAGAAAAATGCTTGCAGAACTTGCAGTAAACGAACCTGAAGCTTTCAAAGTTCTTGTTGAAACAGCACAAAACGCAAAATAATTTATTAAAAACATTTAAACACATAAAGACCGCATATAACTTATGCGGTCTTTTCAAATTTGGATGCCTCTCTTTTTTGCGTGTGTTCTCTTTACTCTCATTTCTCTCTTTTTCGTGTTTTAATCTAAAAGTGCTTCCAAAATTGCTGCGTTCTTTGTTGCAAATGTATTTTCTCTTAACTTAGAACGATTGATGTAAGTCCTCAATGCTTCTCTGATTAGTTCGCTTCTTGTTCTGTTTTCACCTTCAGCTACTGAATCAATTTGTGATAAAAACTTTTCGGGCATTGAAATTAGAACTCTTGCCATTGACATTCTCCTTATTACTTACTTATTTTTTATTTCGTACTTACATATATATAAAGTATATCTTTTTTAATAAATTGCCTTTTTATTTTTAATTATTCTTATTTTTGCAACATTTCTTAATAATAATATTAAATATAATTAAAACCTTACAAAATCACTATATTATATGATTTTAATATCACAAAATTCTGCTAATTTATATTTTATGAAATACCAAAATATAAATTTAAAAAAGGCTTTTACTTTAGCTGAAATAATGATTGTTCTAACAATTATCGGGATTTTAACTGCAATATTGCTTCCTGTTGCTTTTCATAGCGCTCCTGATGAAAATGTAATGAAATTTAAAAAGGGCAATAATACACTTGGAAATGTTATAAGAGAACTTGTTAATTCTGATCAATATTATGAAAATGGTGATTTAGGAATAAAAGCAGACGGAACTTTAATTGACGGCACCCATGACGGAGATATTACATATTTATGTCAAACATTTGCTGATGTCGTAAGCACAAAAGAAGTTAATTGCTCCGAAGATTCAACCTACACATCAGAAAGTTATTCTCGTATGGATCTTGGACTTAAAAGTTCAGATTCCGGTTTTGGACTGACAGAAGAAAGGAAAAAGACACTGGATAGCAGATGCAAAACAGCAGGAACTACTGTCGGAGCAGAAATTACAACATCTGACGGAATTGTTTACTTTCAAACCACACCCAAAATTCCTTTTGGAATTAATTGGAGCGAGGAAGTAAAAATGAACGAGCCAGACAGAACCGTTTGTAATGCAAATGACCAAACTTGCCTAAATGCACGTTTGTTTGGCCCGTCCAATAAAGCTCATCACGTAGATGAATATGGAAACGATAGAATATATAAACTTTTCTGTATGGATGTTGATGGTATTGACAAAGGTGAAGATCCATTTGGATATGGAATTAGAGCTGATGGGAAAATCATAATGGGTGCAAGAGCAGAAGAATGGATGCAAAAATCTGTTCAAAAAAATGATTAAAAAATGACAAATAGCTTTTTATCATTAATAAAAAGCCATGAAAAACATTTTAATTAAATTCTTTAAAAACAAAAACAAATGCTCGCATAAAAATGCGCTTTTAAACTCAAATGAAGGATATTGCCCTGATTGCGGGCAATATCTTGTAAAAAACTACTATATAGTAAGATGTGCCTCATGCGATATTAAAAGAGAGGCAAAACTTTTCTGGGGAGAAATAATTCCAAAAGACAAATATTGCCAAAATTGCGGAGCGAGTGAATACTACATAGAAAAACTTGATAAAATAAATTTCATAGATGCGCAATTTGCAATATATATTAAAGAAATCGCAAACGAAATGAAAACACTACATCCAAATGCACAAATATGGGTAGAAGAAGAAAAAGGAACAATAAAACAAATAGAAACAAAATCAGCCTAGTGCCCTAATTTCCACTTCGATTTTATCTTTAAAAGTAGCAAGCAACTCTTTTTCAATAGGTTCATCTATGTTTACCCAGAGATGGTTATTAGTTAACATTTCAAATCGTTTTAAATTATTAAACTCATCTGGTGCTTCAAAATCAATCACTACAGGGTTTTCACCTTTATGTTTTGCAAGCATTTCTTTTAATAAAATGTTTTCCTCTGCAGCAAATTCCTGAAGAAAATGCAAAGTTACAAGATTAACCTGTTCAATCGGCTTTACTTCAATAATTGAAAGATTTATTTCTTCATCTCTAATATTAACTTTTGCTTTTAAAATCGCTTTATGCTCGGATTCAATTAAAGCACCAAATGTTTCAACCACCTTGGGAAAGGCAACAATACCAATTCTACCCGTCAAATCCTCAATTTGACCCGTTTTAATAAATTTAGAGGGATCTTTTTTGGTAGGTTTTTGTACAATTTGAGACAATAAACCGCAAATAGTTACAACAGAATCTTGCTTAGGATTTTCCAAAATATCTTCAATAGTTTCAGTTGTAATATATTTTAAAGTATCTTTAATAGAAGCAAGGGGATGTGATGTAACATAAATGCCCATAAGTTCCTTTTCAAACATTTGAATTTGAGAATCAGTAAATTCATCATCCGAACTTCCTGACAACTTAAAAGTCGGAATATTAAGCTCCTCTTGTTGTTCTCCACCCAGTGCAGAAAATAAACTTACTTGACCTGACATCTTAGTTTTTTCGCTATTATGAACAAATTCAACAACGCTATCTATGTTATTTAAAAGTTGTTTTCTGGATTTTTCTATCGTTGCAAATGCGCCTGCTTTTATAAGGCTTTCCAATGTCCTTTTGTTTAAACATTTAGAATCAACTCTTGAACAAAAATCAAAAAAGCTTTCAAAAGGTTTATTTTTTCTTTCATTTTCAATTTGCTCAATTACGGCCTCGCCGACATTTTTAATCGAAGCTAAACCAAACCTGATATTTTTACCATCCGGAGTAAATTGCGAATTAGATTTATTGATATCAGGCGCCAAAACTTCAATACCTTGTGCTTGACATTGAAGAATGTATTGCTGAGTTTTTTCTTGTTTGTCTGCAACAGAAGTAAGCATAGCGCACATAAATTCAACAGGATAATGTGCTTTTAAATATGCGGTTTGGTATGCAACAAAAGCATAAGCCGAGGAATGCGCCTTATTAAAACAATATTTTGCAAAACTTTCAATTTGTTCAAATAATTTTGTTGCAGATTCAGGGCTCATTCCCTTTTTAGCTGTAGCCTCAACAAAAATAGATTTTTGCTCTGCCATTTGTTGGAGTTTCTTTTTACCCATCATACGGCGGACCATATCCGCTCCGCCCAATGAATAATCGGCAAGAGTTTGGAAAATAGCCATAATCTGCTCTTGATATAAAATTGTGCCATAAGTATCTTTTAAAATATCTTCAAGCAAAGGATGAGCATATTCAATCTTCTGGCGTCCGTGTTTTCTATCTATAAAATCTTCAACCATGCCTGCTTCCAATGGCCCAGGACGATATAAGGCAACCATAGCGCCTAAATCTTCAAACACGGTAGGCTTTAAACGTTTAATATACTTTTTCATACCGCTCGATTCAAGCTGGAATACAGCATCCGTTTCGCCTTTAGATAAAAGTTCAAAAGTTTTCTTGTCATCAAGCGGAATATTATTTATATCAATATCTTTTCCTGTTCTCTCTTTGATTAAATCAAGCGCATCTTGAATAATTGTCAAGGTTTCAAGCCCCAGAAAGTCCATTTTCAAAAGACCCAATTTTTCAATCCCAGCCATTGGGTATTGGGTTGTGGTAGCTTTTTCTTTTGAAAGTGCAACAGGAATTATTTCATCCATTGGACGAGGAGCAATAATAACCCCTGCAGCGTGAGTACCCACCTGATTTTTAAGACCTTCCATATGGAGCGCTTCATCAACAAGGCTTTGAACCTGCGAATTTTCATCACAAAGTTTCTTTAACTCCATACCATTTAAAAGAGCATCTTTTAATTTTGTTCCGGGAACAGAAGGAATCATTCCTGCCCAAGAGTTAGCTTGTGAAAATGGTATATCATAAACCCTGCAAACAGCTTTTAGGGCTGCTTTTGCAGCCAATGTACCAAAAGTAATAATCTGACACACATGATCTGCGCCCCAACGCTCAGAAACATAATCTATAACTTCGCCTCTGCGTCTTTGGCAAAAATCAATATCAATATCAGGCATTGATATACGTTCGGGATTCAAAAACCTTTCAAACAAGAGATTATGGCGAATCGGGTCAAGTTCGGTAATTCCAAGCGAATATGCAACAATTGAACCTGCAGCGGAACCACGCCCCGGACCAACAGGAATTTTATGTTCTTTTGCCCAGTTAATAAAATCCCAAGTTAAAAGGAAATATGCAGGAAAACCCATTTTACATATTACATCATATTCATACTCATATCGTTTTATAATGCTTTCGGGAATAGGGTCTCCATATCTTTTTTTAAGACCTTCGCGACACAAATGGTCAAAATATTGAACTTCATCATAACCTTCAGGACAAGGATATTTTGGCAAATATTCCTTTGTTTTACCAAATTCCAATTTATCCATTTGGAAATCAACTTTATCAGCGATTTCTACAGTATTATTAATACATTCATTAAAATAATCCTCATCCATCCAAGAAAAAGCTTGTCTTAGTTCATCTACGGTTTTTACATAAAATTCATTCACAGAAAACTTAAATCTGTCAGGATTAGATTTTGAAGATTTTGTCTGTTCACATAATAACGTATCATGCCAAGCTGCATCCTGCGCTTTTAAATAATGAGAATCGTTTGTTATTACAGTTTTTATATTTAACTCTTTTGCAACTTCCATTAAAAACGGATTAGAATCTTTTTGTTCCTTTAATCCATGGTCTTGTAATTCTATATAATAATCATCTTTAAAAAGTTCTTTATAATATTTTGCTCTTTTAATTGCTTCTTCTTTGTTGCCATCCAAAAATAACCTTGCAACTTCCCCTTGAATGCATGCTGAAAGGCATATTAAATCATCTTTATATTTTTCGAGTATTTCATGGTTTATACGTGGTTTATAATAATATCCCTGAGTTGTTGCTATAGAATCCAATTTGCACAAATTATGATAACCGTTTTGGTTTTTTGCAAGCAAAACCAAGTGATACATGGTTTTTTTGGATCTATCCTCTATAACATCTCCATCACATATATAAAATTCGCACCCCAAAATCGGTTTTACAGCTTCTATTTTCTTTTTAAACTCTTGTTCGCTTTCATCGAGCATATGCGACAACATTTCATTTTTTGCAATAAACATATCCGCACAACCATACATTACACCGTGGTCAGTTATTGCAATTGCGGGCATATCGTTTTCTGCCGCATATTTATAAAAATCCGGTATTCTTATTGCTCCGTCTAATAGTGAATATTCTGTATGTATATGCAAAGGAACGTATTTCATAGTAAAATTCTAACATAGAAACTTAGCATGACGTTTCTGTTCTCTTTTTTAATTCATCTTTTTTAACAATGATTTTACATCTTCTGTTATTATCATTTTAGGATACATATTTATAAATTCATCAAAAACCGCTTTTGCAGTACTCTTTTTTCCTATTTTATAATATATTAATCCTGCAATTATTCTATTGTAAGGATTTTCATAATCCGATATTGCTTTTTTTAGTTCATATTCATAGGTTTTTGATTTTATACAAGCATCTGTATATGCATCATAATACGTCATATTTATACAGTCTTTATTGATTGCTCCTTTTAAAACATTTTTTGCTTCTTTATATTTTTGCAATTTTAAAAAACATCTTCCTATGTTATATAAATATGTTGCACTTTCATTGGAGTTTTGGGTTAATTTATATGCTATTTCATACTCTTTAAGGGCAGCTATAAAGTTATTTTCTTCAAAATATATATTACCCATATTAGAATGCAATCTTGCATTTTTTCTTGCATCAATTTTCTGCCATTCATATCCGTCAAGACCACGCATAGAACTTGATGCAAAAGTCGGCAATAAACAGAATATACTTATAACTATAAATATTTTACAAATTAACTTCATAATTTTCTTTTGCAAAAAAGATATTTTCATTTATATTTGAAAATTCTTTTTCTAAAACAGATAACTTTTCATCATCATATTCAGGGTCATAATGGAAAAAGAATAATTTCTTAGCTTTTGCCAATTTATAATTTTCTATTGCCATTTCAAAAGTTGAATGTCCAAAACCCTGTTTTGGCTGAATTGGATTAATATAATCCTGATATGTATACTGAGCATCATGAATTAAACAATCCGCTCCATAAGAAAATTGTATGAATTTTTTATCTGCCCCGATATAACTTTCTTTATCGGTTGCATAAACTAGCGTCTTAGTCTTGTATTCTATTTTTATACACAAACAACCATTCTTAGGATGAGCTTGCGTTTTATATGCAGTAATTTTTATATCATCATTTTTAAGATTAATCGGGTTTATTTTATCGTCGCAAACTTTTATTTCCCCATTTTGAGATATTATTATTTTATCGTTTTCATTAAAATTTTTTATCTTAAATTCACTTCTGATTTCGTCTAATCCCAAAGGAAATACTTTATCAAAAAGAATAGTTTTTAAAGTATCTTTTAAATTTTCCTCATTTGTATTCAAGCCAAAAAGATTTATTTTTGATGACGGGACAAACAAGGGTTTATAAAATTGAAGCCCTTGAATATGATCCTGATGAATATGACTTAATAAAATCGTTGCCTTGTGAGGAATTTTGTTACTTTCTATTATAGAATTTTTAATTTCATCCAAACCAACATCAATTATACCTGTTCCTGCATCAAGTATGATTAATTGATTTCCACATCTAACCTCAACACAGGCAGTATTTCCTCCAAATTTAAGAAAATTTTCTTTAGGCGTAGGATAAGAACCTCTTGTACCCCTAAACTTTACTATAAAATCGCTTTTTTGTTCCATGGCAATCTAAATCTCTTGTTCTGTTTTTATCTCTGGTTCCGTATTATTTTGTTGTTCTATATATTCATTTGTACTTTGTTCAATAGGAGTTTCAGACTTTTTATTCTTGCCAAAAAATTTTCTTCTTTCTTTTTTAGGTTTTAATTCTTTATGTTGCATCAATTTCTTAACTTCACTCTTCTTAGTTTTAGTTGTTTTTGAAGCTTTTTTAATTTGATTTCTCTTATATCTTATTGATTTATGTTGTTTTTTTCTGTATGTAAAACTTGTTTCTCTATCTTTTTCATAACCTGCAAGAGTAGCGTATGATATTACGCTTTGCCTGTTTGCTTCTTTTATATCATCAAGTCTTGTTGTTAAAAAATCAAATTTATAAGTAACTCTATCTTTATAATTTGTTATTTTTATATGACGAAAACCCATTGGATATGTTACAAGTGAAGGGGTTGAAACAAAAACTATATTTCCCACTCTTCTTATTTTAGCTGCATGATAATGTCCTGAAATTACCACAATTGGATTTTTATATTTAATTAAAATCTCATTAAATTCATTTGCGTTTAAAAGAGCATGTTCTTGAGCCACAAAAGGCTGTACTGATGGAATATGCATTGCAATCAAAACAATTTTATCTTGATTTTGAGACAACTCGTTATCTAAAAATTGCAATTGTTCGTCAGAAAGACTTCCATTTGAAGTATTTCTATCGGTTATAACAGGGTCAAGAATAATAATTCTATAGTCGGTTTTAGGACTAAATGCATAATAAGTATCAGAAAAAGTATAATTAGGATTACATTTTTTAACTATTTCCAGAACTTCCTGTCTTGATAAACCACCGTAAGAAATGTCATGGTTTCCAAAAGTATTTAATGTAGGGTAATGTAATTTAGTTAAAAGTTTATAATATTCACGGTAATTATCAACTGTGGCGCTATCTACCATATCGCCCGTAAACATTACAAAGTCGAGTCCTTTGATATCATTTATCTGTTCAATAGCATCTTTTAATAAAACAGACGAAGAACCAAGCGCTTTATAAGATGTGTCATCTCTATTTGTTGAAATATGAGTATCAGAAATTTGGACAAAATCCAAGGTCATATTCCTGAAAGAAAATGCCCAAGCGCTAACTGTAGTTAATACAATTAGAAAAAGAATTGTAATAAATTTAGTTAATTTATTTTTCATTTACCAGTCGTTCTAATTTTTCCAATAACTCTTGATGGTTTTTATAAAATTCCCATCCTCTAGCTTTCATAGCATAAATCATCGCCAAAGGCAAGTTTAGAGCTTCATCGCTTCTTAATTTTTCTTTGTAAAATTCTTCAAAATTAGAAGGTAAACGCAAAGTCCAATTTGGATCGCCGGAAGTTCCGGGAGTATTGTAAACTTCGTTTATTCCAAAGAAATCCGTAAAGAATATTTGAACATTTTCTGCACATGAAGCAAAGCATTCTACAAGCTTCATAAATGCAAAGAATTTTTCATCCGTATACATCTTATGCCATATTTCATCTTTGTTTCCAAATTCAGAACATAAATCTTCTATTAAATTTTTAATATACGGATTTGCTTCTTCTGTATTTACAAGCTTTGAGGCCCACATTCTGATAGGTTCATTATCATGTGTACCAACCATAACCCAAGAATTAGGAACAATATTTTTACATCTGTACGGATGGTTTTCTTCTTGTGCAACAACAAATTGAACAAGTTTCATACCCTGCAAACCATATTTTTTCATAACTTGAACAACAGGGAAAGTTAAAGTACCAAGATCTTCGGCTATAATTGAATCTTTATTTAATCCGGCATCCATTGCAGATGCTATAACAATTTTTTCAATCATTCTGCCGTACAATTTAACTTGTTCGTCATCTAAATTATCAATCCATTTTTCATCATCAGGAGTAACAAATTTACCTTCAATAGGAGTTTTATTAATATTTTCCTCGCGTGCAATTGAATATTTTTTAAGTTCAGGATGAGTTGGAGAAGAATATAACCTTCCTGCACCTTCTTCAACTTTTGGAAGATGACCTTTTTTATATACCCATGGATCGATTAAACCTACTGTGTGGTCAATTCTTACACCACCAGGGTTTTCTTTAAACATCTTTGTATAAAGCTTTTTAAGCAATATTCCCGCTTCACCTAAAGAACCGTCTTTATTAAACAGTTTTTCAGGATTTACAACGCTAAAGCCCCAAGCTTGTCCGTCTTTTGAAAAATAATCCGGAGGACACCCCAAGCACCAACCATCCAAAAACAGTGATTGATAAGCCCAATTATCTCTGTCAGAAAAAGCAACTTGCCTGTCTGCAATAAGCTTCAAACCAAGGCTATTAGTATATTCAAGAGTCTCTTCGCTTTGTTTTTGTACAATAAATTGTTCTAATTTATATTTTTCGATAGTATCAAAATATTTCTTTTGAATTTCTTTAATTCTTTTTTCTGCTTGTTTTTTATTTGCAGAACCATACAAAGTTCTATCTAATTCACTTTTCCATTGAGGCCAATAATCTGAATTATTTTCAATCGATAATGCTTCATATAAAGAATCCTTATCAAGCCAAAAAGCATTTTCCTCTTTAAATTTTTCAAATTCTTTTTTCAATTCCTTTGGAGCATTTTTTTTGAAATTTTTGTAAAATTCATTTGCACACAATTCCATGCTTTCAATTGCATAAACATAAGCAGCTCTATTTGAATTTTTATTCGGATTCATTTCTATAATTTTATCAAGCGTTTTTTGAGATAAAATTTTACCCCATTTATCTGTTGTTAGCTCCTTTAAATTAATAAACAATGGATTTTTTGAAAAAACTGTTCCTGTATAAGGAGAAGAATCTGAAAGTTTTGTTTTACCGCATGGACCAAGCTGCACAGCAGTAAACACACCTTTTAAATAGTCAAATAAATTTTTTGCACAAGTTGAATTATATGTACCAAAACCTATATTTTCATTATTTTTAGAAGGAAAACTTACCCCTTGCAAAATCAAAGCAAGATTCTTTTTGCCCAAAGCTTCAAGCGCTTCACTTATAACAGCTTTATATTCTTTGGTAAATAATTTCGATTCTTGTAACAACATTATCCTCTCCTTAACTTTTAAATCAATAACTTGTAAGTCCTCGTTTTTGCAGATATTCACGAACGTGATTTAAAGATGCCTGCACTATTCTTGTAATACGAGAACTTGATAATCCCACCATTGCAGCAATTTGCTTAACCTGCATATTACGGTAAAACCTATATTCAACAATGGTTCTATCTTTTTGAGGTAACTTTGAAATTGCCTCTTTTATAAGTTTACTTAATTCCGAAATTTCAGCTTTTTCATCAGGCGTTGCAGAAGTATCTTTTATAAAATCAAAAGGAGATTCATTATCCGAACTTGCCGCCATGATAGAATCTATTGATAAAATTGTTTCATACACCGCTTCTCTAACCTTTGCAGGAGATACATCAAGTGTAGATTGATTATCTGAATATTCTTCCGCTGTTTCTATGTCGCCATCTTCTTTTTTGTGTTTTAGGGTATACCATTTATAACGATTTCTAAGTTCGTTTCTTATTGCCCAACGAACAGCGGTCGCTATATATGAAGAGTTATAATTTTTAAGCTGCTCTTCGGTTTTATTTTTAAACAAAGCTTGAAGAGCAATAATTCCAATCGAAACAAGCTCCTCACAATCAAGCATATGACTTGGAATTCTTTTGTATTCTACCCTTGCAACTTTTTGAATTATATCGATATAGTCTTTTAATTTAGCTTGCAACTTTTGCTACCGTCTATACTATCTCTATAATTAAATTCTACTATCATAAATCAAATAATGCAAATTGATAATTTTAATTAACTTTTTCATTTTTATATGCTTTGTGTGACATGTAAGAAAGTACGGTGCATATAATTCCAAAAAATATCGCCCAATATATGGCGCTATGATATCCTTGAACAAAAGCAGAAGTTTCAGTCAAACCATTTTTTAAAGCCACATTTTTTGAAAAATCAAAAATACTCACTGATATAGTTATACCAAGCAACATGCCAACATTTCGAAACATAGCCAAAATTCCTGACGCTATTCCCATTTTCCCGATTGGCGCAGAAGAAACAATTAAAGCATTAACACTTGGTTGATAACAGCCTGAACCTGCCCCAATTAAAGCCTGAGCGAATATAATATTCCAATATGTTAACTTATCACCGACTGTTGTAAATAAAATATATCCTAAAACTATCAAAATTGTTCCCGTAGTCATTAAAATTGAACTATGCATTTTTTTAGTTAATTTACCGTTCAAAAGTGCCATAATCATAAACATAAAAGAAAAAGGCAATATTAAAACAGCCGTCATAACGGGGCTTTGATTTAAAACCTTTTGAGTATAAAAAGGAAACAAAAGTGCATTTGTAAAAAGCGCAAAATAAGCTATTAAAAGCGCCAAATTACCGTATGTAAATACTTTTGATTTAAATAATTCAAAATTAACAACTGGGTATGATATTCTTTTTTCTTGAATATAAAATATTATTGCAAAAACTATGAATAAAACTGCAAAAATCAATATTCTATGAGATGTCCAACCCCAGTCATGTCCTTTTGAAATCACCATTAACATTGATAATATAGCAATCAACATATAAACCATTCCAAAATAATCAAATTTAAATTCTGATTTATGAACAATCTCCGGAATATATTTTTTTGAATAATACGCCCCGATTAAACCGATTATTATACTTGGTACAAATATCGAACGCCAATTAAAATAATGCATCAAAAAACCGCCCACAACAGGACCCGACATCCCCGCCAAAGCCATTAGCGCAGTTGAAAAACCAAGTGCTTTTGCTCTTTCGTTGCCTTTAAAAATAGAAGAAATGATAGCGTAATTATTTGACAACAATATACTTGCGCCCGTTGCCTGAATCATTCTTGATAAAATTAAAGTCGGCAAATTAATTGAAAAAGTATTCAAAAAAGCACCCAAAGCGAATACAAGATAACCAAGTGCATATAAATTGCTTCTTGAAACTAAGTCGTTGAGCTTACCAAAAAGAGTCAAAAAAGTTGATAAAATCAGTATATACGCAGTTACTGCCCATTGAGCCGCATTTATATTAATATTAAAATCATTAGCTATCTCATACAAAGCAACATTAACTGTATTTGAATCCATCATAGCTAAAAAACCGCCGATTGCGCTAACAGTGAAAATTATCCATTTTAACTTTGTTGTCTCTTGGCTAAACATATCTCACCCATTTTATCAATGCTTCCAGATTAAAATACTAGCACTATTATTTTTTAGAAGCAACAACAATGAGGTTTTTTCCAAGAAAATCCGAAAAAAAGATATCTAAAAATCTGCTAAATAAAAAAATTATATCGTAAACTTTAATTTGAAATTTATTTATATCACCTTTATTATCTCTTATTTTATCTTTCAAAATATAAATCAAGGTAATAATAACCCCTAAAAAATCACAATATTTTATTTTCTCTATAGAAAATCCGGAATTTTCAAGTTTTTTCTTTATATCATGCTTATCATATCTTCTATAGTGCCCTGTTTTTTTATCCATTGAAGAAAAAAGCCAATTAAAAGCAGGCAAATACAAAAAAAGTTTGCCATTATCATAAAGATGCAAATTAATTTGTTTTAATGTCTTAATGTCATCAAAAATATGTTCCAAAGTATTAAGAGAATAGATAAAATCAAACTTTTCTTTTGTTTCATCCAAGCTAGTGAATGCAACAATATTTTTGCTTTTACATATATTAATCTGACTTTCATCACAATCAATACCTGCTATTTCGGATTTTATATTTTTCTTTAAAATTTCTATAAAATATCCGTCAGAACAACCAAAATCAAGAATTTTATTAAAAGAATTTTTTTTAATGTATTTTAAAATCAAATTTACAAGAAAAGCATTGTAGTTTTTTGCAAATTTCATTATTTCAAGATTATCTTTTGCATTATATTCCATATTTTAATTATAATTTTATTGTGCTATAATTTGCAAATGGAGTGTGAAATTGCGGTTTTAATACCTTGCTTTAACGAGGAAAAAACAATAAAAAAAGTTATTTCCGACTTTTTAAGAACTTTAAACAATTATAATTTTAAAATTTATGTTTATGATAATGCATCAAATGATAATTCCGCTAAACTCATAAAAAATTTCAAAAACACAAAAATCATATATAAGTACGTTCAAAAAAGAGGAAAAGGTAACGTTATTAAGCAAATGTTTGAAGAAATTCAAGCAGATTACTACATTTTAATTGACGGAGATGATACTTATCCTGTTGAAAAAAGCGTCGAGATGATTGAATTAATTAAAACAAATAAATTTAATATGGTTGTAGGAGACAGATTATCGGGCAATTTTCAAGAAAAAAACGAAAGACTTTTCCATTCTTTTGGAAATAAGCTTGTCACAAAGCTTGTAAATTTATTTTTTAATGCAAATTTAAACGATATTATGAGCGGTTATAGAATTTTTGATAACAAATTAAAAGAAAACTTAAAAATTATGACAAAAGGATTTGAAATTGAAACAGAAATTTCAATATTTGCAATTAAAAATAATTTCAAAATAAAAGAAATTCCAATCAAAATTAAAAACAGACCCGAAGGCAGCAAATCTAAATTAAACACATATATAGACGGCTTTAGGGTTTTAAGAACAATTTTATACTTTAAAGGTTTAAGAAATGAAAAGGATATTTAATTTCTCATTTTTATATTCAGCATTTTTTGCCTCGATATTTGCATTCGGATATTCTCTTGAAAAATTTGCAGATATCTTTCAATTCGATTTAAAAATATTTACGATTTCTTTTATTTTAAGCTTTGTTATAAGTTTTTTATTTTTAAAATTTTTACCAAAAATAGAGAATAAAATAAATACAAAAATTCCAAATCTCATAGATAATTTTTTATTTCAACCAAACAAAAAATGTTTTTTTAGAATTTGGAGTTTTATTTTAATTTGTTATATACCGACTTTTCTTGCATATTTTCCAGGATTATTTACATATGATGTCATATATCAGGCAAACTTTTTTATAAATCATGACTACATAGAAATTAACCCCATATTTCACAACTTTTTAATTTTATTAGTCTTAATTTTTGGGCTATTTCTTAATTCTGCAACAATACCGATTTTTATATTTACTATTGTTCAAACTCTTATAATGACGTCAATTTTTTCTTATTGTATTTTTTTAATGTCAAAATTAAAAATGAATAAAATAATTCTTTTTCTTTCGTTATTATTTTTTGCTATCCATCCGATTAATCAAATGTTTTGCCTTATTTCAACAAAAGACACACTATTTTCCGGCTTTGTTCTTCTTTATGTGCTTTTTTTAATTGAACTTTTTCAAGATAAAGAAAACTTTTTGAAAAATAAATTTAATATTATAAAAATAATATTTGCCATTTGTTTTATGTTTTTATTTAGGCATAATGGCTTTATAGCATATATTTTAACCTTACCTTTTATTTTATTTTCTTTACGTAAATATAAAAAAGCATTTATTTGCTTTTTAATTCCCATTCTTTTTTACTTTTCTTTTGGTTTAATTAAAAAATCATTTAATATAAAACCCGCACCAATAGCCTCATCCATTGCAATTCCACTCCAACAAACAGCAAGAGTAAGAAAATATCAAGATAAAAGTTTATCCGAAACTGATAAAAAAGCTTTCAGATTAATTGTTTCAAAAGAAAAAGAACTGGCATATTTTCCTTATAATGTCGATACAATAAAAATAGATACCGAAATGCTGCATAGTGATTTTATTGAAAATTCAATTAAAAAAAATCCGACTCTTTTTATCGCACTTTATTTAAAATGGGCAATTTTATATCCGAAAGATTACATAAATGCCTTCTTTTTGCAAACTTACGGATACTATTACCCCCTTGCAAAATACAAAACAATTGCCGAGCATTTTTTCCTTTTAACATACAATCGCTGGGAAAATATTTTTGGAGTTCCTATTTATTCTTACAGCTTTATTCCAAGTTTAAGAAAATTCTATGACTCAATATTTCTGTCAAATTCTTTCGAAAAAAATCCGATAAGTTTTGTTTTATTTGCAATGGGAATAAATTTTTGGGTTATTTTTAGCGGTTTTTTTATATTATTTTTTAAAAAACAATATAATTTAATTTTACCTTTAATTATTATTCCTTTTTTGTTTTTAACAATACTATTCGGGCCAATAAGCCTATTAAGATATATTTATCAAAATTATCTTATAGTTCCAATTATTCTTGGTTTTTGTTTTTCAAAATTTGAAAAAAATTAACATTTCAAGACAAACAAAGGTTTTTGTTGTAATATTTATAAGCCGAAGGACAAGAAGGAAGTAAATATGTTTGAAAAATATTTTTCCAATAGAATTAAAAACACACCGTCATCTTTTATAAGAGAAATTTTAAAGGTAACTCAAAGACCTGAAATAATCTCATTTGCAGGCGGCCTACCGAATCCTGTTTCTTTTCCGCAGGAAGAACTTAAAGTTTCAATGAACAGAATAGCCGAAAAATTCGGCGCAAAAATATATCAATATTCAACAACCCTTGGGCTGGATTCGCTTAGAGAATATATTGTTGAAAGATATAAAAAAATTTGGAATATGAATATTACTATTGAAAACGTAATAATCACAACAGGTTCACAACAAGCACTTGACTTAATAGGTAAAGTTTTTGTTAATGAAAACGATAAAGTTATGGTTGAAAGCCCTTCATACTTGGGTCTTTTGCAAGCTTTTCACTTATATCAAGCAGATTTTGTTCAAACAAAACTTAATGACGACGGACTTGATATAGCTGAACTTAAAAAAACAATGGAAATCCATAAACCAAAACTTGCATACTTAATTCCAAACTTTCAAAATCCGACAGGTTTAACTTACACTTCTGAAAACAGAAAAAAAGTTTTTGAAGTTATAAAAAATGAGGATATGATTTTAATCCAAGATGACCCTTATGGAGAATTAAGGTTTACAGACGACGAAAGAATTCCATATATCGGTTTAAATCAAACAAATAAAAACATATATTTAGGTTCATTTTCAAAAATTGTTACCCCCGGAATGCGCTTAGGATATATCATAGCAGACAAAGAAATCATAAAAATGCTTGAAACAGCAAAACAAGCATCAGACCTACATTCAAATATATTCGGACAATATTTAATATCAGATTACTTGCACAATAATGATTTAGATAAACATATTGAAAAAATAAAAAAATTATACAAAACTCAAGCAAGTGCAATGGTTAATGCTATGAAAAAATATTTTCCGGAAAATATTAAATTCACAATTCCAAAAGGTGGAATGTTTAGCTGGGTAACCTTGCCTGAAGGAAAATCATCTGCAAAACTTTTTGACAAAGCGATTGCAAAAAATGTTGCCTTTGTTCCTGGAAATCCTTTCTATGTTGATACAACAAAAGACGTTAATACATTACGTTTAAATTACACAAATGCAGATGAAAAAACAATCGAAGAAGGTATAAAACGCCTCAGCGAAGCCCTTCTTGAAATATAATTTTGATTTGTAAAATTTTGTTAAAATAAATCTGATAATTATTAATTATTTCTTAAATAAATACTTTATATATACATAATCATATATCAAGAGTATTTAAAAGGAGAGAAAATGAAAATTATCAGATTTATTACGGATGTTATTTCAATTGTAAACGAATATGACAAAAAATATCGTACAATTTAATTTTTTTAGCAACTTTATAAATTGAAAAGTTTTTATTAAGTTATGAATACTGTTAATTTTACAAATAATACTCAAGTAAATTCTCTAACTCCCGAGGTCAAAAAAAGACTCGAGGCGCAAGAGAATTTTACTGCTATTGATAAAGAAAAATTAAAACAAGACGTTGCAGAATTTCAAGAAAAAGCAGAAGAACACGTAAAAGAAAATTTTGTTGTAAGAATTTTAAAAAATATTGGAATCAAAGATCCAAAAAAATTCTTTATTTCACTTGGAGCAACATTTGCAACAGTTATTGGACTTGCAACTTTAGGAAATAAAAGCTCAAATTATATGACAGAATTAGGGCTTAAAGTTGACGATTTCTTATTAGATCAAAAATGGTATCAAAAGGCTTCAGAAGCATTTCAAAACGGTAAAAATAAAGTTGTAAGCGTTCTTAAAAAATCAAAAACTATTAGCAATATAATGGATACCTTAAAAAATCGTCCGGCCAGAGCCAAATGCGATTTAACAAGAGGCTACGGACAAGGTTTTAGAGGCATATTCAGCTTGACTCCCGTTGATGTATTAAAAAACGTTTTCAATGGAAAAACTCCTGAACAAAAAGCCGCTTCTCTTAAAAAGCTTGTAGGAGAAAACAATCTTAACGAACTTTTATCATACCTAAACGACAGTAAGACAAGCGCAATTAAGACAAACAGAGAATTTTGCGAAAAATTAACAGAAGGAATTAAATTAAATAATGGCATTACAACAAAACATGATTTAATGGAATTCTTTAAAAAGCTACAAAAAGGCGAAGGCAATTTAAGCGAATTTAAAGACATTACCATGAAAGATAAGGGCTTATTTAGCATTATAGGCTCTTGGTGGCCTGTTAATATAATCGATTCTGTCGGCAAAAAACTATTTAAGAATAACTGGAAAGGCTTCTGCAAAGGAAATCTTGGTGATTCACTTGTCAAATTTAACGTTGTCAACGGTTCAATGGCATCAACAAAACTTGGCTCACTTGTTCAAAAATCAATCACAGTTCCTACAGAATCAATTACAAACTTCGTAAACGATAAATCCGGTATGGGCGTGTTCTTGTGCAGCTCCATCATGGCTTTATATAACAACGTCCAAGATGCTCCAAAAGAAAAAAGAGTTGCAACAATAGCTGATGATTATATGGGAACAATCGGAAGTATTGCAATTGCAACACCTCTTGCATACGCTGCAACCTATGGACTTGCAAGTTTAAAAAATGTAGATCCGAATGTTAACTTTAAATCAAAAATAGTAAAACAAATCGGAAAATTCTTTGGAATGGGCCTTGATAAAACATTAATGAATGGAACTGTAAAAGAAGGAACTAAAAATATAATATTTAGATTTGGTGGCGGCGCAATCAGACTTTTCCTTGTTATGTTTGCATTTTCACCATTCTTCTCTAAACCTATAAAAAAAGTTATAAATAAGATTTTTGGAAAACCCTATGATGCCGCTCAGGCAGAAAGAGAAAAACAAATTGAAGCACAAAGAAATACCATTATACCTGAGCTTGGAATTACGCAAGGTGAACTTGAAGAAAAAATCAAAGCAAATCCAGATGCACTTGTAAAAATCCAATCCAATCCTGCAATTTTAAGAGAAATACAAAAAAACCCAAAATTAATTGTAGACATATTAGATGGCAAAGAAATAAAAATAAAACCAAGCGGAGTTGTATGCGAAGCAAATAAAGACCTTATAAATAAAAATAAAAACAGCCTGAATAACTCACAAGCAACCAATAATATCAATCCGTACGCAAATAATGCAGGAAATAGCACATCAAAATTAAATAACAGCAAAACAACAACTTCCGAAAACATAGAAAATCAAGAAAAATCAGAAGTTAGCGTTGATACGGCAACATATATCCCATCAAGCCAATTTACCGTTAAATCAAGCGGGTTAAGCGATATTCAAGCTCAAGAATACAATCAAATGATGACAAACGCCGATAGAGCATTAGAACAAGCTGAAAAATATATCTAAATCTTAGCACCCGTGGTTTTATATAGGCTTATCTTATCTATATAACAACTTGTTTTTGATTGAGCTAATAATTTTTGCATATATAACAAATTTTCACGCTGTTGCAATAAATCGAGCTTTGATATTACACCTTTTTGATATTTAGCTTTTGCATAATCATAATCACGATTTTGAATATCATACGCTTTTATATTATTTAAAAGTTTTTCATTATCAGATTTTAAATTATATAATGAATCATTAACCTCTTGAATTGCAGTTAAATTAGTTTTTTGATAATTTTGCAACAATTGTTCATATTTGTTTTTGTTTAATTTCAAATTAGCAATTCTAACAAAACCGGTAAATAAAGGCAAATCAGCACTTGCCCCAAGAAGCCCCAGGCTATTGCTCCAACTCATTGAGCCCATTGAAGATGAAGCAATAAAAGTTAAAAGTCCTAAAATATTTATCGTTGGCAAAAATTCTTTCTTTGCAACACGAATATCAATTCCTGCAGCCTCAAGCTGCTTTTCTAAGGCCTTATAATCAGGACGGTTAACAATTATATCCGAAGAAATTTCATTTGGAATTTCAAAATCAATTCCCAATTCATCTAAAGAACTTCTTTGATATTCATTAATATTATTAGGACTATCACCAATAAGGACAGCAAGAGCATTCAAAGCATTTTGTCTTGATTTTTTATAGTCCAATAAATCATTTTTAGCTAAAACATAAGCCTTTTCAGCTAATATCAAATCAGATGTTGAAACTATTCCTTCATCGTTCGATAATTTCATTAATTTGTATATTTCTTCTCTGTCAGATACAAGTTTTTCTTGTATTTCAATTATTTTATCAAGATTAACTATATTATAATAAGTTGTTGCAACCATAGAAACAACAGCTATATCTGAGCTTTGTACCTGATAAACCGTTCCTTCAAGGATTTTTTTAGATGATTTTGTTTTATCCCAATTTTTACCAAACAAATCTAATTCGTAACTTGCCATTATTGGAAGTGCAAAAGAGCCATCTGTCTTTGTTGAATTAGGCATTTTAAGAAGCATTGGCGAACCGCCTGCACTAACGATAGGCAATTGTCCTGCTCTGGTTGACAGAACATTTAACTTTGCTTGCTCAATTTTTAGAGCAGCGGTTTTAATATCATTATTATTATTAATTGCGCTAACTATATATTTTTCAAGACAAGGATCGTCAAGTCTTTTCCACCAATCAAAATTTATATAATCCAAAATTGCAGTTTGCGGCATGGTTTTTGATTTGCTTTCCAAAATCGCAAATGCAGGATTTATCATAAAACAAAATATAAATGTTGTTAATAAGACTAATGCTTGAAGCTTTTTCATAGTTTCCTCAAAATTCTATTGCATTTTTTACAGTAGAATGTTAGCATATTAATGTTGCAAAAGCAACATGTAATTTATACAACATATTTAGGATTTACAAAAAATCTTTAATAAATATAAAGGAAACTATGAAATTAAAATACGAAGATTCAATTTTTTATCATATAAATTCTTGCGCAAGATATTTCCATGTAATTTTTGAGCAATTCTTTAAAGAACTTAATCTTGGAGTAAATGCAATGGAACATCTTGCTCTGTCAATTATTGCAGAAACGAAAGATTGCTGTCAAAGAGATTTAGCAAGAGTAATTTTAAAAGATAGAGCCGGTACAGGAAAACTTGTAAATTCTCTTAAAGAAAAAGGTCTTATCGAAATAAAATTAACAACAAAAAACAATCATCCCGCAAAAATCCTTACCTTAACAGGAAAAGGGATAGAAATTAATGAAAAAGTTAGAACAATTCTATTGCCATTATCACAAAAAATGCGCAAAGAATTAAGCGAAGACACAATTAATCAAACATCTGAAGTTCTGAAACATCTTAAAAAAATAGTTGGAAAAATAATAAAAACAAATATATAGGAGAATTTTATGGCTGATAGCGAACAAACAAAAGAAAATGAACATAAAAAAATTAAAAAAAGAAAATTTTTAATTCCCATTGCAATTATTGTAGCGCTTTTAACAAGTCTTTACTTATTCCATGAAAGCCACTATCAATCAACAGATGATGCCTATGTTGAAGCAGACATAATTCAAGTTACCCCAAAAGTTTCAGGGCATATTATTGAAAGTTATGTAAAAGACAATATGCATGTAAAAGAAGGGGATTTGGTTGCAAAAATTGATGATGAAATGTATAAAGCTCAATATGAACAAGCAAAAGCAAATTATGAAAAAGCTTTATTTAACCAAAAAAATGCAAAAGCAACTCTAAAATCAGTTGATTCACAAATTAAACTTGCAAAAACAGATTTAGAAAGATACAAAGCCTTATACAAAGAAGGCGCGGTTTCAAAACAAACATTAGATAATGCTCAAACAAATTACGATAATGTGCTTGCAAACCAAACAAAAGCAAAAGAAAACATATTTGCAAACGGCACAAATGTTGCAGACGCAGATTTAAAATCTTTAGCAGCCATCATGGAACAAGCAAGATTAAATCTTGAATATACAAATGTAATTGCACCCAATACGGGAGTTGTTACAAACAGACGTATTGAAAAAGGCAGTTTTGTTTCTGCAGGCGGACCTTTATTTGCGATTGTACCGGATAAGATATGGATTGTTGCCAACTTTAAAGAAAACCAAGTGGGACAAATGCGCCCCGGACAAAGCGTTTCCATAAAAGTTGATGCATACCCGCATGTAAAATTCAAAGGAAAAGTTGACTCTATACAAAAAGCATCCGGTGCAAAATCAAGCCTTTTCCCGCCTGAAAATGCCGTAGGCTCATTTGTTAAAATAGTTCAGAGAATACCTGTTAAAATCGTATTTGATGAACCTATTGATTCAAGCAAATATAATATTGTTTCAGGTATGAGTGTCGTTCCCAAAGTGAAAGTAAAATAAAATGGCAAAAGAAGCAGAAGCAAACGAATGGAAACCCAAACATAACCCCTGGGTAACTTGTATACCTCTTATGGTCGCTGCATTTATGTTTGTTTTGGATGAAACAATTGCAAATGTTGCGCTTCCATATATGGCAGGAAGTTTCAGTGTTTCAAGACAAGAAAGCACATGGATTTTAACGAGTTATTTAATTGCTTCAGGAATTGTAATTCCTTCCGTAGATTTCTTTTGTAAATTGTTAGGAAGAAAAAATTTCTTCATTTTAAGTATAATAATTTTTACCGTTTCATCCTTTTTGTGCGGAATTGCCCACTCTCTACCAATGATGGTAATTACAAGAATATTGCAAGGTTTTGGAGGTGGAGCACTTTTACCTCTTGCGCAAGCAATGAACTTAGAATTATTTCCGCTTGAAAAAAGAGCTCAATCAATGGCAATGTTTGGACTTGTTGTTGTTATAGCGCCAATTATAGGACCTGTTTTAGGCGGCTGGATAACGACAAATTGGTCTTGGCCTTTTATATATTTTATAAATATTCCTGTCGGAATTCTAGCTGTATATCTTGCAAAAGAATGCATAGAAGATCCGCCTTATGCAAGAAAACAAGAACATGTTTCAATCGATGGCATGGGCTTTTTTATGCTTATAGGCTGGTTGACTTGTATGCAAATTGTCTTAGATAAAGGTAATGATGCAGACTGGTTTGGCTCAACATGGGTATGTTGGATGACATTTTTTGCAGTACTTTTTGCAGTATGGTTTTTCTATATCCAAGCAACCAAAAAAGATTCTTTAATAGATTTAAGTGTATTTAAAGATGGTAATTTCTTCTTTGGAACACTCATGCAAATTGTAATGCAAGGGGTGCTTTTAGCCTCTCTTGCAATTTTACCTCAATTTTTGCAGGGTTTAATGGGATATGACGCTTATCTTTCAGGGCTTGCAATGATGCCCAGAGGAATAGGCGCACTATCAACAGTAATTTTTATAGGAACAATAGGAAGCAAAATAAATAACAAATTACTGGTTACAATCGGAATGAGCCTTTTGAGCATATCAGGTTTTATGTTATGCGAATTAAACCTGCAAATTTCAACCCTAAGCATTGCAATTCCGAATTTTATTATGGGTGTCGGTATGGCAATGTGTATGATTCCAATTATAACCCTTTCTACAATGACATTAAGCAATGAGCAAATGACAAATGCTTCGGGAGTGCAAAATCTTCTAAAAAATCTGGGCGGAGCAATAGGTACATCAATTGTTACAACACTTATCTCAAGAAAAGCACAAGCACATCAGAGTTTTCTTGTAGATCATCTAACAATGTTGAATGATAATTTTATAGAAAGACTAAATGCCTACAGCGGAACATTTCAAGCATTCTGTAATCCTATAAGTGCAAAATATATGGCACAAACTATGCTCTACAAACAAATGCTACAACAAGCAAATATGGGAGCTTTTAGAGATACGTTTGAATTTTGCGCAATAGCCTGCCTTGCAATTATTCCTCTTATTTTATTTATCAAAGGAATTAAAAAAGCAAATAAATAAAAGAAAGGCTGCAATATGCAGCCTTATGTATTCTCATTTATTGCCTAAACTTTTTCTTTAATTTTTTTCAACTTAGTTTTTTGAAAAATCATAATATATTCATGTTCAAATATATTGAATCCGCCTGATAAAGCTCTGTATCTCCAAAGATTTGCATTTTTGCCCTTTGCTTTTTCGTTACCTGTTATGTTTTTTACAATTACCGCTTTTGTAACAAAACCAAGCTCTTCCATTCTTCTTTGACACTCGAAACCCAAAGAAACATATCTGCTATTTGAATATTTATCCCCGATTATAAGCGCTGCAAAACGATTTTCTTCTAATAAGTCATAACCGTTTTGCGCAACTTTTTTAAATAAATCATAAAATTCTTCGGTCGTTGCACAATTTGATAAGTCCTCTTTTTTATTTGAAAACTTGATTATATCATCATAAGGCGGGTGTAAAACTAAAAATTGAGCATTCTTACGACCCATAATATCAAGTCTTGCTTTAATTTTTTCTTTTGTTTCCAAAGAAGTACTATCGCCTTGAATAATATTAACATCAACAACTAGCTCTTTTTTTGAAAACTTACTTGAAACATAATCAACCATATCCTGTTTCAATTCAACTCCGATACATCTTCTTTGCATATTTTTTGCTTCAATACCGGTTGTTCCCGAACCAAAAAACAAATCCAAAACTATATCATTTTTCTTTGTATATCTGGTCAAAAGCTGTGTTGCAATTTGCGGAATATAATTTCCGTGATAGTCATAGCTGTGTCCGCCTGTTTTTTCACGAGAAGAAAATTCCCACCAAGTGCCTGTTTTTACATTTTCATATAATTTCCAATTATTTAAATCAATATCATTATATGGTTTAGTTTTTACAGGTTTTACAACCTCAAGTGCAGTTTTCTTTTCATTTATCTTCTTTTTTGAACTGATTGGCATAAAATCTCCCACAAGAATACTTGTTTAAAGTATAATTAAAGTCAAATACAATTAAATCAACCTTATAAACTAAATATTTTTATTAGGACAATTTTTTTTGTTCAACGGTTTTATCATATTATGATAAATGCAATTAATTATAATCCGACAACACAACCTACAAACACAAGAAAATTAAGTATTTTCTACTATAATGATACCCATGGAAACTCTGATCAAATAGCAGGTGTTGCCCATGCTGCAAAAGAATTCAAAAGAAAAAATCTTAACAACAACACTGATTCTTTTGTTTTATCCGCAGGCGATAATTACTCAGGAGGCGATACTCAAAAAAATGCTTTTATTATTGATTTAATGCAAAACTTTATGGGAGTCGACCTTTCTGCAATAGGAAACCACGAAATTGACGGCAAAAGCAAAGGCTTATACGATATAATCAAAGACAAAAAAGTCCAATTCGTAGCAACAAACGCAGTATTGTCAAAAGACAACCCTCTTGAAGGTGTAATTAAAAAATCAATTATAAAAGAACAAAACGGCATTAAATACGGTTTTATAGGAACAATGCCTATTGACTTTAAAACCTGCACCAAAAAAGAAGTCCAAAAAGATATTTCAGTTGCCGATTTTGAACAAACCATAGCAGCCTTACAAAAAGAAATTGATAGCTTAAAAGCACAAAAAATAGACAAAATTATTTTATTATCACATAGTGGATACGAGAAAGATAAAGAATACGCAAGAAATCTTGACGGCGTCGACATCATCGTAGGCGGTCACACACATACCGTTGTTGAAGGTGCAAAAAATAATGAAAATATAGTCAAATCAAAATCAGGTGAACCCGTCTTAATAGTTCAAGCCGGAGAAAACGGCAAATATTACGGCATACTCAATGTAGAATTTGATGAAAAAGGTATTCTAAAAACCGTACAAAATACCTTGAAATCAAGCTTGCATCTTGAAAAATCTCCAATACTTGAATATATAAAAGAAAAATTTACAGGAAAAAGTCCGCAAATTGCAACAATTTCAGAAATTGAACCAATGCCGCAAAATAGAAGAATCGCGCCTTGCGCATGGACAAATGCAATGGTAGATGCAATGAAAAGCGAACTTGGAACTCAGATAGCTCTTATAAATTCTGCAAACACAAGAAAAGTTCCAAGAATAGGTAAATTAACCGAAAAGGATGTTGTTGAATCAACCCCTATGAAAAATAAACTTATAAAAACCAAAATAAGTCAAAAACAATTAATAGATGCAATAAAAGCAGCATTAAATAGAACGTTCTCAAATAAAGACGGCGTACCCGGAATAATAGTAACAAGCGGGCTTTCATATAAAGCAGACGACAAAGGAAATTTACTTGAAGCAAGCTTTATTGAAAACGACGGCAAAAAAACGCCCATTGATATAAATAACCCATCCAAGGATATAATCTACAGTGTTGCATGTGATGACTTTATTTCACAAAAAGATGGAGAATATCCGGAATTGTTCCCACAATATGAAGTTGAAAACTTTGATTTTGACAAGGATTTAACATTTATAAACCATATTAAAAAATTAGATAAAAAAGATGGTTTAAAATTTATTGATGATAAAAGAATTGAAATACAAAAAACATCACAACAGATACAACCAAACAATAGTAACCAAAACTTCTTAAACTTATTTTTCCCAAAAGCTTCATAAAATATTTTATACAAAAATATCCAACCACAAACGAAGTAATTGAACCTATTAATATGGCTTTCAAATTAAAAGTCATAATTTGATTAAAATCAAGCTCCATTAAAGGATACACTAAACTCGCAAGCAAAATCACAGGAATACTCATAAGAAAAGAAAATCTTGCAGCTTTGACTCTATCCATACCATTCATAAGAGCAGTTGAAATTGTCAATCCGCTTCTTGAAAATCCCGGAAACACTGCAAGTCCTTGAGCAATTGAAATCCAAATAGCACTTTTCAAACTTATGTCCTTATTTCCCTTATACATTTTTTCACTAAACAAAAGTATAAAACCTGTTCCCATAAGCAAAATGCAAACTATCTGAGGATTTGTGGTTAAAAATTCAACTTTTTCTTTCAGTAATAACCCTATAACGCCCGTTATCACAACAGAAAGAGCAATATAGGCCACAAGCTTTACATTTTCATTTTTATAATCTTTATTTTTTACTGCAATAGAAAAATCAGAAAAAATATTTTTCAAATCTTTGAAAAAATATATTAAAACAGCAAACAAAGTCGCTAAATGAACTAAAATATCAAAAAATATTTCTTCTTGATTAACATCTTGACTAACAGGAGCGCCGGATAAAATTCCATACAACTCATGAGAAAAAACAATATGAGCAGAACTCGAAATCGGCAGAAATTCGCTCAGACCCTGTATTGCGCCTGTTATAACGGCTTGAATTGTTTGCATATAAACCCCTTTAATTTTCTTCAAAATAACTTGCTCTGGAAGTCATTGTTTCCCAAACGTCTACACGACTTATTGAGCTAAAACGTTCTTTTGCTTTTTTGTAGATAAATCTTGCTATAAATTCCGAACTTGGACTTTCGTTTTGAAATTCCTCAAGCTCGTTTAAATCTTTATGATCAAGATAATCAATTATTTCATTAATTTCTTTTTTTAATACCTTAAAATCAATCAAAATATTTGATTTATCAAGTTTATCACCCCTTGCATAAACTTCAACCTTCCAATTATGCCCATGCGGATTTTCGCATTTGCCTTTATAATTCAGCAAATGATGAGCAGATGAAAAACTTGTTTCAATTTTTACTTCAAACATAAATTAATGATAGCACGAAAAAAGAAATAATAATTATTATTAAATTTATTATAAATTGTTGCTAAAATTAACCTTTTAGGGTTTAAAAACTTTATTTATGATAAAATAGTCCTATGAGTCATGCTTTTAAACAAAAAGTATTCTACGCAGACACAGATGCCTATGGTGTTGTATGGCATGGAAGTTATTTAAGATGGCTTGAAGCAGGTCGTATTTATCTGTGTGAAAAAGCGGGATTTAAATTGTCCGAGCTTGTAAAACAAGATATAACACTCCCTGTTGTTGACTTAAATATACAATACAAATTAGGCGCAAAACTTGATGATGAAGTTATAATACACACAAAAATATCCGATTACGGAAAATTTTATCTAACTTTTCATCAAACAATAACTGATGAAAAGCAAGAAAAGACGTATGTCAACGCAATCGTAAAGATTGTTGCGATACACAACGATGGAAAACTATATAGGAGTTTACCTGAGCCTGTTTTAAACATATTAAAAGCTGATGCTCAGTAAAATTACAAGCCTCTAACCATTGAGGCTTGTAATTTTAAACTATTTTATTCCTAATCTGACAATACCTTTACCAAATTTCTCCTCTAATTTATCCCAAGATTTTGAAAGATTTTCTTTTCTTATTGAAGTTTCTCCGTCAAAAATTGAAATCTGTCTTTCGCTCGAGGGGGTTAATTTCATGGCACAAAAGCCAACGGAACGATAAATTATACCTTGTTTAAACATTTTGTCTAAAATAACTTTAGAATGTTCTACAAGTTCAAATTCGCTATTTACGGGATTAACCAAATTAATTTTAATATCAGACACTTGAAAATCCTTCGTTCTGAGCATAACAGAAATGCAGCCAGTCAATAAATTCAGACTTCTAAGCTTTTTGCAAACCTTGTGTATATGAGAATTTAACTCTTTTTGAATATAATTTTTATCAGTCTGAAATTCTTTAAAACTTTCACTTCTTGAAATCGACTTTGGGTCATCTTGATATGATTTAACGGGATTAATAACATTTCCTAAAAGCTCTTGCTTTAAATCCAAACCGACTTTCCCCAAATTCTTTTTAAGCCAAACATCCTCTTGCGAAACAAACTCCCAAGCAGTTTGAATTAAATGTTTTTTAAGAAAAGCTGTCGTGTTTTTTCCAACCCCCCAAACGTCACTTATTAAAGTTTCTTTTAACTCTTTTTCAATTTCCCTATATCCTATTTTATAAGTTTTAACATTTACAAGTTCATCTTTTAAGGTTTTTTGTAAATTTTTTGTCTTTTCACAAGCTAGCTTGGCTAAAACTTTTGAATAAGAAAGCCCGACAGAAACATCAATTCCAACATCATTTTTTATATCTTGAACTATTTTTTTAATTATTTCTTCATAAGAGCACTTAAAAGTTTTTCTTAAACCCGTTAAATCCAAAAAAGCTTCATCAATTGAATAAACTTCAACATCTGGAGTAAAATCATAAAGTTTATCCATAACTCTTTTCGATATTTCACAATAAAAAGGCAAATTTCCCGACAAAAAAACAACTTTTTTAAACTGATTTTTTATCATAAAATATGGAGCGCCCATATTAACGCCCATTTTTTTTGCTTCATTTGAACGAGAAACAACACAACCATCATTATTCGACAATACACAAACAGGCTTTCCGATTAATTCCGGTTTCAACAATCTTTCACAAGAAACAAAAAAATTATTACAGTCAACAAGTGCAATTACTCTTTTCATTAAATAATTTTCCTAGTTATACCAAGTGCAACTCCAAAAATCGAAAGCGAATTTTTCGGTCGAATTATCGGGTAATTAACATTCTCTGGCTTCAAATACGGACCTTTTTCATCTTTTTTATATGTTTTTAGGGTAAATTCATTATCAACAACAGCAAGAACAATATCGCCAAAATTAGCGGTTGGCGTTTTTTTAATAGCAACATAATCACCATCAAATATACCAACATCAACCATAGAATCTCCCGAAACTCTAAAAATAAATGTTGATGGACTATTCACATTCAGCAAAGTATCAAAAGAAATTCTTTTTTCAATCTTATCATCCATTATTGAAGCAAAACCCGCTTTAACATAGCTTGAAACCAATTTAGCACCTAAAAATTCGGAATTAATATAAAGATTTTCATCCTCTATAATTAAAAAACCTTTATTCTTAAGAACTTCAACATATTGTTTTATAGAATTTTTAGACTTGTATCCAAAAATTTTTCTGATTGTTTCGTAGCTAGGAAGCGCACGATAGGAGAATGTTTCAGATAATTTTTCAAAAAACTCTTTTTGTCTTTCGGTCAGCTCATTTTTCATATAAATATTATGTACACATGTACATAATAAGTCAAGTCACCTGAAAACACTATTTATATACAGAAAAAAATAAAAATATTAATTTTTGTAAATTTATTTGACATAAAAAGAAAAAACTAGCAAAATGAAAAATTTACATGTCTTTGATAGCATGTAAACTCCTCTATAAACTCCGTAATACTAATTCTATCCATCACGGCTTAATTTGTTCACAAATTAGCCGTTTTTTTTATGGAAAGAACTAATTTACCTATAATTCATCAACAAGTTTAGAATCAGATTCCATATTAGATTTTAAGGTTTGTCTTACAATATCTGCTTGTGTGTCTAGCATTTTACATATTGTTTCAATATTCCTTACTTTATCTTCTAAAATTACATCAGCATTATTTGTAATATTTCCCGTAATATTTTGATATGCAGAAAGAGCGGCAGAACCTGTGCCTTGCATTAAATTACCCGCAACTATTGCACCAAGACCAAATTCTCCTGCGTAAGGAGCTAATGCCTGTAATATACCGCCCCAACCAGAAATCAATCCTGCAATAGGAAGAACAATATTTTGTCCAAAACCAAATCCGCTTGTAGCACCTGTTGCATAAGAAGCGGTATTCAAAGCCGCAAGACCTGCAGCAGAAACAGCATAACCGGTTGCCATACCCGCAGCACCACCTGTTGGAACTCCATCTGTTCCAAAGCCCATAGTAATGCTTGCAGCACCGGAAGGAAATCCGGTATAGCTGGACAAGCCCGAAACCCCAAAAGAATTTGTTCCGGAATCAAGATATGAATTTGAAGAATAACTCGGAGACCAATATGAAGTACCTGGAATATTCATCATTTGGGAACCGCCCAAAGTTGGCATAAAACTCGAAGGTGAAAATAAGTTTGCAAGCTGCCACAAAAAACCGCCCGCAGAACCAAAACCGGAACCCGTTGCAGTAGAGCCTGATACAGTTAAATCTCTTAATCTATCATAAGTTTCATACAATTCAGCCTTAGCAGCCGAGCTTGCAGCACCATATTTATTTGCAATTGTAAGTTCATGGTCATTTTTATAAGACATAATACACCTCGATATAGATTTATAGAATAAAAAAGAAAGTTGTCATCTTTTATCCTTTTTATTCTTCGGCATAAGTTATTAAAACTTTAATTTTTTTTTAAAAAAAGTCAAAATTTATCTTTACAAATCTTAATTTAAAAAAAGGGGGCATAAATGCCCCACCAAAACACAAAAAATAATATGAAAATTAGGTTTTATCTAATTTGGCGTACAAAACTACAATTCCAGAGCCACCATTCCCACCAGAGCCTCTTTCAACTGCGCCACCTCCACCACCACTGCCAGAATTTGGAGCACCGTCTCCGCCTCTACCATAATCAACTTGACTTGTTAAACCAGCGCCATCTTTTGGATTTATTCCTCCTCCACCCGCATAGCATTTTCCATGAAAACATGTGGAAACTCCTGCTCCAAAACCTCCAGCCGTAGAACAACCAATACCACAATAGCCGCCAGCACCATTCCCTCCATTATATCCTGCAGTTCCATATCCACCGCCACCGCCGCTTCCACCATCGCCGCCATAACATCTCGAAACAGTACCTTTGCCTGCTTTTCCACCTGCAGCATTGTAAGCACCAAAGCTGGTTTTGGTTCCATCAGTTCCATTGCCATCATTCCATCCACCAGTTCCACCTTGCCCAATCGTAACTGCATAACTTGAAGCAGATAAGTTAATTGATGTATTGATAATATATCCACCACCTCCGCCGCCGCCGAAGCCAGATCCTCCGCCGCCACCGCCACCAACAAGAAATAATTCAATTGGCGTACTTGATGATTGAGTAACAGTTAATACACCATCGGTTTTTAAGAAAATTAAATAATAATTATCTCCTACCAGCTGTTCTGAAAATAAACCAGTATACACATATTTCATACCATTTGTTTTACAAACTCCACCACTAGCCACATACCCACTAGCACATGCCGTACAACCATTAACAGTACATGCTACACAATTTGCCCAAGTAGATGAACAAGCAGTACACGTTGAAGCTCCTGCATTACTATAGCTTCCAGCCCAACAACCTGTGCATGTTGAAGCTCCTGCTCCACTATAACTTCCAGCCCAGCAAGAAGTACAACCGGAAGCTCCTGCTCCACTGTATGTACCTGCCCAACATGCAGAACATCCTGATGAACCTGCTGGAGCATAGTATCCTGCTGAACATTTTGTTGCAGTACCCGCACCGTTACATGCCCAACCTGCAGGACATGTATAACATGTACTTGCATTAGCATCAGACCAAGAACCTGCCCAACAATTTATACAACTTGTTTTACCTTGTTGATTTTGATAAGTTCCAGCCCAGCAACTTTTACAAGAGGATTGACCGGTAGCATTTTGATATTGACCCACAGGACATAATTTGCATCCTGTTTTACCTTGTTCATTTTGATATTGACCAGTGGGACAAGCTATACAACTTGTTTTTCCTTGTTCATTTTGATATTGACCTGCGGGACAATTTGTACAAGAACTTTTTCCCGTTGCACTTTGATATTGACCCACTGGGCAAGTTTTACAAGAAGTTTTACCTTGTTCATCCTGATATTTACCACTAGGACATGTTATACAAGAAGATTTACCTTCAGCATTTTGATATTGACCAGCAGGACAATTTATACAAGCAGATTTACCTTCAGCATTTTGATATTGACCAACAGGGCAAGCTTTACAATCATAAGTACCATCTGAATAGTATCCAGCAGGACATAATCTACATTTACCGTCAGAGGTTAAACCATATCCAAGATCACATTTCTTACATTCCTTAGCATCACACCTTATACAACCTACACTTCTATCGACACAATTTTCACAAAGACAAGTACTTACATTTTTATACTGATTATCATTACAATATCTAGAGCATGCAACACATTTATTTGAATAACATAAACTGCATTCTTCCGTAAATTTATCACACTTAGTAGTTATTTCAGATAATGCAACAGATACATTAGAATTTTTCATTTTCTTTGTAATAATTGGAGCAAATGCTGCAGTTATACAAGATATTGTAATCAAACTAATCATTAGTTCGATTAGAGAAAAAGCCGAGGAAGTTTTTGTATTATTTAGTAACATATTTATCAACTTTCAATTTAATACATCAAATAAAAAATTATAATTTTTATTATTGAATACGTTACTATATTAATACAATTTATTAAACATGTACATCACCTAATTAAATTCTTTGCTATTATTTACAGCGATTGTAGGACATATTAAATTTTTTTTGTCACTTTATATTTATTAATAAATACGTTACTTAACCTTTTATATAGTAACTTCATTATGGTTCATAATTTTAATTGCAAACCTTATCATATAAGTAACATACTTATTAAGGGAATTTTATGGATAAAATATCACTCGGAAGAAAAATAAAAGAAGCAAGAATTATAAAAGGTCTAACTCAAGCACAACTTGCAGAAGCTGTTTCGCTTCATGAAAAACATATTTCAAGAATTGAATCAGGAAAATATATGCCGACATTAGATAATATTATTAAAATTTTTAAAACTCTTGATATAGAGTTCAAAATGAGCAACTTAGATTTAAAAATTCCCGTTGAAAACAACATTATAAAAACAGAGCTTTTAAAATTTATAAATAACTCGCCTGAAAATGAACTTGAATTTTATTTAACACTATTAAAACAAGCACAAAAAGGACTTGCAAAGTACAAAACAACAATAAAAAAATAAATTAAAGTTCTATATCCTCAAAATCACCCATAGCCTTAAGTTGTTTTAACTTAATGTTATGAACAGTGGCATCCACCAATAATTCAAATGATTTCATATCCTTAATCTTTGGAGAAAACTCCTTAATTAAAGTGTCACGAACCATTTTTTCAAGCTTTTCATTATCTTTATTTATATCTTTTTTATCTTCAGGAATAAGATAATCAATATACCTTGAAGCAATTTTACAATCTTGTATTTCGGAAAACATGCGCCATTTTAACTTAGGGCTTAAATCCTTTAATTTTCTAACAATTTTGAAATTTTTAAAATTCATCTTAACCTCTTTAGTATTTAACGCATTTTACGTTTTATTAAAGTTCGATAAAAAAATAAAATGCTTACTACTCAACATTTTATTTACAAAAGTTTACCTTATAGAATTATATAGCATTTTTACATATTTGAAAAGTATTTAAAAATAAACCTTTGACTCGATTTTAAAAAAGCTCATTTTAATTTATTTATTGCGTAATCTTACAAATTTGAATTTATGTTAAATTTAGCGCATACTTATAGTGTAAATTCTTTACATATAAAAATTTTTAAAATATAGTAAAATAAAAGATTAAAATAAGAGGGCTGATAAGTGGATAAGTTCAAACTAGATAATTACGATAGACAACCTGCAGAATATCCGAGATTTTCTACAAATGCCAATATTAAAGTTGTTGGCGTTGGTGGCGGTGGCGGAAACGCTGTAAACAGAATGATTGCTTCCGGATTAAGCGGTGTTGAATTTTGGGCTATGAACACTGATGCGCAAGTTCTTGAAATGTCTAGCGCACCAAGAAAAGTACAACTGGGAACAAAATTAACAAATGGTCTTGGTGCAGGCGGAAATCCTTCTGTAGGCGAAAAAGCAGCGGAAGAATCAAGAGAAGATATCACAGTTGCTCTTGATAGCGCCGATATGGTCTTTGTTACTGCCGGAATGGGTGGCGGTACAGGAACAGGAGCTGCTCCCGTAGTTGCTAAAATTGCAAAAGAAATGGGTGCTCTTACAATCGGTGTCGTTACAAAACCTTTTAAATTTGAAGGCAAAAAAAGATTAGCTCAAGCACTTCAAGGTCTTGAAAAATTAAAAGAAAATGTTGATGCTTTAATTGTAATTCCAAATGATAAATTAATGGAAGTTGTTGAAAGAAGAACAACATTCAAAGATGCATTTAGCGTTGTTGATGAAGTTCTATTATGCGGCGTACAAGGTATTTCAGATATCATCCTTGTAGGCGGTCTAATCAATGTTGACTTTGCCGATGTTAAAACAATCATGCAATCTTCAGGAAGTGCTTTGATGGGTATAGGTAAATCATCCGGCGAAGGCAGAGCATTAGAAGCTGCTAAACTTGCAATTGATTCAAAACTTCTTGAAACTTCAATAAATGGTGCAACCGGTATCATAATGAACGTTACAGGTGGCCCTGATATGACATTATTTGAAGTTAATGAAGCGGCAAGCGTTATACATGACGCTGTTGCAGACGATGCAGAAGTTATATTCGGTGCTGTTGTAGATGACAGAATTCAAGGAGAAATTCAAATCACAATCATCGCTACAGGTTTCGAAATGAAAAATGGAGAAATAAGCGCTCCTAATACTGCAGACAACAAACTTTCAGCAGCAGGATTATTCGGCGGATTTAATTCAACGGGAATTTCGGGCAATTCATCATCCTTCCCATTTGGAATACCTTCATCAATGGAAGAAAAACCAAAGGAACAAGCACCTGCCCCAACATCAAGCTCATCATTGGATATTCCCGAATTTTTAAATCCAAAAAACAGACTATAGTGAACAAAACTAACAAAACCAATAAAACCGCTTTTGAAAAACGAAAGCGGTTTTATTATAAAAAATATGGAAGATATAGAAATCATAATAACTGATGACGGCTCAATCGGTCTTTATAATAAAAAATTAGATGAAATCTATCATGCAAAAGAAGGTGCAAAAAAAGAAGCTTTTGAAAAATTTATTGAGCCATGCCTGATTTTGAATAAAAAACCGCTTAAAATTCTCGATATATGTTATGGGATAGGTTACAACACAAAATGCGCACTTGAAAACTTCTATTCAATCGAACTAATAGATTGCATAGAAATTGACAAAGAACTTGCAACAAAATCACCGACATTTGAATACGCTTCATCAAAAAATATTAATGAAATTATAGAACAAAATCTTCAAAACCCTGATTTCATAACCTTTTATTTTGATGATGTAAGAAAAATAATAAAAAAACTAAACAAAAAATACGATATAATTTTCCATGACGGCTTTGCGCCACACAAACAATCCGAGCTATGGAGCGAAGATTTAATTCTTGAAATATCAAAAAAACTTGATAAAAACGGCATTTATTGTACATACAACCATTCAAAACCGACTCTAAATGCTCTTTTTAAAACCGGTCTTACAATCGGTAAAACTATAAAAAACAACAAAACAATAGGAACAGTTGCTTCATTTAATAAAAATTTAATTCAAAATCCGCTAAATGAATTTGAACTAAATTCTCTAAAAACAAAATCTGCAATAACCTATAGAGACAAAAATCTAAATCTCACGCACAATGCAATAGTTGAAAAAAGAAATGAAGAAATCAAAAATTCAACCCTTGAAACTCTAAGTCATTATCTAAAAAATTCAAAGAATTAAACCAAGGTAGCTTCAAAACTATTTCGTCAATTCTTTTTTTATAAATTTCACAAGAAGCAAAATCGACATCTAAAGTTTCAAGTTTTTCAATTGAAAAATATCTCATCTTAATTTTATCTGTTTTATATATCTTATTTAAAACATACAAATATACAACGCTTTGCAAATCTTCTATAGGATTTTTCGGAAAATTCAAAGTTTTCCAATCATAAATAATATATCCGTTTTCATCCTTATAAATTGCATCAAACCTACCTGTCAAAAAATAAAATTTGCCATTCACTTCTTCCTTGGTCAAAAAAGAATATTCGGTCTTTATAAAATTAGTTTTTATTATTTTCAATCTTTCTTCCAAATTATTCCAAATTTCAAGTTCCTCTTTATCTAAATCCAAAAGCAATCTTGAAATATTAAAACCCTTAATATAAAAACAAATTAAACCATGGAATTTCTGCCCCAAAACAGCTCTTTTATCTTTTTTATATATAGAAAGATTATAAATATATTTATTTTCAAATTCTTCAAAACTTTTTTCTAAAACTTTAAGTGAATTTGCGCTAAATGTATCTATTTTTCGCAAGCTACCCCCTCGAAAATTTCAGAATTTTCATAATCTTTATCTTTTGCAAAAAACTTATAATTATTTGAAACAGATAAATATAATTTTTTTATTGCACGAGTAATACCCACATATATCAATCTAAAGTTTTCTTCAATTATATCTTCTTTTAATTCAAAATCATTTTTAGGCATTTTTTTAACTTTTTGAATGAATGTTGATTTTTCTTTCAATTTGCAATCTTCAGGAGTTAAACACATATTATCCTTTGTTAGCTCAGGTATAAAAACATAATCAAATTCATCCCCTTTTGACTTGTGCAGAGTCATTATGCTAACTTTAGATTTTCTATTATTTTTTTCTTCGCTTTTGAAAAATTTAATATTTGAAAAATTATTTTTATACTGTATTTCCCTTAAACGCAAAACCGTATCTTCAAAACTTTTTTGTGCCAAACGAACTTTTAGAGCTATTGTTGCTATCATGTGTATATTATCTTTTTGCGAATTTGATGAAAAATAAAATTCCCCAATTTCAAAAACCAAATCATAAATAGAATAATGATTTTTTGACAAAAAATAATTCATATCCCACCAAAACTGTTCATCAAAATCCTCTCTTAAAAAGATGGCTTCTTTTAGAGAATTAGCGTATTTTAAAGTTTCAAAATCGTAATAGCCGATTTCATACAATTCCCTTGCTATTTCCTTTGTTAATTTCAAATCATAAGGATTTACAATAAATTCTAAAATCAAAAGACAAATCCTATAACATGGATTATTAATCAAGCTATCAGAATTTTTATAGGTCTTTATATTAGCTTCTTCCAATATTTTTGACCATTTATCAATAGCAAAATTGCTTCTCAAGAGTATTCCCACTGAAACAGATTTTTCTTTTTTTTGTGCTTCATTTAAAATTCTTTTTATTTCTTTTAAAACAAAATCGTTTTCCTCTTTTTCCTTTTCGAAAATAAAAGTTAAAACAGCATTTTTATCTACTATATTCTTTCCTTCAACAGGTTTCATTATTAAATCACTAAAAGCAGGAATGTTCTTACTGTTTGCAAATTTAACAGTGTTATTTGCGCAATCCAAAACCCCTGTAGCACACCTTTGACATCTGTCCATTACAACATTTTTAGATTTTTTCATAAAATCCTTAAAGCCTTCAACATCAGAATTTGAAAATGTTGATGTTATAGCTTGATTAATATCTCCGCAACGAATTATGTTGTTGCTCTTAGAAGCAAGCAATAAAATTAAATTCTGCTGAACAAGACTTGAATCTTGTGCTTCATCTTCAATTATAATTTTTACCAAATCACGATAATAATTTAATACATCTTCATTTTCTCTTAAAAGTTTCAAGCTCAATAATAACAAATCATCATAATCAACCAAATTCAACGATTTCAATTTTTCATCATAAGCATTAAAAATATTTAAAAACAATTTATTTTTACAATCAAAATCGCCATATATTGCAAGTTCATTTTTATATGCACTGATTGCACCATCATACAAATCCAATTTATCGGTCGAACCTAAAAATTTATAAACTATTTCACTTAAAATATTATTCCTTTTGACCTCATCTAAAATATCAAAATCATAATCAAGGTTTAACTTTGAATAATTGTTATTTTCCTTAATAATCCTATAAGCAAGACCATGAATAGTTGAAATATTCGGTAATTCTTTCAAGTTCGGATATTTAGCTTTAATTCTTTCCTTAAAATTTCTTGCAGCAGACTCCATAAAAGTTAAAACAAATATATTTTTAGGCTCAATTTGGGATAATATTTCTCCGGATAATATTTTATCAACCAAAAGAAGCATAATTGTAGTCTTTCCTGAACCAGCAGTAGCACTAACAGACATCAAACCGCCTTTATAATTCAGAACTTCTTTTTGATCTGCTCTTGGAATAATTGGTTTTATTTCAACTTTTTCATCTTGTTTTAACTCATTTTTATATTCAAAATATTTATCTATACCGGAAAAATTCTCCGCCCCCAAATAATCGTAAACACTTGAATATAAAGTTATATTATCAGCCAATAGATATAATTTATACAATATTCTTGCCGTTTTATCTTTAGTTAATTCAATATTATCTTCAAGCTCAAATGTATCTTTATTCCATTTTTTTTGCATAACCCAAGCATTATACAAGGGGCCTATATCTTGCCTTAACCAATTATCAGACGAAACATCAAGCCAAAATTGATACTTTGTTTTATAAGAATAATCAATTATTTTTTGAGCCGAAGAAACAACTATCGCTTCATCATTTATTTCATCATCGCTCAAAGGATTTTCGGAAATTATTGTATTTTCCAGCTGTAAAATAAGCTCTTCCCTATTAAAATTGTCCAAAAAGACATCCTCAAAATCAATAATTTGTTTCAATAGTTGATTTATTTTTATAATATCTTTTGAAATTTCTTTGTCTAAAAATATAAAATTTGAAACAATCTCAAAAAGCATGTCTGATAATTTTTCAAATCTGATTTTTTCATATATTTCAACAAACTTTTTAAAATTTTCACCTTCTTTTTTCTTCATTAAATCAATAAGATTAATACCTCTAAATTCATATTCCGTTTTATATTCTTGAACAAATAATACCGCTTCTTTCGGCTTAATTTTTAAAATTTCAATCAAAATCCCCTTAACAACATAAGGTGATACAAACTTATTATTTGTATCTATTATAATTTTCAACAATTCTAAAAGATAGCCGATACACTTATTTTGATTTAATTTTTCACTTTTTGAAATAAAATTAAACGAAAATCCCGTTTTTTCAAAAGTCATTTTTAAAAATTCATCACAAAGAGGAGTTACAACTGCTATTTCAGAGGGCTTTACGCCATTATTAATTAGCTTTTTTATATCTTCTATGACAGAATCTGCCATTTCATTTCGTTTTAAAAATGTTTTTGTTTTGATATTTTCCACATCAATTTTTTTATCCTGCTTTATGGAATTAAAAATTTGAATTGCATTTTTTGTTTTTGAATTATCCGAAAACGGTTTTTGAGCTTTTGCATTTAAAAATTTTTCAAAATCAACATTAATTGCTCCTAAATATCCTAGGCGAGAAGAACCAAATTCATCATACCCTATATAAAATTCCTTAACCTCGGGCTTTACATATTCAAGATAAGCCAACGTACAAGGAGATATTTCATCTGCGTCATCAATAAAAATATATTCAAAATTATTTTTTATTTTTTTATATAAAAATTCAAAAATATTAATTTGTCTTATATAATCAAACGCTCTTAAATCAATGGTTTTGGCTTTATATTTATTAATTGCCTGACTTGCTTCTTTTGAATAAGTTTCTTGCAAAATTTCTGCACGTTTTTCCACTTCTTCTTTTGAAAGATTATTCAAATTAATCAGAGAATTTCTTCTAAAAAGCTGATGCAATAAACTTGTTTTCGAATTATATCCGGTAAAATCGACCTCTTCTATACTTTTTTTAAAAATATACTGCGAAATTTCAAGACCCGATAAATGTGGAAAAATCTTTGCATTATTATCTTTTAGTCCGCTTTCAACATAAGCCCAATTTTCAAGGATATACTCCCTTATAAAACCCCAAAAACTGTGTATTTTAAGAGAACCGATAAAACCTGTTTTGATATTCTTTTTAACTTCATCCAAAAATTCTCTTTTCTTTTTAGAATTTTGAACAAGGACAAGTATTTTTTCCGCCTCAACACCTCTTTCAATAAGCTCAATATACTTATCACATAATATTTTTGTTCTGTTAGTATTAGAATTTGCATTAATCAGCATAATTTATAAAATATCCGAAGGATTAATATCTACAACCATTTTAATATCATCAGGTAAATGAATTGTTTTTAAGAACCTTAAAATTTCCCTGTGTCCTTTTTTTGAAAGCTTATTTTTTATAATTATATTATATCTGTATTCTTCTCTAATCTTCTTCAAAACACACTCAACAGGCCCCAAAACCAAAACGGCTTCATCCAAGGAAAGCTTTTTTAAATAATCTGACAAATGAAGCTCAATTTCAGCTGCCGATTTCTCTGCTCTGAATTCATTTCTGGATGACAAAACTATTCTAATCATATTTGAAAACGGCGGATAGTCAAGAAGCTCCCGAAGTTTAATTTCATTCTCGTAAAAATTCTCATAATCTTGTTTTTGAGCATCTTGAAGAAAAATATTTGAAGAATTATATGTCTGAAAAATAACCTTCCCTTCTTCATCACCCCTTCCGGAGCGACCCGCAACTTGAGTTAATATCGAAAAACCACGCTCAGAACTCCTATAATCAGGAAGATTAAAACTTAAATCCGCATTAATTACACCAACCAAAGTAACATTTTTATTATCCAAACCCTTTGCAATCATTTGAGTTCCGATTAAAATATCTATTTCTCCATTTTGAAATCTTTTTAAAATTTCTATATGTTCATTTTTCTTTGAAAGACTATCCGAATCAAGTCTTTCTATTCGATAATCGGGAAAAATTTCCCTTGCAACAACTTCTGCTTTTTGCGAACCTATTCCAAAATTTTCAAGCGCAGTTGAATTACATTTAGGACACCTTACTTCGCCTTTTTTTTCATAATTACAATAATGACATTTGTACGAATTTGTTTGAATATGGTAAATCAAAGGAATAGCGCATTTTTCACACATTAAAACTTCTCCGCATTCCATACATTGAGTATAAGAAGAAAAACCACGCCTATTTATAAGAAAAATTACCTGATTGCCTTTTTCAACGGTTTCTTTAGTTTGCTTTATCAAAGTTCTTGAAAAAATAGTATAATTCTTTTCAGCTCTTTCAACCTTCATATCAACTACACTAACTTTGGGTAATTTTGCAGAATTATATCTGGTTTTTAATTTAAAAAGAGAATTTGTGTTAACTGCCTCATAATAACTTTCGATTGAAGGAGTTGCAGAACCCAAAATGAGCTTTGCATCATATAATTCACATAATTTTTTAGCAACTTCCTTTGCATTATATCTGGGATTTGGCATAGTTTGTTTATAACTTGACTCGTGTTCCTCGTCAACTATAACCATACCCAAATCTCTAATTGGAGCAAAAACAGCACTCCTTGCTCCAAAAAGAATTTTTATCTCATTATTTCTCAACTTTTTCCAAGTTTCATATTTTTCGGCCTCAGTTATAGAACTATGCCAAATTGCAACAGACTCAGCTCCAAATCTTTCTATGGTACGCATTGTTAATTGAGAAACAAGTGCAATTTCGGGCGCCAAAAAAATCACATTTTTATTTTTTTCTATGGTATCTTCAATCAATTTAAAATATATTTCCGTCTTTCCCGATCCTGTAATACCATATATCAATGAGGTTTTTGCATTAACTTTTTTTATTTCCTCATAAACTTTTTTTTGTTCATCAGACAAAATATGTTCATTTTTTTCTTTTTTAAAATTGTTATATATTAAATTTTCTTTTCTTGGTTTTCGATATTTTTTTACATTTTTTTCAAAAAATTTCTGGGGTAATGCCGTATTTAAAACAGCTTGGATGTCGCAAAAATAATAGCTTGCAACCCAATCCAAAAGTTTTAAATATTCAAGAGAAAACAAAGGGTCAGATTCTAAAATCTCACTTATATATTTAGCCTTTATGCCTTCTTCTAAATAACTTGAAAAGCCAACCACATAAGCCTTTAAACCTTCTTTTCTTCTTCCAAAAGGCACTAAAACCGACTGTCCTATTTTAATATCGTTTTTTAATTCTTCAGGAACCAAATAGCTAAAAGTTTTAGTACCAAGCTTATTAATATCTACCAAAACTTGAACATACTTTTTTTCTTCAACTTCAACCATAATTATTTAACAAGCCCCATAGGCGCACTTTTTATTCTTGAATCTATAAGGGCAAAAACTGCTTGCGCAACAGTGCTTCCTTGAGAAAAATCGCTATTCTGTGGCAAAATCTTTATCTCGGTTTGATTTTGATATCTTTTAGTCAAAGTCAAAAGATAATATTTAGAACCATACAAAAATAATATATATCCGTTTTTAGATTGAATTTCAGAAATTGAAAATCTGGAATCAGAATTTATTGCTCCCAAAGCACTCATAAAAAGAGTATCTGCGTCTTTTGGATATATTTTATAACATTCTTCAAACATACTTTGAGCGAAACAAACCGAAAATAATAAACTTAAAACAATAATAATTTTTTTCATGTTACTTTTCCATCCAAGTTTTTCCAAAACCAACCTCAACCTTAAGAGGAACTTTCAAAGGCTGATTTAACTCCATTGATTTAATCACCATAGGTTTAATTATCTCTATTTCATCTTTTGGAACTTCAAGCACCAATTCATCATGGATTTGCAAAATCATCTTCGATTTATATTTTTTTAATTTTTCAAACAAATCAACCATTGCCATTTTTATTATATCTGCGCTTGTCCCTTGCAAAGGAGCATTAATTGCAGCACGTGCAGCAAATTCTCTTATATTTGCATTTCTTGAATTTAATTCAGCACCAAGATACCTTCTTCTGCCATATAAAGTTTCAACATAACCTTTCTCATTTGCTAATTCAAGAGTTGAATTTATATAACCCGAAATTTTAGGATATGTCATAAAATATTTGTTTATCAATTCTTGCGCTTCAAAAGGCTCTATTCCAAGGGTCTTAGATAAACCATATCTGGTTTGACCATATATTATACCGAAATTAACTGTTTTAGCCTTTCTCCTCATCTCCTTTGTTACGTTTTCAACAGGAACATTAAAAATTTTAGAAGCGGTAATTTTATGCACATCAACATCATCAACAAAAGCTTTAATTAAGCCTTCGTCCCCTGAATAATGCGCTAAAAGACGCAGCTCCACTTGAGAATAATCGGCACTCATTATATACGTTTCGGGATTTGAAGGAATAAAAGCACCTCTAATCCTATTAGAAAATTCTGTCCTGATAGGAATATTTTGTAAATTAGGATCAGAAGACGACAGTCTGCCTGTTGTTGTTACTATCTGATTAAAATGAGTGTGGATTTTACCGTCTGAGCCGATTAATTTAAGCAAAGCATCAATATACGTTGTTTTAAGCTTCATTAATTGACGATGTTCAAGTATATCAGCTGCAATAGAATATTCAAAAGCAAGTTCATCAAGTATCTTTGCATTTGTACTATATGTTCCCGATTTACCTTTCTTTTTAGGTTTAATTTGCAATTTGTCAAACAAAATTTCTGCAACTTGCTTAGGAGAATTTATATTAAAAGTACAGCCTGCTTGTTCATATATTTTCTTTTCGTACTCTATAACCTTTAAATCAATCTCCTTGCCAATTTCTTTCAGGCAAGAAACATCAATTTTTACCCCTGTTTTTTCCATGTCACTCAAAACAAAGGACAAAGGTAATTCCACTTCGTTTAAAAGTTTTAATTCTTTTTGCGACAATTTTTTATTGTAAAATTCATCTAAATCCAAAATATAAGAACACAAAGAATATAAATCATTTTCATTTGGTATAATTTCAAGACACTCATTTATTTGTGTAATTAAATCATGTTTTCTTGAAGAATCAAGCATATAACTGGACAATTGAACGTCACTTACGACACCTTTTATATCGCCTATTTCACTCGATAAAATACTTTTTATATCATAAACACATTTTTTAATTTTTTCATTTAAAAAAATATCTTTAATTTCTAAAATTGATGTTTTACAAGCGACTGTACCATCTGAAACATAACAAAAATTATTATCCGCATAATCACATAAAATTGATATTTTATCGCCATCTTTAATTGAATTTAAAAAAGCTTGAATTTCATCGCTTTTTATTTTTTTTACTTCTTTTAAAACCTTTTTTTCTTTAACTTCTGTAAAAAGGCTTATTTGAGAAACCTCTTGAGGTAATTCATCGAATTTTACAATATTTTCTTCCTTGCATGCAGTTTCAATATTAAAAGGTGAAAGCAATTTATCAATGTTTTTTACGAAAGAATAAAACTGTAATTTTTGAAAAAATTCCTTAACTTTTTCTTTATTGGGAACACTCAAACAAGCACCGTCAAAATCAAATTTAATATCCAAATCTTTTTTTATGGTTGCTAAAAATTGAGATAAATACGCATCATCTTTTCCTGTTATTAGCTTTTCTTTTAAAGATTTTTTAGTAATCTTTTCAATATTTTCATATACGCCATCCAAAGTATTATAATCATTCAAAAGAGAACTTGCGCTTTTCGGTCCTATGCCCCTAATTCCAGGGATATTGTCCGATGTATCTCCGCACAAGGCCTTATAGTCAACAACTTGACAAGGATAAACTCCTAAATTTTCAAAAACTTTTTCCCTGTTATATTCATTAATTTCACCTTTTTGAGGAATTAAAACCGAAACCAAACCAGAATCATCAACTAATTGAAAACTATCCTTATCACCTGTTAAAATATATGTTTTATGTCCTTTTTTACTTGCTTGCAGGGCAATTGTTCCTATAACATCATCGCCTTCAAAACCTTCTTTTGTGTATATAGGAATATCAAGAGCATCAAGCCCTTCTTTAATTATCTCTAATTGAGTCCTAAGCGCATCAGGCATAGTAAGCCTATTAGCTTTATATTCAGAGTATTTTTCAAGACGAAAAGTTGCCTTAGAAACATCAAAAGCAACAGCTATAGAATTTGGCTTTAAAGACAACTTTTTATCTGCTAAAAGGTCAAAAACTGCCTTAAAAAACCCATAAACTGCCCAAGTAGGAATATGCGTTGTTGTTTGCATATTGGTTCGCTCAAGCGCAAAAAACATTCTAAATGCAAGCGCATGACCATCTATTAATATAAGTGTCTTTTTATCTTCCATAAATTCCCCTTAAATTAATTTTACTATAATTTCAAATTGTTGTAAAAATTTTAAAGATTTATAGCGCAAAACATCATATTTCAGCCGTTTGACATAAGAGAATAATAATTCTACAATATAAACTAGGATAGATTATGATAAGAACTTTAAAAAATATCCCAAAAAATGAATATGATGAGATGAAAGATTACCTTATCAGCTCATTTTTTAATTGCGTGTGTAAAGATAAGTTTTTAAAACAACAAGAACTAAGTTCGATTCACAAAAAAGCAATAGCAATCAAAGCATTTGACATGGTTTCTGTTGCAATGTCATACCTTGCAATAAATAATTATCGTCAAGGGGCAAGATACTACCAAACTTTAAGCCTTCTAAATGACGCAAAATATTTGGCAAATTCTTCAAATTCTTTATTTGCCCAAAAAATAAACGTATTTATTTCAGGACTAATTGAATATTATGAAAAAAACTATAATACCGCTTTAAATCTAATTAAAGCAAGTTTATACATTAAAATTCCCGAAGGAAATAAACTTGATGAAGCTATCTTAAAATATAAACAAAAAATTGAAGATGAAAATAGACAAAAAGTAATATCTTCAACTCCACCTTCATTTATACCAAATGAAATAAAAGATGACGCTCTTTTAGCCTTGCTTCAAGTAGGAAGAACTATTGCGGTTGAAACAAATATAGATAGCCTTTTAACAATTATTGCGCAACAAATTCAACAAGCACTTGTTGCAGACAGATGCACAGTTTTTCTTTTGGATGACGAGCATAATGAACTTTGGAGCAAAGTAGCTTTAGGTCTTGAAATGCAAGAAATAAGATTTGCTGCAAACAAAGGGCTTGCAGGACACGTCGCAATGACAGGCGAAACAATAAACATAAAAAATGCCTATGAAAGCGAATATTTCAATAAAGATATAGATTTAAAAACAGGTTATAAAACAAGAAACATCCTATGCATGCCAATAAGAAATTTATCTCATCAAATAGTTGGTGTTTTTCAGGTATTAAACAAATTTGATGGCGACTTTACTCAAAAAGACGAAGATTTACTCATTGCAATAGGCTCATCTGCAGGAATTGCCCTTGAAAATGCAAACTTATTCAATAAACAAAAAAAATTAATCGAAGAACAAAAAAAATTATTTTCAAGCTTTATAGACACACTTGCAGCCTCAATTGACGCAAGAGATAAAATTACCGCAGGTCACTCCAAAAGAGTAACTCTTTATGCTGAACTGATATGTGAAAAATACAAACTATCAGACGAAGAAAAAGAAATAATAAAAAATGCTTCACTTCTTCATGACATAGGAAAGATAGGAATAAAAGATTCCGTTCTGCAAAAAGAAGGAAAATTAACACCCGAAGAATATGAACACATAAAAGAACATGCAAGACTCACACACAACATCTTAGGTAAAGTATATATTTCCAAAAATTTCGAAGATGTAGCTGAAATTGCAAGCTCTCACCATGAAAAATTTGACGGAACAGGATATTATAGAGGTTTAAAAGGAGAGAATATACCTTTAGGCGGAAGAATTCTTGCTGTGTGCGATGTTTTTGATGCCATAACATCAAAAAGACACTATCGTAACAAAATGGAAATAAAAGATGCGCTTAAAATAATTCTTGACGGCAAAAACACTCACTTTGACGAAAACATTGTCAATGCTTTTATGAACATAGACACATATAGCATTTTAAATGTAATTTTGAGCAATTCAAATTGCGATATAAAAGCTGATGAAATTTTGTTAAAAGAGTTTAATTTAGCTCAATTATATGGTATCCTAATAAAAGATAGAGAAGTTGTCACCAAAGACGAGTTGAGGTTAATTGATACATTTGACAAATACTACCACTATAGCGCATAAGAAATCAAAAAGAACAAAAAGAAAATTAGTTTTGGCGTTGTTCTTCTTATTTAGCGTGTTTAATTTTTCTTCATACTCGCAAGCTCAAACAGACAGCCTCTTAGAACCTATTCAAGATTTTGAAATTCATCATGAATATAAACCAAATCCAAACTCAAATTATTTTAACTTAGCAAATATTGTTGATTCTTTTTTAACCAACGAAACAAAACCGCAAGAAAATATTTCAGACAAAAAAGCTAAACTTAGACGAGATTTCATTTCAATAACTTCTAAATTTAATCAAGGTAATGTTTCTGTTGCCTATGATGAATATGATAAATTAATTCAAGGGATAGATAATGACACTTCCCTGCTTGCGCTTTCAAAAATATTCTATGAAATTGGTTTTTTCTCGCTTGGAGATAAAGCAATTGATAAAATAATTTATAAAAATCAATTTTATGACAACATAAACAGTCTTGAAAAAAGTTATAAGCCAAAAACTAGTTTAGCAAAAGATGACGAAATATATTTTGCTAAATTATACAGTGGGATATATTTTGATAATACCGCTCAAGAAGCAGCAAATGAACTAATTGACAACCAAGAAAAATTCCAAAAAAATGACTTTGCTCAATACACACTTGCAAAAGCATATCTGGAATTAAAAAAATATAATCAAGCCATAAACACAATAAACAAAGCTATTTCTTTAAACTCGGATAATGTTTCTTATCAAATTTTCAAAATAAATGCTCTTGTTAGCGCAAAAAAATATAAAGATGCAGAAAAATTAATTGAAAAACTTGAAAAAACAAAATTAACAGTTGATTTTGCAGATGAAGTTGAAATTTTAAAACAAACAATTTTAGCAAATACAACAAAAGACGAAAAAGAAAAAAAATACTATATAGCTAAGAAAAGTTTTCTTGAAGGAAATTTTGAAAAAACAAAAAAAGATTGTCAAAACATTTTAAATTTTGACAAAAATAACGATAAAATTATTACCCTATACGCAAAAAGTGAACTTGCGCTAAAAAATGTCGAAAGAGCAAACGTATATTTTGTTAATTCATACAAAGAAAATAAAAATAACATAGAAACCTTAATAGGCTTAGGGGATATAAGATACATTCATGGCGACTATAAAAATTCCGTAAAAATGTATAAAAAAGCTCTTTCAAAAGATAAAGACAACTATGAAATAATAATCAAGCTTGCAACTGCTCAAAGGCAATATACAAAAAATCCAAAAGAATTACAAAAACTTGAACAGCAAATTGATAAAATGCCCAAAAACGAATATCTTGCATACTATCAAAATGCAATCAGTATAGCGCAAAAAAATGATGTCTTAAAAGAAGAATTTTTAAAAAGAACTCTTACAATTAACCCGATGTATGAAAAGGCAGTTGGTGAACTAATTGAACTGTATTTAAAAAACAAAAATTATGAACTTGCAAAAGGTTTAATTTATAACGCTTCTTTCACTCTCGAAAAAAACTACTATTACTATTATCTTTGCGGAATATACAATCAAGCAATAAACAAAAATCAAGACGCAATTCAATTCTATAAGACATCTTTGAGTTTAAATCCGAATTTTGAAATTGCAAATACAAAATTATTAAAACTAATTCCAAATAAAGAACAAGAGGAAATATAGTGGCAATAACAGTTAAAAGCGCAACTATAATAGGTCTTAATGTTTTTGAAATTAATGTTGAAGTAGATACAATAAATTCAATCCCCCAAGTTACAATAATCGGACTCCCTGACACAGCAATTTCCGAAGCAAAGGAAAGATTACGTCTTGCAATTAAAAATTCTTCCTTTTCATTTCCGCAAACAAAAGTTGTAATCAATCTTGCTCCCGCGGATATCAAAAAAGAAGGTTCAAGCTATGACCTTGCTATGGCAGTAGGTATTTTATTAAAAGAAAATATTATAAATGAATTTAATAACGAAGAAATTGCCTTCATAGGAGAGCTTTCACTGGACGGTTCCATAAGAGCAGTCAATGGGATTTTACCCATTATTTGCGGTTTATCGGATTTGGGTATTAAAAAAGTAATTGTTCCTTATGAAAATTTAAATGAAGCAAGCTTTGTTGATGACGTTGAAACTCTTGGCGCTCAAAACCTCTCGCAAGTTGTAGCATATTTAAATAAAAACGGAGATTTAAAAACTCTTAAACAAAATATAGAAGATTTTTTAAATAACAAACAAGAATACAGTATAGATTTTTCAAATGTCAAAGGACAACAAATTGCAAAAAGAGCGCTTGAAATCGCAGCAGCCGGCGCACATAATGTACTAATGTCAGGTTCCCCCGGTGCAGGTAAAACCATGTTATCAAAAGCTTTTATGTCGATTTTACCTCCTCTTACAAAACAAGAAGCAATAGAATTAACTCAAATTTATTCTATTTCAGGACTCTTAGACAGATCGAAACCTCTAATTACTTCGAGACCCTTTCGTTCTCCTCATCACAGCTCAAGTGCAGTAGGGATTATAGGTGGCGGTTCAAATCCAAAACCCGGAGAAATAACCCTTGCGCACAGAGGCGTTTTATTTTTGGATGAAATGGTAGAATTCCCAAGAAAAACTTTAGAAGTTCTTAGACAACCCCTTGAAGACAATGTGGTAACAATATCAAGAGCGCAAACAAGCATTCAATATCCCGCTAATTTCATTTTAATAGGCGCAATGAATCCTTGCCCCTGTGGTTTTTTGGGCGACAACAAAAAACAATGTACTTGTTCGGAATATCAAATTAATCGTTACCGCTCAAGGCTTTCAGGACCTCTTTTAGATAGAATTGATATACAAATTAAAGTTCAAAGATTAAGTGAAGATGAACTGTTGAGTCAAAATCAAGCTGCAGAAAGCTCAGAAACCATACGAAAAAGAGTAATTAAAGCAAGAAAAATTCAACAAGAAAGATATAAAAACGAAGGAATATTGACAAATTCTGAATTAAATTCAAAATTAATAAAAAAATATTGTAAAATCGATGAAACATCAAAACAATTTCTAAAAAACGCAATTAACAGTTTTAATTTGTCCGCAAGAGCTTTTGATAGAATTCTTAAAATTTCAAGAACAATAGCTGATTTAGAAGAAAAAGAAAATATTGAAACCTCTCATATAGCTCAAGCGCTGCAGTTAAGAAGTTTTTAATCTTATACTTTCGGGTAATGTTTTTATGCTAAATCAAAGCTAAAATATAATTGAAGTCGGGTTTTTCCTGTTACCGTAGTGTTACATCATTGGCGCTTTAAAATGGACAGGTTTATTTCAAAAATCCGACTTCTTCTAATTTTAGACAATGTTTTTAAAAAGCCCATATGCTAATTTTAATTGTTCGGGATTATCTTTCAGATTTTTCAATTTAGATAAAATATATTCATACATCTCATCAGCAGTTTTAATTGAAATAAACTGAAAAATTTCCACAGGCTCAATTTCCAAAACTTCGCATATTTTCTGCAATGTAGCAAGGGTCATAAACCCTCTGCCTGTTTCAATATAACTCAGCGAAGTTGTTGCAATATTAATTGCCTCAGCAAATTTTTCCTGACTGTATCCTTTTTGTTTTCTTAGAAACTGTATTTTTTTACCTATTTGTATACCTAATTGATTTTTTTTCAAAGCCATAAATGAAATTATATTTTTATTTTTATATATTAACAAATAGATTTAATATAATATTTAATCTATTTAACCTATTGCATGAATATATTAAATCTATATAATTTTAAATATTAAGCAGTTTAATATATTGGAAAATAAATGAAAAAAGCTTTTACTCTGGCAGAAATTATGATTGTTTTAGTTATTATAGGAGTTTTAAGTGCGATATTACTGCCTGTTGCAATACATAGCGCACCGGATGAAAACGTTATGAAATTTAAAAAAGGGAATAATACTATAGGGACTGTTATAAGAGAGCTTGTAAATTCTGATCAATATTATGCAAATGGTGATTTAGGAATGAAACCTGACGGGACTTTAATTGACGGTACTCATGACGGGGATAATACATATTTTTGTCAAACATTTTCAGATGTTGTAAGCTCTAAAGAAATCAATTGTATAGACACAGGTGAATATCATGACGCTTGGGTAGATTTAGATATTTTTTCACTTGAAGAAAATAAAGAAAAATTGGATAGTTTTTGCAAAAAAGTAAGTACACGAAGTGGTATTCAAACAAGTGATAATATAATATTTTATGAATATGCTCCTACAATAACCTTCGGAATGAATATAGCCCAAGCTCATAGTGCCGCACAACTCATAAATCCCAGTTCTCTAGATATTAGAAATTTTGGTGAATATAAACCAAAAGGTTTCGATGTAATTTATAAAACTTTCTGTATGGATGTAGACGGTATTAATAAAGGGGAAGATCCTTTTGGCTACGGTATTAGAGTAGACGGTAAAATTTTATACGGCGCAAGAGCGCAAGAGTGGATGCAAAAATCAATTCAAAAAGGTG